>JBQCCX010000098.1:0-2092 GCA_051961815.1 Xanthobacteraceae bacterium
CGACCAGAACCTCGCCGACATGGCCCAGCGGCTGGAGGCGGCGCTGCGCAAGCCCGGTGGCGAGGCACGCGCGCCCGCCGCTCAGGCGCGTCCGACGGCGTCGCCCGATCAGGCACCGCGCGGGGATGCATTGCAAGCTCCGCCGCCGCGCAATGCCCGCGTCGCCGAGCAACGGCCGGCTGCGCCTGAGGCCAACAAGCCCAATCAAAACAAGACCGCCATCTACGACACGCTTGAGCAGGAGATGGCGAATCTCTTGGGCCGGCCGTCGAAAAATTGATGTCAGACGACTGACGTCAGAGGCCGGACAGCCCGAGATCTGGCTGCTGGCATTTCACAGCTGACCTCTATCATCCAATCCGCAGCACCGGTTTGATCGCGATCCCGGCCGAGGATTCTTTCGCCGCGAGATTAATGTCGGCGAAGTCGTAGAATTTGATCATCTTGTGAATTGGAAATTTGCCGGCAACGACGAGATCGACAAGGCGCGGAATGAACTCTTTGGGCAAGCTCTCGCCTTGCACGACCCCCCGCACGATGCGGCCTTGCTGCAAAAACGGCATCTCGATCGCCACGTCGGTGCCCGGCGGAGCACTGCCGAGCAACACACAGGTCCCGCCCGGCATTAACGCCTCGATGGCCTCCCGGAAGACGACCGGCAACGCAGAGGTCTCGACCGCATAGCGCACGCCGCCCGGCGCGATGGCGCGAACGTCATCAACTATTTTATCGCGGCCGGTGTGATCGATTGCATGGGTTGCGCCGAGTTCGCGCGCCAGCGCCAGCCGATGCGTGTGCACATCGACGGCGATAATTGGATCGCAGCCGGCAATTTTCGCCGCCATCAGCGCCGACAATCCGACCGCGCCGACACCGAAGACAGCGAGACTGTCGCCGGGTTGCGGTTGCATGGCATTGAGAACGGCCCCGGCCCCGGTCTGGCCACTGCAGGCCAACGGCCCCAAAGCTTCCAGCGGCGCGTCTTTGCGGACTTTCACTGCATAGCGCTCCTGGGTGAGCGCATACGTGCCGAACGAAGACTGTTGAAAGAAGGCGCTGTAGACCGGCGCGCCATTTCTCGACATCAGAGTGGAGCCGTCGGCGCGCCTGCCGTGCATTTTCAGACGGCGTCCGTGCATGCAGTAGCAATATTTATGCTGCTGACAGTTGGGACAGGTTCCGCACCACGGAAATGACATGACGACGTGATCGCCGGGCGCCAACGAGCGGACTGCGCTGCCGATCGCGTGCACCACGCCGGCGCCCTCATGACCGTAGACCGCGGGGTAAGGCGAAGCGAAATAGCCGTCCCGGCCATGCAGATCGGTCTGGCACATGCCGCTCGCCACCACACGGACGATGACTTCGTCCGGGCGCGGATCGCAGAGCTCCAGTTTTTCCAGTGCGAAGGGTGCCGAACGTTCGCTGACGATGGCGGCGGTGATCTGCATTCCAAATTGTCAAAGCTGGCTCGGGCGCTGTCAATGTCGGATGCATGACGGCGAGTCGGATTGCCGCGCCTGGCTGTAGCGGAACGCTTCACGCGGGCTTTGGTTTTAATTGCAAATGAGCCTCGCCGACGAAAGCTTTCAGACCGCTCAAACCTGGCGCTCCGTCACCGCCCTGCACCGGGTCGGCCCGGGCCTCAACGAGCGCGGCCTCGACGTCGCCGAAGAAACGCCTGTGGCGATCCACTATAGCGGCATCGCCCATGCGGTGATGATGGCCACCCCGCTTGACCTCGACGACTTTGCCGCCGGGTTCTCGATGGCGCAGGGCATCATCAGCTGCTTCGACGAGATTAAAGAAATCAATGCCGCGCGGCGCGATGACGGCATTGTCCTCGACATCGCGCTCGCACCGGGTGCGCTTCACGGCTTTCTCCGGCATCATCGCCGGCGCTCGCTGCGCGGACACACCAGTTGCGGTATTTGCGGCGTCGAAGATTTGGCCGATGTCCCCTCCGCCGCGGCACAAGTACCCGCGGCACGATCGATTAGCCAATCGGCGCTGGAACGGGCCCTCGACGGTCTGCGCGGCTTTCAGCCGCTTAGCGCGCGCACGCACGGCGCCCATGCCGCGGGCTGGGTCG
>JBQCCX010000099.1:0-18548 GCA_051961815.1 Xanthobacteraceae bacterium
TCAGCGATGGTGATGTCCTCGCCGGTTCCGACATTGAGAAATTCCAGGTCCGAATAGGACTTCATGACGAAGACGCATGCATCCGCCAGGTCGTCCACCGCGAGGAATTCGCGGCGCGGCGTTCCGGTGCCCCAAACGGTCGCGGTTGGACTGCCGGCAAGCTTGGCTTCGTGAAAACGGCGCAGCAAGGCAGCGGGAACGTGACTGTCTTGCGGATGATAGTTGTCGCCCGGGCCATAAAGATTCGTCGGCATCAGCGAAACAAAATCGGCGTCGTGCTGCAGCCGAAAGGCTTCGCATAATTTGATGCCGGCGATCTTTGCCACTGCGTACCATTGATTGCTCGGCTCAAGCGGCCCCGACAGCAGCATTTGCGGCGCCATCGGCTGCGGCGCCAGCCGCGGATAGATGCACGACGAACCGAGATAGAGGAGCTTGCGCACGCCGCAGCGATGGGCCGCGTGAATGGTATTGTAGGCGATGGCAAGATTGTCGGCGATGAAGTCGGCCGGAAACGCACTGTTGGCGAGAATACCGCCGACCTTGCCGGCGGCAACAAATACGGCATCAGGCTTGGCTTGCGCCATGAACGTCTCGACCGCTTCGGAGCGCCGCAGGTCAACGTCTCCCCGCGTCGCCGTGATTATTTTGCATTGTTCGCGCTCGAGCCGCCGCACAATGGCGGCGCCCACCATGCCAGCATGGCCGGCGACATAGACGCGCTTGCCGCGCAATTCGAAAAGAACCGGGGTGCTCATCGGCTAATCGTGCACGTTGCGAACGCCGCCGTCGCGGCGCATTTCCGCCAGATCCGACTCGACCATTTCGCGCACCAGCTCATCGAAGCTCACTTTGTGCCGCCAGCCGAGCCGCTGGCGCGCCTTGCTCGGATCGCCGAGCAACGCGTCGGTTTCCGTCGGTCGAAAGTAGCGCGGATCGACTTCAATGAGCACACGGCCATCGCGCTTATCAAGGCCTTGCTCTTTCAACCCCGAGCCGCGCCATTCGATGGTCCGGCCGATGCAGGCGAAAGCCCTTTCAGCGAATTCGCGAACCGAATGCTCTTCGCCGGTCGCCAGCACGTAGTCGTCTGGTTCAGGTTGCTGGACGATGAGCCACATACCCTCGACATAGTCGCGGGCGTGGCCCCAATCGCGCCTAGCCGAAAGGTTGCCGAGAAACAGCTTGTTCTGCAGGCCAAGCTCGATCGCGGCAACGCCGCGGGTGATCTTGCGGGTCACGAAGGTTTCGCCGCGTGTCGGTCCTTCGTGATTGAACAGGATGCCGTTGGAGGCATGCATGCCGTAGGCTTCGCGATAATTGATCGTGATCCAATAGGCATAGAGCTTCGCCGCGGCATAAGGCGAGCGCGGATAAAACGGCGTGGTTTCTCGCTGCGGCACCTCCTGCGCCAAACCGTAAAGCTCCGAGGTCGAGGCCTGGTAGAATCGAACTTTGTCTTCGAGACGAAGGATCCTGATGGCTTCGAGCAGGCGCAGCGCGCCGAGCGCATCGGCGTTGGCGGTGTATTCCGGTGTCTCGAACGAGACGCGAACGTGGCTTTGCGCCGCGAGATTGTAAATCTCGGTGGGTTGCACTTCCTGAATGATGCGGATGAGATTCGTCGAATCGGTCATGTCGCCGTAGTGCAGAAAGAACTTTACGCCTGCTCCGTGCGGGTCCTGGTAAAGATGGTCGACGCGCGCGGTGTTGAACGACGATGACCGCCGCTTGATGCCGTGAACGACGTAGCCCTTGTCCAGCAGGAACTCGGCGAGGTAGCCGCCGTCCTGGCCGGTCGCGCCGGTAATCAATGCAATCCGCTCTGCCATCAGCTGGTCCGCGCCGGTTTGTTTGCAGATATCGGCTTAACCCCCATCGAAAAGCGCCGGATTGAGGGCTAAACGCCTCAATTCGTCAAGTCGTCGCGCGCCTTGATTATTGTCCCGTTTACCGCGGCATCGCCGGTTGACGCTGCATTCTTTGCTCAACCCGGCCCGGCGCCGCCGAAGCGCTGGCGTTCGCGGATTTCTTGATTTTCGCTCATACGGCGCTGCGCCTCGGCGTCGATCGCGCGTTTGAGATCGGGGTGGTTTGCGGTGAATGTGCGGAAATCGGCGAGATCGAGGATCAGGAGCGTCGACGGCATGGTCGTGGTGACATTGGCGCTACGCACCGAATCGCCGAGCAAAGCGAGCTCGCCAAAAAACGCGCCGGGCCCGAGCCGCACCGGCGCCGGCTTGACGTCGACCTGCACTTCGCCGCCGGCAATAAAATACATGCAATCGCCGATCTTGCCGCGGCGGATGATTGCGGTGCGTTCCGGCAACTCCAGGAGGCGCAAAAGGTGAGTGATCTCGGTGATCGCCGCCGGATCGAGCGACTGGAAGAACGGCACCTTGCTGACGAGATCCCAGGTACGGATGAAGTTGCGCCGTCGGGTTTCAGCGGCAAAGCCGGTGGCCAGGATACCGGTCGACAATCCGAATGTGGCGATGCCGCAAATCATCACGAGTCCACCAAGCAGGCGGCCAAGGTCGGTGATCGGCACCTTGTCGCCGTATCCGGTCGTCGTCAGCGTCACCACAGCCCACCACAAGGCCTGCGGCAGCGAGTTGAACGCTGTCGGCTGCGCCTGGCGCTCGATCAGGAACATTGCGGCCGACGACAGGAACAGCACGATCAAAAATAGCGCGAACACGCTCGCCAGGGCTTTGGCTTCCACGACGAACACGCGCTGCAGCTGGGCGAAGCCCGGCGAATCCTGCGCCAGTTTGAGGACCCACAATGACGCCAACAGCCAAGCAGTCGCCTGCGGCACGCCGCACAGGAGCGCGATGGGAACGGCGATCACCGCAATCAGATCGATAAATCCGGTAATCGAGCAAATGTGCGACCAGATTTTTCCGCCGCGGATCGCCGCGTTGGCGCGCACCACGCCATCGACGGCAAAGTAGCCGAGGCAGGACCACAGGCATGCAATCAGCCAACCGCCGGCCGCTCGTTGCAAATCGGGCACGGTGTAGGCGGTCAACGCCGCCAAGCCGAGGACAAGCACCGACATCCGCGCCGAATGCGACGCGCCGAACCGCCGCAGCGGCCCGACAAAATGAACGAAGTTTCTCACGACGGGCTTGAAAACCACCATCAACCCCGCGACGCGTTTCCCTTTTATTCTGACATAATGATTACGCCGCGATAGCGCTCTCGGCCAGCCGAAATTACATATCCAGGGCCGTGGGGGCCTCTGGTTAACGCCTTTGATTAACTGCGAGATCTGCGGTCCCGGCGAGCAGCTGATGCTTAAATTTGCGGGCGTATGCCGTTAAACTGCGCCCGCGACTCGCGACCGCGTGCCGCGGCGGCTTGATCCGGGACGGCTATGAAACGGCAGATTTCACGCTTGGAGCTGGCCAGCTATCTAGTCTCGCCATCGCTATTCGTGATGCTAACCCTGATGGTGGCTGAGGCTATGCTCGCCGCGGCGACGACGTGGCTTGTCATCAATGCCGGACGCAAGGTCGCGATCGGCCAATTCCTGCTTTCGGATCTGATTTGGATCCTCACAGCGCAATCAGCTTCCTATGTCGTCGGCGTGATCAGCTGGATTTTCGCTGAGCGCGCCGGTTATCGCGGCTTCGGCAAGTTCATGCTGCGTTTTGCCCGCGAGAACCGCGGCAAGGTCAAGCTGCTGAACGAGAAGCCCGCACGCGAACAGGTCGAACCATTCCTCACCGGCGAGACGTTTCAGTGTTTCTTCAGCCTGATGTACGAGCTCGAGTTTGCGCTGAAGCTTTTTCTTGGGCTCGTGTTCAATGCGCTCGTGCTCGGTGCCGAAATCGATGTCAGCCTGCCGTTTGCCTATGTAGGGGCATTGGGCGCGCTGTTGTTGATGCAGTGGATCCTGCAAACGCCGATCGCGAATGCCTATCTCGAAAACCAGCGCATGAACAATCGCGTCACCGCGCAAGGCTACACCGCGTGGGACAACGTCTTTTCCGGCAACAGGTACAATCTGCGGCTCTGGCTGGCGGAATTCAAGAAACGCCTGCGCGAGGGCTTGGTCGCGCAGATCCGCGCCATCGTCGCGCGCGAGGGCATGAGCGCGATGAGCGGGATCGTCAGTCTGGCGATCGTGTTCGCGACCATCAGCGTGGTGGCGCTGCAAAATTCGGACGACACGGTTCTGCTGGTGGGTCTCGCCACCACGCTGCCGCGGCAGATTGAAATGACCTACGAATTGCATCTGCTCGCTACCGGCTGGAACGACTTCATCGCGATCTGGACGCGGTTCGGCGGCGTCGCCGCCAACATGCTGCCCGAACCGGAGGCGGAATTCGACGATCGCATCAAGTTCGACCGGCTGGTCTTGCGCGAGGGCGATCACGCCAACGTGGTGTCGTCGTTGGGCGACGCGCTGCGCATCGCTTGTGCGCATCCGACTGGCCGTATCAATGTGCGGGGCGCCAACGGCACCGGAAAGTCTTCGCTGCTGGCTAGTCTCAAGACCGAGATGAAACAACGCGCTTATTATTGGCCGACCACGGACCGTCTCGCTTTTCAGTTCACCGGCGGCGTCGTGCCGGTCGACGTCGAGGGCGACGACGAAGACGATGTCGTGGTCGTCGCCGAATCGATGGACAAAAAGCTCGGTTTCTCCTCCGGCGAGCGTCAGCTCAAATCGCTTGAGGAAATCGTCAACTCCACTGACGCCAAGGTTTATCTGCTCGACGAATGGGACGCCAATCTCGACAGCGCGAACAAGGCCAAAGCCGACGCGCTGGTAGACGCGCTGGCCGCGCGCGCGCGCGTGGTCGAGATATCCCATCGCGACACGGCGTCTTCTGGCGCGGCCGCCTGAGTGCGCCGCGCGACAAGCCACTGCTGCGGTCCGGCGCTCGAATGCAATGCGGGGGCAAAGGGGTGCAGCGGGGCTGAATGTGCTAGCCTCGTGGCCGCGGCCGAGACCAGCCGATGAATCGCAGACAAATCATAACTTTGACCGGCGGAGCCGCAGCCGCTGCGGCCGCCGCCACGTGGCCGCCGGCGCATCCGGCCGCGGCAAAAATCGCGCGCGTCGGCATCATCGACGATGGCCCGGATTGGGAGGCATTTCGTCAAGAGCTGCGCGAGCTCAATTACGTCGAGGGCCGCAACATCGCCTTCGACTATCGCCGGGCCGACGGCATGCCCGACCGGCTCGGCGCGGCGGCGCGCGAATTGGCGCAGTTGCCGGTCGACATTATCGCGGCCTACGGCACGCCGGCGGCTCAGGCCGCGCAGCACGCCAGTAAATCCATTCCCGTCGTTGCTATCGGGGTCGGCGATCCGGTCGCCGCGGGGCTGGTCGCCAATTTCGCCCATCCCGGCGGCAACATCACCGGCAATACGATCCTCGGTCCGGATATCGTCACCAAACGGCTCCAGGTTTTGCGTGACGCCATTCCCAACGCCAAACGCCTGGCTTTGCTTTGGAATCCGAACAATGTATCAACCGTCGCGATGGTAGATGAGATGTGGAGGACGACGCCGTTTTTCGGAATGAGCCTGACGCCTTTTGAAGCGCGCTCCGCCGATGATTTTCCGCAGGTATTTGCTGCGATGGCCTCGAACCGGCCGGACGTCGTGCTCACGACCGGCGACTCGCTGCATCAGATGCATATGGCCGAGGTCATCGATTTTCTCTTGAAGAACCGGATTGCGGGAATGTTCCAGCTCCGGCGCAATGTCGTCGAAGGCGGGTTGATGTCCTACGGCACCAGCCTGGCGGATCTGTTCCGCCGCGGCGCCCGGTACGTCGATAAAATCCTTCACGGCGCCAAACCCGGCGAGCTTCCCATCGAGCAGCCGGTTTCGTTCGGCTTGGTGGTCAATCTGAAAACGGCTCGCGCGATCGGGCTTGAACTTTCCGCCGCGCTGCTCGCGCGCGCCGACGAGGTGATCGAGTGAGATCGGGCTGCCCCGCCACCGGAGAGGAAGGCCGCTGGAACTGCGCGGACGTGTCACGCCGCCGGGCCTGCTCGCACTACCTCGTTGCCGGATCGTTTCAAGCGCCGCGTCCCCGCAAGCAAGGGCGAAAACCTGCTAAGATGCTGCAATGAAAGCCGACGTCGACCAAAAAAGCGGCGGACGAACAGCTGATCTGGCGGATCGCTCCGGCGCCCGTTCGGGCGTCCGCGCTTCAATCGTGCGCAGCCGGCTATTTTTCAAATACACGCTTCTATTCGTCACCGTGGTCGTGCTGGCGCTGGTGGCCAACGGCGGCTTCGAAGTCCTGTTCTCCTATCAAGAGCACAAAGCCTCCTTGATCGGCATCCAGGAGCAACAGGCGGTTGCCGCCGCCGACAAGATCGAAGAGTTCATCACCCAAATCGAAAGCCAAGTGGGCTGGACCACGCAGCTGCCCTGGACCGACGGCACGCTCGATCAGCGGCGCTTCGATGCGTTGCGGCTTTTGCGCCAGGTGCCGGCGATCACCGAACTCGCGCAGATCGATGCTGCGGGTCACGAGCAGCTCAAAGTGTCGCGCCTGACAATGGACGTGGTCGGCAGCGGTATCGACTACTCGCAGAAGCCGGAATTCACGCAAGCCGTGGCGCATAAAGTCTATTACGGGCCGGTTTACTTTCGCCGCGAATCCGAGCCGTACATGACGCTGTCGCTTGCGGGCACCCGGCGCGACACCGGGGTGAGCATCGCACAGGTCAATCTCAAGCTGATCTGGGACGTGGTGTCCAAGATCAAAGTCGGCGAGCACGGCCGTGCCTATGTCGTCGATTCCGCCGGGCGGCTGATCGCTCATCCCGATATCAGCCTGGTGTTGCGCAACACCGACATGTCGCGCTTGGCGCAGGTGCGCGGCGCGCGGGCGCACGCGGCGACAGAGGCGGTTCAGGAAGCCGACGACATCGGCGGCCACAAAGTGCTGACGGCCTACGCGCCGGTGAACCCGCTCGGCTGGTTCGTGTTCGTCGAGACTCCGATCGAAGAGGCTTATGCGCCGCTTTACCAGTCGATCCTGCGTACTGGTTACGTTTTGCTCGGCGCGTTGGCGCTCGCCTTCATCGCCGGCATGTTCCTCGCCGGTCGGATGGTGGTGCCGATCCAGGCGCTGCGTGCGGGCGCGGCGCGCATCGGCCGCGGCGATCTCGGCCAGCGTATCACCATCAAGAGCGGCGACGAAGTCGAAGCGCTGGCCAATCAGTTCAATGACATGGCCGGCAAGCTGCAGGAATCCTACGCCGACCTCGAGAACAAGGTCGAGCAGCGCACCGCCGAGCTCAGCGAGTCGCTCGAGCAACAGACGGCGATCAGCGAAATCCTGCGCGTGATCTCGAATTCGCCCGATGACGTGCAACCGGTGCTCAACTCGGTAGCCGAACACGCGGCCCGCATCTGTAAAGCGCAAGTCGTCGACATCATCCTGCTGGACGGCAATGTGTTACGGACTGGCGCGGTTTTCGGCGAACTCGCGCGCGATATCGGCGATGTGCCGCTCGATCGTTCGACCGTGATGGGCCGCGCCATTTGCGATATGGAGCCGATACAGCTCGAGGACCAGCAAGCCGCAGGCGACGAGTTCGCGCGTGGACGCGAATTCGCGCGCAAATTCGGGCACCGAAGCATTCTCGCTGTGCCGTTGATGCGCGAAGGTCGCGCCCTGGGCTGCATCCTGATCCGCCGAACCGAAGTAAGGCCATTCGAGCAGAAGGACGTTGCTCTCCTTACAACCTTTGCCGATCAGGCGGCGATCGCGATCGAGAACGTTCGCTTGTTCGACGCCGAGCAGCAACGCACCCGTGAACTTTCGGAATCGCTGGATCAGCAGACGGCGACGGCGGAAGTGCTCAAGATCATCGGCCGCTCGACCTTCGATCTGCAATCGGTCCTCGATACGCTCGTCGAATCCGCGGCCCGGCTGTGTGATGCGGACATGGCGTCGATCAACCGGCAGACCGGCGAAAAGTATCGCCAAGTTGCCAGCTACGGCTATTCGTCCGAGTTCAATCAATTCATGGCGCAGCATCCAATCCCGGCGCGGCGTGGGTCGATTGCCGGACGCACCGCCGACGAACGACAGGTCGTACATGTTGCCGATGTTCAGACCGATCCCGAATATGAATTCCAGGAGGCAGCACAATTTGCCGGCCTGCATACCATGCTCGGCGTTCCGCTGTTACGTGAGGGCAGTCCGATCGGCGTCATTGCGTTGAGCCGTACGAGCGTACGTCCGTTCACCGAAAAACAAATCGAGCTCGCCACGACCTTCGCCGACCAGGCGGTGATCGCCATCGAGAACGTCCGCCTGCTTGAGGAGATCCAGGAAAAGAGCCGCCAGGTCGAGGAGGCGAGCAAGCACAAGTCGCAATTCCTCGCCAATATGAGCCACGAATTGCGGACGCCGCTCAATGCCATCCTCGGCTATACCGAGCTTGTCCTCGACGGCATTTACGGCGATGCGCCGGAGAAAATGCGCAACGTGCTCGAGCGGATCCAGACCAACGGCAAGCACCTTCTGGGGCTGATCAACGACGTGCTCGACCTGTCCAAGATCGAGGCGGGGCAGCTCGTGCTTTCGCTCAATGACTATTCGATCAAGGACATGATGCAGGGCGTCTATGTCGCAGTCGAGCCGCTGGCCGGCAACAAGAAACTGAACTTCAAGCTCGAAGTGGCGCCGAATTTGCCCGCCGCGCGGGGCGATGAACGGCGTCTGTCGCAGGTGCTGCTCAACCTCGTCGGCAACGCCATAAAATTCACCGATACCGGCGGAATCGCAATGAAGGCTTCGGCAGCCAATGGCAGCTATACTGTCGCGGTGGCCGACACCGGTCCGGGCATTGCCGAGGCCGACCAGGCCAAGATTTTTGAAGAATTCCAGCAGTCCGATAGCACGCATACCAAGGCGAAAGGCGGTACCGGGCTTGGCTTGGCAATTGCCAAGCGAATCGTTGAAATGCACGGCGGCCGGTTATGGGTCGAATCGACGCTCGGCAGCGGCTCGACGTTTTTCTTCACTGTTCCATTGCGCGTCGAACAGCAGGCGGGGAAGGCATGAGCAAGCGCATACTTGTGGTCGAGGATCAGGAAGACAATCGACAAATTCTCCGCGACCTGTTGGGCAGCGTCGGTTATGAGATGACCGAAGCCTGGGATGGCGAGGCCGGCGTCGTCGCGGCCAAGGAGCAGCGCCCCGATCTCATTCTCATGGATATCCAGTTGCCGTTGATGGACGGCTATGAAGCCACTCGCCGCATCAAAGCCGATCCGGAGCTGAAAAAGATCCCGATCATTGTCGTCACGTCGTATGCTTTGAGCGGCGACGACGGCAAAGCGCATGCCGCCGGCTGCGATGCCTATGTCACCAAACCTTACAGTCCGCGCCAGCTGCTCGCCAAAATCAAAGAGTTCTTGCCCTAGCGTTCCGAAATCTCATGCACAATCCGGCTCGTATTCTCATCGTCGACGATAATGAGACCAACCGGGATATCCTCGTCACCCGGTTGTCCAAGCACGGCTATGAAACGCTGCAGGCCGCCGACGGCGAGGAAGCGTTGGCCAGCGCCGCGCAACATCGCCCCGACCTCATGCTGCTCGACGTGGAAATGCCAAAGCTCGACGGCTTCGAGGTATGCCGGCGGTTGAAGAAAGATCCGGCAATGCCGTTCATGCCGATCATTCTGTGCACCGCCCGTGCAGCTTCGCAGGATGTCGTTACCGGGCTCGATGCCGGCGCCGACGAATATCTGACCAAGCCGATCGACCAGGCGGCGCTGGTTGCCCGCGTGCGCTCCATGCTGCGGATCAAGGAACTGCACGATCAGGTACAGGCTCAAGCCCACGACCTCGCCAACTGGAACCAGACGCTCGAAGCGCGGGTCAACGAACAGGTCTCCGAGCTTGATCGCATGAACAAGCTCAAGGGTTTTTTATCGCCGCAGATCGCCAAGCTGGTGGTCTCGGACGAAAAGCTGTTAGAGAGCCATCGGCGCGACATCACGGTGGTGTTCTGCGATCTGCGCGGCTTTACCGCTTTCGCCGAGCACGCCGAGCCCGAAGACATCATCACCGTGCTGCAGGAATATTATCGCTGTCTCGGCGAATCGATCGACCGGTTCGAAGGCACGCTGCAGCACTTCGCCGGTGACGGTCTGCTGATCATCTTCAACGATCCAATTCCGTGTCCCGATCCCGCGGTGCGCGCCGTTCGGATGGCGGTTGAAATGCGCGGTCACGTCGCCGGCCTTGCCGACAAATGGCGCCGTTACGGTCACGAGCTCGGCTTCGGAATCGGCATCGCCGCTGGCCACGCGACGCTCGGCAATGTCGGCTATGAGGGACGCTTCCACTATTCGGCGACTGGCACGGTGGTCAATCTCGGCTCGCGCTTGTGCGCGCAGGCCAGCGACGGACAAATTCTGGTCGATGGCCGGGTCCAGGTCGCGGTTGAAAAAATCGCCGAGCTCGAAGCGCTGGGCGAGCTTGACCTCAAAGGCCTGCACCGGCCGATCCGCACGTTCAACGTGCGAGCGCTGACTGGCTAGCCGGCTGGACGCTTGGCAGAACTGCGGCTCGAGGGGGGAACCGTGCTCGATACAACAACGGAAGCAATCGAGGAATTGGCGCTCGCCAATCGCATCCTTGCACATGAGGGCGTCCTTGATGCTTTCGGCCACGTCAGCGTGCGGCATCCGAATAATCCGGGCCGCTATTTATTGTCGCGCTCGCGCTCGCCATTGTTGATCGAGCCTGACGATATTTTGGAGTTCACGCTGGATTCCGAGCCGGTACGTCCGTCAAAAGCGCTGCTCTATGCCGAGCGCGTCATCCACGGCTGCATCTATCAATCGCGTCGCGACGTGGTTGCGGTGTGCCATCACCATGCTCCGGCGGTGATGCCGTTCTGTATCGCCGGCAAGCCAATCGTCCCGGTTTTTCACCTTGGTGCGGCAATGGGTGAGGAGGCGCCATTCTGGGATCAATACGACGAGTTCGGCGCCACCAATCTTCTGGTGGTCAAGCCGGAAGAGGGCCGCTCGCTCGCACGCGCGCTCGGGCAGCACTCCGCAGTACTGATGAACCGCCACGGTGCCACAGTGGTCGGCATCAATCTCAAGGAACTCGTGGCGCGCGCGATCTTCATGTGTCAAAACGCCGACTATCAGCTGCGTGCGCTTGCGCTTGGCATGCCGCAGCCGCTGCATCGGGGTGAAATCAAGCTGGCCGGTACGCTGAGCGCGATGCCGAATGTGGTGACCAGAACCTGGGAATATTGGAGCATGCGATTGGAAGCGAGCGGCGATTTGCCGCCGCGCCGCATGCCGGCAAAAGCGCCGCGCCGCGCGATGACAAGATCGGGCCGCGGCTCCGCGCGCGAGCGCCGCAAGGGCCGCCGACGGTGAGTGAAGGTCTAGTGGCGGTCGCGCGCCGCGGCGCTGATCGCGCGCAGCATGGCGGCGCGGTCTTTGTCGAGGACGCTGCGGACGCTTTGCTGAAGTCCGATCTCGCCCATTTCGCGCTGGCGCTTGACCGTAGCACCGGTCATTAGCGGCTCGACGCCGAGCTCGCGCAAGGTTTCGGCCACTTCTTCCATTTCGGCGGCGCGCCGCTCGCCGTGAACGGCCATCCGTTCCAGGTTGTAGGGTACGATCTTTGTCCAATCGAGCCCGGGATAATTGTTGCGCATCGATGTCGCGACTTCATCGATGACGCCGGCGCGCGCGGCGGCCAAAAAGCACTCCAGCGTGAGCGCTTCGATGCCCTTGATCATGACGCTGCGCACCATCTTGATTGCCGCCGCGGCGCCAATTTCGCCGCCGGCAATGCTTGCGCGCATGCCGAGATCGGCAAGCCTCGGCGCGACCGCCTCGCTGTGCGGTCCGGCCAGGAGCATGGGCGTCTGATGCCGCGCCGGATAGATCGGCGCCAGAACCGCCACGTCGACGTAACGCGCGGTGGCGCCGAGCGTCTTGGAGTTGTCCTGCTTGCGGCCGGGCGAGACTGAATTGATATCGAGAAAGAACGGATTACCGCGCAGATGCGGCTTCACCGATTCGGCCGCGTCACCGCTCGATGCCGCAGTGACCGCGGAAATCACGAATTCGGCGTCTCGCACCGCGTCCACCGCGGATGCGGCGCAACGCACCGCGCTCGCTTCGGCGGCGCGCCGCAGCTTGGCGCCGGCGGCTTGCGGAAAAAGAATGTCCCAGGCGGTCATCTGCGCCGCGTCGTCGTCGTTTAATCCGGCGGCGATGGCCTGGCCGGCTTCGCCGAAGCCAATGAAGGTGATTCTCGGTTTGCCGTTGGCCATATGTCCTCGTCGGATGTCTTGACTTGCGGCACGCGCTCGAACGCGTTGCATAATGACTGCCCGGAATGATCGCAGGTTTGCTGCAGGTTTGCTATATGGTCTGCAATCGAGCTGATCTTCCTGCGCTGCGCGGCATCTTTTATCTCCATCACCATAGCTGGCAAACCAACATGACAAAGCCTTCTTGTCGCGACCGAACGGAACAAGCGCTGGCGCGCATCGCCGATCCGAACGGCGAGGGGGCGCGCGCTTGCCTGACGGTCTATGCCGAAGCCGCCCGGGCGGCGGCCGATGCCAGCGATGCGCGAGCCGCCCGCGGCGGCGCGCTCGGGCCGCTCGACGGCGCCATCGTCAGCGTCAAGGATCTGTTCGACATTGCCGGTGAGCCGACCAGGGCCGGTTCGAAGATTCTTGCCGAGGAAGCGGCGCCGGCCAAGACCGATGCCGTCATCGTGCAGCGGCTGCGCCAGGCCGGCGCAGTCATTGTTGCCAAAACCAACATGACCGAGTTTGCGTTTTCCGGCATCGGCGCCAATCCGCATTTTGGTACGCCCGGCAATCCGCGCGATCGCAGTCGGGTGCCGGGCGGCTCCTCGGCGGGCGCGCCGGTCGCGGTCGCCGATGGTATGTGCGAGATTGCGATCGGCACCGATACCGGCGGCTCGGTCCGGATTCCTGCCGGGCTATGCGGGCTGGTGGGCTTTAAGCCAAGCCGCCAGCGTGTTCCGACCGATGGTGCTTTTCCACTGAGCAAGACGCTCGATTCGGTCGGGCCGATCGCCGGTAGCGTCGCCGCTTGCGCCAAGGCAGATGCGATCATGGCGGGCGAAGACTATGCGCCACTGGAGCCGATCGGGCTCGCCGCCTTGCGCCTCGGCCTGCCCGATGGACTCCTGCTCGAGCGGCTCGACGATACCGTCGCTGCGGCATTCAAGGCCGCTCTCGCGCGTCTCGATGGCGCTGGGCTGCGCATCAGCCATGAGCAGTTGCTGCCGCTGCTTGATGACTGGGTTGCCATCAACGAGAAAGGCGGAGTGATCCCTCCGGAGGCCTGCGCCGGTCATCGCGACCGGCTCCGCCGGCGCGGCGCCGACGTCGATCCCAACGTCCGGATCCGCATCGAACGTGGTTGCGCGA
This sequence comes from Xanthobacteraceae bacterium, assembly GCA_051961815.1. Lineage (GTDB taxonomy): Bacteria > Pseudomonadota > Alphaproteobacteria > Rhizobiales > Xanthobacteraceae > BOG-931. The sequence goes on from JBQCCX010000099.1 coordinate 13,448, forward strand.
TGAGCGAAGCGGAACTTGCGCAGATCTTGCAGGAACGCCGTCGCCTCGTTGCGGCGATGGAGTCGAGGCTTGCCGGCCTCGACGCGCTGGTCATGCCGACCACCACGATTGTCGCCCCGACCATCGCCGAGGTCGAAGATCCCAAGGTGTTTGCTACCCGCAATGCGGCGGTGCTGCGCAATACGAGCATGGTCAATTTCTTCGATTTATGCGCGATTTCGCTGCCGCTTCCCGCAACCCTGCCGGTCGGCCTGATGCTGGTCGCACGCAATGGGCAGGATCATCGGCTGCTGCGCATCGCGGATGCCGTGATGCGACTATTTGCTGCGTGATTTTGGGCAGAATGCGCCTATCGCGCGCGCTCGCCGGACCGGGCTTCTGGCCCATCAGCCATTCAGCCAACACTTGCCGCGAGGACGGCCATTTTCTAGCATTTTGCCAAACATAGGGAGGATCGCCATGCCGAGCCGCCGCATCCAGCTCAGCCGCCGCCATCTGCTCGCCACGGCCATGGCCGGAGCGACGGGTTTTGCCGCGCCGCGCATCGTGTGTGCCCAGGGCGCCGGCAGCGGCCCGCCTCTGAAAGTCGGTGTTCTCTTGCCGCGATCCGGTTACGAGGCGAGCATCGGCCAGGATTGCCAACGCGGCGTCGATATCGCTCCGGGAATTCTCAAATCCTTGAATCTGCCGGAACTGGCGGTGATGAACGCCGACACCGAATCCAATGTCGATGTCGCGCGCGAGCGCGCCGAAAAGCTCATCAACGATGGTGCACAGCTTCTCATCGGCGCCTTCGATTCCGGCCAGACGACCGCGATCGCTCAGGTCGCCGAGCAAAAAGGCATTCCGCTCGTCATCAATATCGCCGCCGCGCCGGATATTACCGAACAGGGCTACAAGTTCGTGTTCAGGAATTTCCTCACCGCGCAGATGATTCTCGGCAGCGCTTTTGAGAATCAATTGGAACTGTTCAGCCTCGTCGGCGCGGCGCCCAAGACGGTCGTCTACATGCATGTCAACGACACATTCGGTACGGCGATGTCGAAAGGCATCAGCGCGGTGATGCCGAAATTCAACATGCCCTACAAGATTGTCGATGAGATCGCCTACGACCCGACCGCGCGCGACCTGTCGGTTGAGGTCACCAAAGCCAAGGCGGCCAACGCCGATGCGCTGTTGGTCGTCGGCCGGCTCAACGACGCGATGTTGATCACGCGGGAACTGGTCAAACAACGCTGGACGCCGCAAGCCATCCTGAGCATGGGACCGGGCTGGTATGAGGATCAATACCTCAAGACACTCGGCAAGCTTTCCAACGGGCCGATCAGCCTCGTTCCGTTCCAGGATCCGAACAAAAAGCTCACCAAAGTGCTCGATGCGGCGCTCGCCAAGGCCTATCCGGGCATCAACTTGAGCACCAATCACGTATATACGTTCGAGGCGCTGCTGGTCGCCGCCGACGCGTACAAGCGTGCCGGTACGAGCGATCCGAAGGGCCTGGCTGACGCCATCCGCACCACCAATATCACCGATAATGTCAGCATCGGGCCTGGCATCGCGTTCAACGCCAAAGGCCAGAACGACAAGCTCAAATGCGGCACGATCCAGAACCGCGACGGCAAGCTCGTGACCTTGGCGCCGAAAGAGTCGGCGAATGCCAAGCCGGAATGGCCGATGGCGCCATATCAGAACCGCGCCTGAGGCTGCGCGGTGCCGATCGATGTCTATCTGAACGTCACCGTTGCCGGAATTTTGACGGGGCTGGTTTACGGCCTGATGGCACTCGGGCTTTCCGTCATTTTTGGCGTCGTGCGCGTCGTCAATTTCGCCCACGGCGAAATGATGTCGATCGCGATGTATCTGACGGTGCTGTTGTTCTCGAGTCTCAAGCTCGATCCTCTGGTCATGCTGGTGCCGATCGCGGCAGTATTGTTCGTGTTCGGATATGCGCTGCAGGCCGGATTGATCAATCCCTTCATCAACCGTCCGGAGCACAGCCAATTCCTCCTGCTGGTTGCGCTGGCTCTGATCGTCGTCAACGGGCTTTTGATTTTGTTCGGCCCCGACGCGCGCACCGTGCAGACGACTTATGCTTTCGACAGTTTCGAAATCGGAACGCTGATCGTCGATGCAACCAAACTCTATGCCGGCGCGGCAGCGATCATCGTCGCCGCGCTGCTATTTGCTTTTTTTCGCTTTGCGCCGCTTGGCAAGGCGATACGCGCCTGCGCGGATAACTATACCGGCGCACTCGTCGTCGGCCTCGACGTCAAGCGCCTCTATGCGCTGACTTTTGGAATTGGCGCCGCCTGCGTCGGCGCTGCCGGCGTGATGATGACTTTGATCATCGATGTCACCCCGATGATCGGCCCGGCCTATACGCTTCTTGCTTTCGTCATCGTCATTACCGGCGGGCTTGGCTCGATGGCGGGCGCCCTTCTTGGCGGGCTTTTGATCGGCGTGACCGAGGCTTTGGCCGGGCTCCTGTTCACGCCGTCGGCCAAGAGCATGTTCGCCTTTGCCATTCTCGTGCTGGTGCTGTTGTTTCGACCCCAGGGAATTCTTGGCAGAAGATCGATCTGATGGCCGGCAACGCTACGAAGACCCCCGTTGCCGCGACCTCCGAGCATTTCGCCAATCGCCTCGCGCGCTTGGCGCTTTCCGTATTCGGCGACGTCTCCATCCGTGCGGTTGTATTGCTCGCTGCATTGTTCTCAGTGCTCTTGATCGCGCCTTGGTTGGTCAACGACTACTTGCTGACGGTTCTGATCGTCGTCCTCTACTTCGCTTTTACCGGTCAGGCGTGGAACATAATGATGGGTTTTGCCGGGCAGCTTTCGCTCGGCCATGCGATCTATGCCGGTCTCGGCGGCTATATTGCCGCGGTGTTGTTCGCCCGATTTGGCATCGCGCCATGGATCGGATTTCTCGCCGTCATACCCGTGGCAGCGGCCTGCGGCGCCACGATCGGATTCCTCGCATTTCGCTTCCGGGTCGCCGGCGTGTATTTTGCGATTTTGACGATCGCTTTTGCCGAATTCGCGCGCATCGGCTTCGATCACCTGGATTTCGTCAATGCCTCGGCGGGATTGTTCCTGCCGGTCGCACAATATGCCCACAACGATCTGTGGCATCTGCGCGGCAATCCGACGATGTTTTACTACGTGATCCTCGCCGCAGCGGCGATCGTTTTTCTGCTCTGCCGCGCGCTGTTGAAAAGCCGTATCGGTTATTGCTGGCTTGCGATCCGCGAGGACGAAGAAGCGGCGCGCGCGGTCGGTATCGACAGCTTCCGTTATAAGATGGCCGCGGTGATGATCTCCGCGGTGATCACGTCGTTTGCCGGCGTGTTCTACGCATTCTTCTACAACAACCTGTTTCCCGAACAGGTGTTCAATATTTCCCGATCGATAGAAATGATTCTCGGGCCGATCATCGGCGGCATCGGCACCTTGTTCGGGCCGATTCTTGGGGCCTTCGTGCTCACCGGTCTCGCTGAGGCGCTCAATTCCAGCCTCATCGGTTTGGGCTTCGATCTGCCCGGGGCGAAACAGGTATTCTACGGCATCTGTCTCCTGCTGGTTGTCGTCGTCCTGCCGGACGGCGTGTGGCCTTGGCTGGCACGGCTGATCGGCGTCCGGGAGCGATCGCGATGACTGCGCTCCTTTCGCTGCAAGGCGTGAACAAGCGGTTTCGCGGCCTAGTTGCCGTGGATGGCGTCTCTTTCGCGATCGCGGAGGGCGAGCTGTTCGCGATTATCGGCCCCAATGGCGCCGGCAAAACCACGTTGTTCAACATGATCGCCGGTGCAATCGCGCCCGATGGCGGCTCGATCAGCTTTGCCGGCGAATCGATCGGCGGATTGCCCCCCGATGCGATTTGCCGCCGCGGCATCGGCCGGACCTTCCAGATCGTGCGCCCGTTTCCGGCCCTGACGGTAGAGGACAACGTCGTCGTTGGCGCACTGCTGCACAGCCGCGATGTCGGCAAGGCGCGCGAACACGCTCGTGATCTCTTGCGCCGTCTCGACCTTTATGAGCAGCGCTATCGGATAGCCGCCACCCTGACGCTGCCGGATCGAAAACGCCTCGAAGTCGCGCGTGCCCTGGCGACCCAACCGAAACTGTTGCTGCTCGATGAAGTCATGGCTGGGCTGCGCCCGAGCGAAAGCGACCGCATGGTTGCAACCTTGCGGGCACTGAACCGCGACAGCGGATTGACCATTGTGTTGATCGAGCATGTGATGCGCGCGGTCATGGCGCTCGCCTCGAACGTCTTGGTTCTCGACCATGGAATCGCGATTGCGCAAGGCAAACCGGAGGTCATCGTCCGCGATCCCGCCGTCGTTCAGTCCTATCTCGGTGCGGAGGTAGTTTAATGCTGCAGGTCGAACAGCTCGATGCCTTCTATGGCGACGTGCAGGCGCTCGACGGCGTATCGCTCCAGGTTGAGGATGGCGCGATTGTCGCGATCATCGGCGCCAATGGGGCCGGCAAGACCACCCTCATTCGCGCGCTCGCCGGGATGAATCGATCGGTCAGCGGCCGGGTCATGTTTCGCGGCGAAGAAATCCTCGGCTGGCCCAGCCATCGCATCTGCAATCTCGGCATTGGTCAGGTCGCCGAAGGACGCCAGATCTTTCCGACTTTGACGGTCGACGAAAACCTCGAGATTGGCGCGATGCTGCCGCGCGCGCGTGGCGAGCGCGGCAAAAACCGGGAGCGGGCGCTGGCGCTGTTCCCGGTATTGGCCGAGCGCATCCGCCAGCCGGCGGGAACATTGTCGGGCGGCGAGCAGCAAATGCTGGCGATCGGGCGGTGTCTGATGGGAGCGCCGCAACTCATCATGTTTGACGAACCCTCGCTCGGGCTAGCCCCGGCGATCGTGCATCGATTGCTTGACACCATTCGCGACCTCAATCGCGATGGGGTCACCTGCCTGTTGGTCGAACAGAACGTCGCGCTGTCGCTGAAACTGGCGAGCCGCGCCTATGTTTTGGAAAATGGCCGGGTGAGCTTGACCGGCACCGGGAACGAATTGCTGGCGGACGACCGGGTCCGCAGCGCTTACCTGGGATTATGATCGGGGGATTATGATCGGG
>JBQCCX010000100.1:0-3937 GCA_051961815.1 Xanthobacteraceae bacterium
GGTGAAAAGCGAGGACGCCATCGGCGCCAAGGGCCGCCCGTTCACCGGCGCCGAATATCTCGAAAGCCTGCGCGACGGCCGTGAAGTCTACGTTTACGGCGAGCGCGTCGCCGACGTCACCACGCATCCGGCCTTTCGCAATGCGGCGCGATCGATTGCGCGGCTTTACGACGCGCTCCATGACGCCAGGAGCAGGGAGCTTTTAACCTGCGAGACCGACACCGGCTCTGGCGGGTTCACCCATAAATTCTTCCGCGCCGCCCGTTCGCGCGACGATCTGGTGGCCCAGCGCGACGCCATCGCCCATTGGGCGCGCATGTCTTACGGCTGGATGGGACGCTCGCCCGACTACAAAGCGTCGCTGATGAATACGCTCGGCGCCAATTACAATTTCTACGGGCGGTTCGCGGACAACGCCAAAGCCTGGTACCGGCGCGCGCAAGAGAACGTGCTGTTCATGAACCACGCCATCGTCAATCCGCCGGTCGACCGTTCCAAGCCGGTCGATCAGGTCAAGGACGTCTTTATCACCATACAAAAGGAGACTGACGCCGGCATTTACGTATCCGGCGCCAAGGTCGTGGCGACGTCGTCGGCGCTCACCCACTATAATTTTCTCGGCCAGAATGCCGCGGTGCCGCTGCACGATACCGATCTCGCGGTGATGTTCATCGCGCCGATGAACGCGCCGGGGGTGAAGCTTCTGTGCCGCGCGTCGTACGAGATGATGGCAAGCGTGATGGGCACGCCGTTCGATTATCCGTTGTCGTCGCGCTTTGACGAGAACGACGCGATTTTCGTTTTCGACAACGTCTTCGTTCCCTGGGAGGACGTACTGCTGCATCGCGATCTGGAGCGCCTGAAGATATTTTTTCCGCAATCGGGCTTTCTCGCTGGCTATCAGTTCCAGGGCTGCACGCGGCTTGCCGTGAAACTCGATTTTCTGGTCGGCGTCATCGCCAAGGCCTTGCATGCCGCCGGCTCGGACGAGTTTCGCGGCAACCAGGCCATGCTGGGCGAAGTCATCGCCTGGCGGAATCTGTTCTGGGCGTTGACCGATGCCATGGCGATGAATCCGACGCCTTGGGTGAACGGCGCCGTCTTGCCCAATTTGCAGTCCGGATCGAGCTATCGCGTGTTTGCCGGCGACGCCTACGGGCGGGTCAAGGAGATCGTCGACAAGATCGTCGCCTCGTCGCTGATCTATCTGCCGTCGTCGGCCAAGGATTTCAAAAATCCGGCGATCGATCGCTATCTCGCCCGCTACGTACGCGGCTCCTACGGCATCGAATACAAGGACCGCATCAAGGTCATGAAGTTGTTGTGGGACGCGATCGGAACCGAATTCGGCGGCCGGCACGAATTGTACGAGCGCAATTACGCCGGCAATCACGAAGACATTCGCATCCAGGCGCTGTGGAATGCGCGCGGCTCCGGCACGCTCGAGCAAATGATGGCGCTGGCCGATCAATGCATGTCGGAATACGACGAGAACGGCTGGCGCGATCCGGCCTGGCTCGATCCCGACGATGTTGCCTATTCGGGGCCGCCACAAAAGGCAAGGGCGGCCGAGTAGGAGACGTCGACGAGGAGGGTCGGTATAGGGAGGGTCAGTACGCGGAGGCGGCTTTTCGCTCGCTGCCATCTTCGAGGTCTGACATCTCACATCCAGGCTCTGAACTTTGTTGGAGTTGCCGAATGAGTTGGATCGACCAGCGCCCTGACGATGCGATGGACGGGGCCTTCACGGCGGTCGGGCCCGGCCCGATCGCGAGCGTTGAGCCGCTTATCTTCCGCGAAGCCATGAGCCGGCTCGGCGCCGCCGTGCACGTGGTCACCACCGCGGGAATAGCCGGCAAGACCGGCTTTACCGCCACCGCGGTATGCCCGGTCTCCGATCAGCCCGCGATGCTGCTCGTTTGTCTCAATCGGCGCAGCACCAGTGCGCCGTTGCTCGCGCAAAACGGCGTCTTTTGCGTCAACACTTTGGGGGCCGACGAAGACAAACTTGCTGATCTGTTCGCGGGGCGAAGCGGCGCGCATCTGCACGAGCGCTTTTCCGCGGGCGAATGGATCACGTTGAAGACCGGAGCTCCGGTTCTCGCCTCGGCGGTGGTGTCGCTTGACTGCCGCACCATCGAGACCAAGGCGATGGCCTCGCACAATGTGGTGTTTGGCGCGGTCGAAGCCGTGCGTATGGGGCAAAGCGGCCCAACGCTGGTTTATCACGAGCGCGGCTACAAGCGGGTCTGACTCCGCACTCGCCGGCCGGGAACCCGTCATTCTTTGTGCAAATCCCCCGCGGTCCTAATAGACCAAGCTTCTCCTTGCGCCCGATCGGCTTATGCTTGGCCCATGATTGGCGAGGACCGCTCCGCGGCGCTGCCGCTGTTCCATCTTTACGGCGATCCGCCCGACGATCAGGCGTTCGACTTCATTCACATCGAGCGGATCGCCTCGCGCGCCGCCGTGCACGAGTGGACTATCCGCGCCCATCGTCATCGCAATCTGTTCCAGATTCTGTTGATCGAGCGCGGCGGCGGCGAGATGACCTTCGATGCGGCTAAGCTCGCATTCACCGCACCGGCGGCCATTCTCATTCCGGCCGCCGTCGCGCATGGCTTTCGCTTCGAGCCGAATATCAGCGATGGCTGGGTCATAAGCTTCACCGAGGATGCGGCGGGCGCGCTTGCCGACCGTTCCGGGGAGGCGCTCGCGAGGTTGCGCGCGCTCGCCGCCGCACCGGTGATCCCGCTCGACGATGAGACCGAACGTGGACGCTTGTCGGCGCTTGCCACGGAATTATTCGACGAACATAGCCTCGCCCGTGAAGGTTATCGCTTGGCCATGCGCGGGGTTCTTATCCTGGTCGCGGTGGCGGTGGCGCGGCTTGCCGCAAGCCGTGCGCGCAGCGGCAGCGTCACGCTACGCCCGGCGGATGCGACGGTTGCGCAATTGCGCGGGCTGCTCGATGAATTCTTTCGCGCCGAGCGGCTACTGACATTCTATGCCAAAAAGCTCGGCATGACCGTCGATCGCCTCAATGATCACGTCAAACACGCCACCGGCGTCACCGCCGGTCATCTGATCCGCCAGCGCGTTTTGAGCGAGGCCAAACGTCAGCTGGTTTTCACCACGCAACCGATCCATGACATCGCCAAAGAACTTGCCTTCGCCGATCCGTCGCATTTCGCGCGGTTCTTCCGCAAACAGACCGGCACGACGCCGCATGAATTCCGCGAGCAGCGCGGCGGGTAGGCGCCCCCAATATCCGCTCGTCCCCGCGAAAAGCGTGGACCTAGAACTGGATTCCCGCTTGCGCGGGAATGAGCGGAATTGCGGCGGTTACTAACCCGACAAAAACTCCAGCACCGTGTTGGCGTAGATCTTGGGCTGCTCGATATTGGCGATATGCGCCGCGTCCAGCACCGCGATATGCGCGCCCGGAATGTGGTGGCGAATGAACTCGTTGGCCTCCAGCGGCGTGGCCGGATCGTGTTTGCCGGCGATCACCAGCGTGGGCGCGTTGATTTTCGCGAGCAGCGGGCGATGATCCATGTCGCGGATTCCTTCGCCGCAGCCGATATAGCCGTCGGCTTTGGTGGCCAGGAACATCTCGCGCATTCGCGCAATCGCTTGCGGATTGCGTTCGCGAAATTCCTTGGTGAACCAGCGCTCCATATTGGCATCGACGATCGCCGCCAGGCCGTTGTCGCGAACCGTCTTGAGCCGGCCCTCCCATAAGGTCTTGTCCGCGAAATACGACGAGGTGTTGGATAAGACGAGTTTGTCGACACGGTTTGGCGCATTGGCGCCGAGCCACTGTCCGACCATGCCGCCCATCGACAAGCCGCACCAATTGATCTTGGCGATGCCCAATGAATCGATCACCGCCAACACGTCGCGGCCAAGGCGCTCCATCGGATAGGGGCCCTTC
>JBQCCX010000101.1:0-8405 GCA_051961815.1 Xanthobacteraceae bacterium
CAATGGGTCAAAGGAGCCAAATCCAAGGTGGTCCTGGCTGGCACCGGTCAATGGCTGATGTCGATGTTGCCGGATGACCCCGAAAGCACCATCTTAAACAAGCTGAAGCGCGCCAAGCCTGAGGACACCGACAATCCCGCCACCGCGCCCGACCAGCGGCGGAGCGGGCTCGACCGGGTGGAGGTACCCAGATCATGACCGGACCTGCCGCCTTCGATCCCGACGCGGATCGGCTTCGCGAGGAGTGCGGCGTATTCGGCATATTCGGCCACCCCGACGCTGCGGCGATTACCGCGCTCGGCCTGCATGCCTTGCAGCACCGCGGCCAGGAGGCCGCTGGGATCGTCACATTTGACGGCAAACGGTTTCATTCGGAACGGCGGCTTGGACTGGTCGGCGATGCCTTCTCACGGCGCGACGTCATCGATCGGCTGCCGGGCAATGCCGCGATCGGGCATGTGCGCTATTCAACCACCGGCGAGACCATTTTGCGCAACGTGCAGCCGCTGTTCGCCGAATTGAACGCGGGCGGCTTTGCGGTCGGCCATAACGGCAATCTCACCAATGGTCTGACGCTCCGCCGCCAGCTGGTGCGCGACGGCGCGATGATGCAATCCACGACCGATACCGAAGTAATTCTGCATCTGGTGGCCCGCTCGCATCGCAATCGCTTTGTCGACCGCCTGTTTGAAGGCTTGCGCATGCTGGAGGGCTCCTACTCGTTCGTCGGCCTGACCAACAAGAAGCTGATCGGCGCCCGCGATCCGCTCGGTATTCGCCCGCTCGTGCTCGGCAAGCTTGATGGCTGTCCGATTCTCGCTTCGGAAACCTGCGCACTGGACATTATCGGCGCGCAATATGTGCGCGACGTCGAAAACGGCGAAGTGCTCGTCTTCGACGAAGATGGCGCGCACACCCACAAACCGTTTCCGCCGGTGCCGGCGCGGCCGTGCATCTTCGAATACATCTATTTCGCCCGCCCGGATTCGATTCTGGGCGGCCGCAGCATCTATAGTGTGCGCAAGGCTTGCGGCGCGGAGCTGGCTCGCGAGGCGCCCGCCTCTGCCGACGTCGTCGTGCCGGTGCCCGATTCAGGCGTCCCCGCCGCTGTCGGCTACGCGCAGGAATCGCGGCTGCCTTACGAGCTCGGCATTATCCGCAACCATTATGTCGGCCGCACCTTCATCGAGCCGACCCAGCACATCCGCCAGCTCGGCGTCCGGCTCAAACACAATGCTAACCGCGCGGTCGTAGCGGGCAAGCGCATCGTGCTGATCGACGACTCCATCGTGCGCGGCACGACATCGGTCAAGATCGTGCAAATGATGCGGGACGCGGGCGCCACCGAGGTGCATATGCGGGTTGCCTCACCGCCGATCACCCATCCCGATTACTACGGCATCGATACGCCGGAGCGCGACAAGCTCCTTGCCGCCACCCACGATCTCGAGGGCATGCGCAAATTTATCGGCGCCGATTCGCTCGCTTTCCTTTCGGTCGACGGCATTTATCGGGCGATGGGCGAAAAGGGCCGCGATCCGGTACGCCCGCAATTCACCGATCATTGTTTCACCGGCGAATATCCGACGCCGCTCACCGATCGGACCGCCCAGGACGCCACCCCGCGCCAGCTCTCCTTGCTCGCTGAAGCGAGCTGACGCTCAGCCGCTTAGCTCAAAGAGGCCCACAGAAAAACCAGCACCGCGGCGAAACCGAGCCCGGTGCGTACGGCATGCTGCCGGGCCCATTTTTCAATGAGCCGGCGGCTGTCGGCGCCAGCGGCATTCGGTTCGATTTCCATGAGCCGATTGTTCACGGGCATGATCACGGCAAGAGTGTACGGCCAATTGGCTATCAGGATGATCGCACCTGAAAGCCAGGCCCAAAGCCCTGTCTGCCACCATGCAAGCAGCCCGAGGAGAAAGCCGATAATTGCAAGCGGCGCCTGCATGGCAAAACCGCGCTTGTATGACGGCTGCCACTCGCCGAGCAGTGCGCGATCATCGAGCAAAAGCCGCGCCGGCTGTTCGGCGATATTGACGTAGAGCGCCGCTCCGGCAAAAACGGCAGCAACCACAAGAGCAACTTGCCCGGCCAGCATGTTATTCCTCGGGATCGATTGCAGAGAATTGATGATCGGATTTGGTAATCGCCATGTCAAAGTCGCTTGCTGAGAAGGTCGCGCTCGTCACCGGCGCATCGCGCGGCATTGGCCGGGCGACGGCGCTGGCGCTGGCGGGCGCCGGGGCTCACATCGTCGCTATTGCGCGCACCGTCGGTGCGTTGGAGGAGATCGACGATGCGGCGCGCGCGGCCGGCAGTTCGGCGACACTGGTGCCGCTCGACATGCGCGATTATGCCGGGCTCTATCGCCTGGCCGCCGCGCTCAATGAACGTTATCAGCGGCTCGACGTCCTGATCGGCAATGCCGGCGTGGTCGGGCAGCGTTCGCCGCTCGATCACATCGAGCCGCAGAATTGGGATGAGGTCATGGCAGTGAACGTCACCGCCAATTGGCATTTGATCCGCGCTATGGATGTATTGCTCAAGCGCTCCGCGGCCGGACGCGCGGTTTTCATCACATCGGGCGCGGCCACCCATGCGCGGGCCTATAGCGGTGCATATCCGGTGTCGAAGGCCGCGCTCAACGCGCTGGCACGGGTTTATGCGGCAGAGACAGAATCCACACCGGTCAGGGTGAATTTATTCAATCCTGGACCGACGCGGACCCGGATGCGGGCGGCCGTCATGCCGGGGGAAGATCCGATGACACTGCCGACGGCCGAGGCGGTTGCGGAAAAGATTGTTCCGCTGTGCCTGCCGAGCTGCGCGGAGACCGGCAAGCTTTACGACTTTCGATTGGGCAAATTTTTGCAGTTCACGCCGCCTGCTTGAGCGACTTCAGCTCATCGCCGTTTGCGCTTTGCATACGGATTGGCCTTGGTGCGCAAGCTCAGCCTGATCGGCGTGCCCGGCAAGTCGAACTGCTCGCGCAGTTCGTTGACGAGGTAGCGGCGATAGGCGTCTGGCAGCGCGCTGGTGCGCGAACCAAACAGTACGAAGGTTGGCGGCCGCGATTTCGGTTGAGTCATATAGTCGAGTCGCAATCGCCGGCCGCGCAAGGCCGGCGGCGAATTCGCACTCGTCGCCGCAGCCAAAAACCGGTTCAACGCTGCCGTGGGCGCGCGCCGGTTCCAGACGGCATGGGCCTCCACGACCGCCTGCATCACACGATCCAAGCCCTGCCCGGTCTTCGCCGACACGACTGCAACGCCAACCCCCTTGATCTGCGGCAGCAGCCGATCGACGGCATTGCGCAAGCGGGTCATCGCGCCGGGTTCCGCGGTGACCAGGTCCCATTTGTTCACCGCAATCACGACCGCGCGGCCTTCCCGCTCCACCAAATCGGCAATCCGAATGTCCTGCTCCTCGAATGGAGCTTGCGCGTCGACCAGCACGATCACGACCTCGGCGAAGCGGATCGCATTGAGCGCATCGGCGACGGAGAGCTTCTCCAGCTTCTCGCTGATGCGAGAGCGCCGACGCAAGCCCGCGGTGTCGTGAACGCGAAACCGCCGTCCCCGCCAGTTGAGCTCGACGGCAATCGCATCGCGGGTGATGCCGGCTTCCGGCCCGGTCAACAGCCGTTCCTCGCCGAGCAGGCGGTTGATCAAGGTGGACTTGCCGGTATTCGGCCGGCCGACAATGGCGATTCGAATGGGAGAATCCGGCTCGGCGCGCGGCGCTTCCTCGGGTTTCTGTTCGGAAAGAGGCCGCGGCAACACCGCGCGCAGCGCCTCGTAGAGTTCCGCCAAGCCTTCGCCGTGCTCGGCACTGATCGCAATCGGATCGCCCAGACCGAGCGCGTAAGCCTCGAGTGCACCGGCTTCGCCAGCGCGGCCCTCGCTTTTATTGGCGACTAGGATTGCGCGCTTGCCGGACTTGCGAACCAGGTCCGCGAACACCCGATCGGACGCAATCGCGCCCGCTCGCGCGTCGATCAAGAACAAGATCGCATCGGCCTGCGCGATCGCAGCCGCGGTGTGCGTCTGCATTCGTGCTGCGAGGCTATCGCGGTCGGCCTGTTCGAGGCCCGCCGTGTCGATCACCTTGAAGGCAAGATCGCCGAGCTGTGCATCGCCCTCGCGGCGATCCCGTGTCACTCCAGGCCGGTCGTCGACCAGCGCAAGCCGGCGGCCGACAAGCCGGTTGAACAGCGTTGATTTGCCTACGTTCGGCCGACCAACGATCGCGACGGTAAAGGACATGGGAAGCGCTGGGGCAGCGATGAGATGATGGCGAGCGGCTCCGGCGGCTCGGATAAGTCAACAGCGCCGCGACCGCCTCTATACCACTTTAACCGCTGCTGGCCGCGCCAATGCTGCGATCAGGAAACTTCTATCGCGAGGAGCCGGCAGACGGCGGATCAGGCCAGATCGACCCTGAAGACTGGGCCGGCTGTGACGATGTGGTCTGCGGCGGCGCCGGCCAAACCGATTGCGAGGCCTCGGGCTGCGTCGCTTGTCTCTGTGTCGGACTGACCGTGATGCGCGTCGAAGATGCAGCGGGCGCGGATGCGGCCGGGGCAGCAGGCGGTTTCTGCGCCGCGAGCTTCGGCTTGGGTTTCGGCTTCGGTTTGGGCTTTGCCTCTGCCGTCGCCGGCGGCGCCGGTCCGGCGACCGCAGCGTCGGCATCGGGTTGCTCGGGCGGCGGCTGGTAACCTTTCACCAGATCCGCGGGCACGCCGGTGGTCGCGCCCGGAACGCCTTCCGGAAATACCGGGCTCCGCTCGCCCTTGAGCTTCTTTTTGCTGTCGAACACGTCGGAATTGAAAATTTCGGTCGGATCGAATTGGCCACCCTTGGTGCAGCCGGTTATCAGCAGCGCAAGCGCGAGCACCGATGCGGTACGGAAGACGGAGTTGCTTGCGCGCACAGCCATGATGTCAGCCCTTCGCGCTGGCCGCGATCAGCTCGCTCAGCATCTGCGCGCGGCTGCGCGGACCTGGTGGTGTCTGTGGATCGCCCATCATCATCTCGGTCCAGCGGCGGGTCGCGGACATGTCTCCGGCCTTCCAGGCGGAAAGCGCCAGAATCTCGCGGGCGCTGTGTCGAAAGGCACGATCTGGCGCGGTTGCAGGTTCGAGCCGCTGCAAAATTTCCGAATAGGGCGCACTGTCGACCAGCAGATAACCGGCGCGCACAGCGGCGAGATCCTGGACGACAGGACCGACGCGACTGTCTGTAGCAATCGCATCGTAGGCTCCGACGGCGGCTTTACGATCGGTGCTCGCAAGCTCGGCTGCCTCGCGCAAACGAGCGAGTACGCGATAGCCCGCCGTGCCGTCAGTGGAGAGCTTGGAAAACGCCGCCACGGCTTCCGCATGCTTGCCGGTTTCCGCAAGGGTGACCGCTTGCTCAAAGGCTGCACCTGATTGCGCCGCCTGCTTCGCTTGCCACCACTCGTAACCGCGCCAGGCGCCGACGCCGACGACAACAACGATACAGGCGGCAATGAGGTAACCGCCGTAACGCTCCCACAGCTTTTTGAGCTGCTCGCGGCGGACTTCCTCATCAACTTCCTGGAAGATATCGGTCAAAGCTACTGCCTTCAAAGCTTCATCGCAGAATGGACCGCACACCGCGACGTGTTTTCATCCGCGGTCAAAACAGCCCTTGTTTCGCGCACTGCGATAAGCTCAATCAAGCTCGAACTTGTCACGGAAGCCCTTGATGGAACTAGTGTAATGTTGTGGCGCGAGCAAGGCAAAATGCGGTGGGAAGCCGCGGTTTGCTTGTGGTTATCGCCGATTACGCCCGCGATGGACCCTTGCCGCGCTCCGGCAGCTTGGCGACTGCGGCCTGACGCATCGGATAGATATGTTCCGCGCCGGGGAAGGTTCGCGCCTTCACCTCCTCCGCATAGGCCTTGACCGCCTGCTCGATCGAGGGGCCCAAATCGCCAAACCGTTTGACAAATTTGGGCACGCGCGGCGACAGCCCGAGCATATCTTCGAGCACCAGGATCTGGCCGTCGCAAGCGGCGCTGGCGCCAATCCCGATTGTTGGAATCGCGACCTGGGCCGTGATGCGGCGCGCCAGCGGCTCGGCGACAGCTTCCAGCACGACCGAAAAGGCGCCGGCATCGGCAACCGCACGCGCATCCGCCTCGATCGGCGCCCAGTCCGCCTCCTCGCGGCCTTGCGCCCGGAACGAGCCAAGAGCATTGATCGCCTGTGGGGTGAGACCGACGTGGCCCATGACCGGCACGCCACGCTCGACCAGAAAAGCGATGGTCTCCGTCATGCGCCGGCCGCCTTCGAGCTTGATCGCTCCGCAACCGGTTTCCTTGAGCACTCGCGCCGCCGACGCGAACGCCTGTTCCTTGGATGCTTCATAGCTGCCGAACGGCAGATCGACGACGACCAAAGCCCGCTTCGAGCCGCGCATCACCGCGAGGCCTTGCAGGATCATCATGTCGAGCGTCACCGGGATAGTGGTCTCGAGACCGTGCATCACCATGCCGAGCGAATCGCCAACCAGAATGACGTCGCAATACGTGTCGACGATGCGCGCAGTGTGTGCGTGATAGGAGGTCAACGAAACGATGGGCTCGCCGCCTTTGCGGGCGCGGATGTCGGGCGCGGTCAAGCGGCGAATGGTGTTTTGCACCGACACGATCAATACCCCAGAGCCGGCGTTCCGAAGGCCGGGACGCCAATCACGATTGGATGGAACACGAAGCCAAGCGCCAAATAGATGATGGTGCCGATGACGATGGCAATGATGTCATTCCTGGCACCCCCGACCGGAATCGGCGGCGCACCGGCATCCTTACGGCGTTTGAGCGTGATGCGGTCGTAGACTGCCCACGCCAGCACCGATCCAAACAGGACGATACCGCCGAGATCGCCGTTGGCGCATAGATGCGCAAACGCCCAGGTCTTCACCCCGACCAGCATGGGATGTTTGAGCACGCGCTTGATATTGCCGGGAATGTAAGCCGCCGCGACCAGGATGCTCGCGGGCCACATCAGCGCAACGACGATGTGGCGGGTCCAGCCGGGGGGGTACCACAGCATGATCGGCCCGGCCGCGCGATAGGTGGCAAAGCCATAACCGATGAGAACGATGCCCACGATCGAGACCAGCGAAAAAAGTCCGCGATAAGGCCCCTTGCCGATCCGCGCCACGAGCGCAGCCCGGCGGTCACGCATGCTCACGAACACATGCGTGCCGAGAAAAATCAAAAGACCGAGAATCTCGAGCGCAAGACCCATCCGCAGCACTGCTCCAGATCGAGACCCGGCGGTCGGCGCCGTGGTCTCGGGGCGGGATCATGGCCGCCGCCTGCCGATTGTCAATGACAGGACGAGTGGTCGGATTCTGACATTCGCATCCGGGTCCGGCGCTCTCATGCGAATGTTAGAACTCACGACGCGTATTCTTTGCCGCGCGCGAGATATGCCGTGGTTCCGATGATGGCTTCGCGTTCGGCGAAACTCGCCATATCGCTGCGCATCGAAGCGGCGCTGCCGTCGCGTGCGATGGCGGCCAATACGCGCTGCATGGCCTTGACTGCGGCGCGCTGGGTATCGCTCGGGATGATCACAAGCTGATAGCCGAGCGCTTGCAATCGCGACACCGGCAAGAGCGGCGTCTTGCCGCCCTCGAACATGTTGATCAGTTTCCATCCAGGCAGGCGCTTGCCGATTTCGGAAATTTCGGTTTCCGAGGTTGGCGCTTCGACAAAGCTGACATCGGCTCCTGCCTCGAGATAGGCGGCCGCGCGCTCGAGCGCCGCGGAAAAGCCTTCGACCGCGATCGCGTCGGTGCGGGCGATGACGACGAAATCGGTATCGTGCAGCGCATCGCGAACCGCCTTGAGCTTCGCCACCATCTCGGCTGTCGACACCAGACTCTTGTCGTCGTAATGGCCGCACTTTTTCGGAAAGGTCTGATCCTCCAGATGAAACGCGGCAATCCCGGCGCGCTCGAAAGCGCGCGCTGCAGCCTGCGCATTGAGCGCGTTGCCGTAGCCGGTATCGGCATCGGCGATGATCGGCACGCCGACGACATCCGTCATTGACGCAAGCCGGTCCGCGATCGCGGTAATCGATAGAAGGCCGAGGTCCGGCAGCCCCGCAGAACGCGCAATCGCGCCGCCGCTGGCATAGATCGCAGGAAACCCGGCTTGCTCCACCAGGCGTGCTGAAAGCCCGTCATAGGCGCCCGGGGCTACCGTTATTTGAGCGGAATTCAATTGCGCCCTCAATTTTGCCGTTACACGCACGACATCCTCTCGCTTCCGCGTTGCGTTATCGGGCATGATACGTCTTGAACGAAGCGCCGCAAACGCGAAGGAACAAAAATGAAGCGCGCCTTGATCGCGGCAAGTGCCATTCT
>JBQCCX010000102.1:0-13677 GCA_051961815.1 Xanthobacteraceae bacterium
CGCCGCGTCCCAGGAAGCCTGGCCCGAGGCTGAGTCCCTTGCGATGAAAGACTCCTTGGGACGAGAACCGCGGTGGAACGCCGATAGATGTGCGCCTCTCCGCTGAGAGGCGCGGCCGGGCCCGGTCGGTCCGGCAGAATACGAATTGCGTCTGTCGGCGTTTCGCCTCCGATTTTTTCTTTCGTTCTTTCCCGTTCGTTCCTTTCGTCATTGCCGGGCATAGCCGTTCGCAGAACGGCGTCGCAAAGCTCGCCTATGCCGGCAATCCATGCCGAAGCTTCGCCTGCACGGCGCATCCACCGGCGCCCGCGCAACGCGAGTCAGCATGGACCACCGGCAGAGGCGTTCGAAGAACGCCGTTCTGCGAACGGCTATGCCCGGTGGTGACGATTTCTGAGAGTGGCGTGACAGTAGCCTCCCATAGCTCGGATGCGAAGGCGCGTCGCGAGAACGAGGTTCTACGCCGCCGCGCGGGCGCTACCGCCGCGTTCGAGCGATTGCAACGCCTGGTCCGTCGTCTGCACGTCGCCGAACTGTCCGTAGAAGGCCGACAGCGTGGCATTATGCTCTTCGTCGCTGTGAGTGGCGAGCGCGTCCGACACCATCACGACCTTGAAATTGAGCATCATGGCGTCGCGCGCCGAGCTTTCGCAACACACATTGGTGGCGGTGCCGGCGATCAACAGCGTATCGATGCCGCGAGCGCGCAAATGTTGCTCGACATTGGAGGCGCCTTGAATGAAAGCGCTGTAGCGGGTCTTGGTGATCTGCGCATCGTCCGGGTGAATGTCGTTGAGATGCCAGTAGGCGTAGCCATCGCCGTCGATATCCATTTCCGCCAGCCGCCGTTCGACCCGCTCCGGCGTCATCAAGCATTCGTGCAATGTCGACCAGCCGTCCCGCGTGTCGCGTGTGCCGTTGCGGATCCACACGACGTGGCCGCCGCGCCGGCGCAAACCGGCGGCGAGCCGGTTGATGTTCGGCACGATGTCGCGGGCCGTTGGAATCTCGCCCTGGTGCCCCGGTTTGACGAAGTAGTTCTGCATGTCGATGACCAACAACGCGGTCTTGCCGGGCGTCATGGCGTCGAAGGGATGCAGCTTGCCCATCCGACGCGTCATCCGTTCGATCGCGGCGGGCGAAATCGCAACCTTGTGCATCGCTGCATCCTCCACTAGTGGTCCGATTCAAACATTCGCATCCCGGCTCCGCATATACCTTACGCGAATGTTTGAATCAAAGGACCACTAGCAGGTATAGGTGGCTAGTGGAGCTTTTGGATTTGACATTCGCTTCACGAGCGAGCGGCAAACGGGTAGCGAATGTCAAATCCGCTCCACTAGTGCAATCGCATCAATCGATCGCGTGCGGGGCTTGTCCTGGCCTAGTGTCTCACAAAAGCCTGGCTCAATCGAGCGCGGAAGCAGCGAGCATGTCTGAGAGCATAGCGAGGCATCGGCCTGGCGAGCATTGGTCCGGCGAGCATGGGTCCGACGAAGATCGGTCCGGCATTTGGGAATTCTGGATCGATCGCGGCGGCACGTTCACCGACGTGATCGGCAGAAAGCCGGACGGCGCGCTCGTCACCCACAAGCTGCTCTCGGAAAATCCGGAAGCCTATCGCGACGCGGCGGTCCACGGCATACGTCATCTGCTCGGCTTGCGGCCGGGCGCCTCCATCCCGAGCGAGCGGATCAGCGCCGTCAAAATGGGCACGACGGTCGCGACCAATGCGCTGCTCGAGCGCAAGGGCGAGCGCACGCTGTTGCTGGTGACCAAGGGCTTTCGTGACGCGTTGCGCATTGGCTACCAGGCGCGGCCGAAAATCTTCGCCAAGCACATCATCAAACCGGACATGCTGTACGAGCGCGTCGTCGAGGTCGACGAGCGGGTGCGCGCCGATGGCACGGTCGAGCGCGAACTCGATCTGGACGGCGCGCGGCGCGAGCTCGCGCGCGCCAGGGCCGACGGCATCGGCGCGGTCGCGATCGTGCTGATGCATGCTTATCGCTATCACGCCCACGAAGCGCGGCTGGCGGCGCTGGCCCGCGAGCTTGATTTTCCGCAGGTCTCCGCCAGCCATGAAGTGTCGCCGCTGATCAAGCTCGTCGGCCGCGGCGATACCACCGTGGTCGATAGCTATCTGTCGCCGATCCTGCGCCGTTACGTGGCCCAGGTGGCGGGGGATTTGCGGAGTGGCGCGGCAGGCAAAACTTCTTCACCTCCCCCCTTGAGGGGGAGGTCGGCTGCCGCAGGCACGAGGGGACATTCCGGCGCTAACGGCGGCGCTGAGCACCCCCGCCTCATGTTCATGATGTCGTCGGGCGGGCTCACCGCGGCCGATCTGTTCCGCGGCAAGGATGCGATCCTCTCCGGTCCGGCTGCCGGTGTCGTCGGCATGGCCGAGACCGGACGGGCCGCCGGCTTCTCGCGGCTGATCGGTTTCGACATGGGCGGCACCTCGACCGACGTGTCGCATTTCGCCGGCGAATACGAGCGTGCCTTCGAAACCGAGGTCGCTGGTGTGCGCATGCGCGCGCCGATGATGCTGATCCACACGGTCGCCGCGGGCGGCGGATCGATCCTGCACTATGACGGCGCCCGCTTTCGCGTCGGCCCGGATTCCGCTGGCGCCAATCCGGGACCGACATGCTATCGGCGCGGCGGCCCGCTGGCAGTTACCGACGCCAATGTGATGGTCGGCAAGCTCATTCCGGAATTTTTTCCGCAAATTTTCGGGCCGCGGCAGAATTTGCCGCTCGATGCCGACGCGGTCCGCCAAGCTTTCGCCGCGCTTTCGAAAGAGATCGGCGATGGGCGCAGCGCCGAACAGGTCGCTGACGGCTTCATCAAGATCGCGGTCGAGAACATGGCCAACGCGATCAAGAAAATCTCGGTGCAGCGCGGCTATGACGTGACCCGCTATGCGCTTAATTGCTTCGGCGGCGCCGGCGGGCAGCATGCCTGTCTGGTTGCTGACGCGCTCGGCATGACCAACGTCTTGATCCACCCGTTGTCGTCACTCCTGTCGGCTTACGGCATGGGCTTGGCGGACATCCGCAGCGTGCGGCAACAGGCGATCGAGGAGCCGTTCGGCAAAAGGGCGCACGCCACGCTTGCGAAGGTGGCAAGCCGGCTCGCCGAGACGGTGATCGGCGAGGTTGGGGCGCAAGGCGTCGAGACCAAAAAAATCAAGCTGCATATTCGCGCCCACATTCGCTATGCCGGGACCGATACGCCGCTGATTGTCGGCGCCGGAAGTTTTACGCCTGGGCAAAGAAAACATGGCCAAGCGCTGGTCTCGCTCGCGAAAATGAAATCCGCCTTCGAACGCGCGCACAAGGCGCAATTCGGCTTCATCGACCGCAGCAAGGATCTGGTGATCGAGGCGGTTTCCGTCGAAGCGGTCGGTGGCGGCGCGCGGTTTAGGGAAAAACTCCACAAGTCCGGACGACGCAAGCTGCCGGCGCCGGCCCGGCGCACGCGGTTTTTTTCCGGCGGCAAGTGGCAGCGCGCCAACGTTTATCTGCGCGCCGCGCTTTCACCCGGCGCCAAGATCAAGGGCCCCGCGATCGTCGTCGAGCCGCATCAGACCGTAGTGGTCGAGAGCGGCTGGCAGGCCGAACTCACCGCGCGCGATCATCTGGTGCTCCGCCGCGTGCAAAAACTCGCCCGCGCCCGCGCCATCGGCACCCATGCCGATCCGGTGATGCTGGAAGTGTTCAATAATCTGTTCATGTCGATTGCCGAGCAGATGGGTGTGGCGCTGCAGAACACCGCCTATTCGGTGAACATCAAGGAGCGCCTCGATTTCTCATGCGCCGTGTTCTCCGGCGATGGTTCGCTGGTCGCCAATGCCCCGCATATGCCGGTGCATCTCGGCTCGATGGATCGCGCGGTCGAGACGGTGATCCGCGAGAACAAAGGCAAGATCCGCCCCGGCGACGCCTACGCCATCAACGCGCCCTATAACGGCGGCACGCATTTGCCGGATATCACGGTCTGCACGCCGGTCTTCGACGGCAGCAAGATTTTGTTCTGGGTCGCCTCGCGCGGGCATCACGCGGACGTCGGCGGAATTTCGCCAGGCTCGATGTCGCCGAACGCCACCACGATCGAGCAGGAAGGCATCTATATCGACAATTTCAAGCTGATCGACCGCGGCCGTTTCCGCGAGAAAGAGCTTTATGCGCTATTAACCGGCGGCCCCTATCCGGCGCGCAATCCGCTGCAGAACGTCAACGACATCAAGGCGCAAATCGCCGCCAATGAGATGGGGTTACGCGAATTGCGCAAGATGGTGCGCTATTTCACGCTTCCGGTAGTGCGCGCCTATATGCGCCACGTGCAGGACAATGCGGCGGAAAGCGTGCGCCGGGTCATTGATCGCCTGCACGACAGCGCGTTCGCGGTCGAGACCGACCAGGGCAACACGATCAACGTGCGCATTGCGGTGCATAAGCAGCGCCGCGAAGCCACCGTCGACTTCACCGGCACGAGCCCGCAGCAGCCCAGCAATTTCAACGCGCCCGAACCGGTGACGCGCGCGGCGGTGCTCTATGTGTTTCGGGTGATGGTCGACGACGACATTCCGATGAATGGCGGCTGCCTGCGCCCGATCCGGATCATCATCCCGAAGAAGTCGCTGCTGTCGCCGCAATTTCCGGCCGCGGTCGTCGCCGGCAATGTCGAGACCTCGCAGGAGGTCACCAATTGCCTGTTCGGCGCGCTCGATGCGATGGCGGCCGCGCAAGGCACCATGAACAATCTCAATTTCGGAAACGCGCAGTATCAATATTACGAGACGATCTGCTCGGGTTCGCCGGCGGGCCCTGGATTCCCCGGCACCGACGCGGTCCATACCCATATGACCAATACGCGGCTTACCGATCCCGAAGTGCTGGAATTCCGCTATCCGGTACTGCTCGAAGACTTTCACATCCGAACCGGCTCCGGCGGGCGCGGGCGATGGAAAGCCGGCGACGGCGTGCGCCGCACGATCCGGTTTCTGGAAAAGATGGAGTGCACCATTCTGTCCGGCCATCGCCGCGTGTCGCCGTTCGGGCTTGCCGGCGGCGGCGACGGGCAGATCGGCGAGAACTGGGTGCGCCGCCAAGACGGCCGCATGGAACGTTTGCAAGGCTGCGATGCGACGGTCATCGACGCCGGCGAGGCAATCATCATCCAGACGCCGACGGCGGGCGGTTACGACGGTGGCCGATCATGACGCGTGACCGCGCCGTCGTTGGGTCGCATGCGTCCGGCGCGCCGCGGCCTCGACGATCTCGAACACGCCGAACGCCAACAGACCAAAAGCGGCGACGGCCAGGAGCACCCCGCCAAAAGTCTGATGCTGCATGGCGCGCAGCACGCCGGCGAGGCCGGCGGCCTCGCGCGAGTTGGAATCGTAAGCGGCAAGCCCGAGAAAGCCGCCGATCAGCAGAAAAACAACGGCGCGCGTGAGCGTCCCGAACGAACCGGCCAGCACCGCCCAGATCCGGAATTTGCGGCCGATGTCGAGTCTGTGATGGAACGGCGCGCGATAGGCCTTCACCGCAAGCCCAATGGCGATGCCGATAAATCCGGCGGCGACCAGCGCGACCACCGCCCGTCCCAACGGTTGGGCCATGACCCATGCGGTCCATTGGCGCGCCGATTCATCTTCGCTGGCTCCGCGCGGCGCTATGGTGACGCGAGCGGTCGCCGCCGCAAGCGCGATGTAGAACGCGCCGCTTGCACCGAGCACGCACCGGCGCGTCAAGCCGTAGATCCCGCTGCCGTAGCCTTCGCTGTCGACAATGGCTTGACGCAAACGCCAGCCGGCAAAGCACAACAGCCCGAACGCGAGCAGCCAGAGCAAGACGGCGCCGATCGGACCGCCAAACAGATGCTCCAATGCGTCGCGCGCGCCTTGCGGGTGAACGCCGAAGCCGCCTGCCGCAAGAAGCGCGAAACTGCCGATGATCAGGAACAAGATGCCGCGTGCGGCGTAGCCTATTCGCAACAGCCAGACCGTCGGCGGCGCCGATGCCAGCCTGCGCGCGATGGTGTTTGTCGCTTTCCTGACCACGCATCGATAAAAAACCAGCGCGGTGTTCGTTCCACGCCGGTCGCTGCGGAGCCGGGCTTACTTCCTCGCCACCGAATAACGCATGTTGGCCTGGCTGCCCTGCCAGTGAAAACTGTAATCGATCGCGACCGTCCCGCCATCCGGCAGCGGCAGGCTCGCATTGCAGACAACCTGCGTTTTGCTGCTCGAGACCGTCGTGATCGGTTCAAACCGTTTCGGCTCCAGCTTGAGTTGTCTGAGCACGTCCGCGAGCGTGCGCTTCGCGCGACCCGAATCGCAGGCCGGCAGAAAAAAGCGGTCGTGCAGGCCGTAATAAAGCAACGCCGCGACGATGCCGATGAGCGGAATCGCGATCAGGCGCGCCAAACGCGCACGCGGAGTCCGCGGTTCGCCGGCGCGACGGAAAAGCGGCCTTTTCGGCGAAGCGTCTTGCGGCATTGCTCGCCCGCCTGTTCTCAGAAGCGGAGCGCGCGGCGTGCCGACCGTTTTTGGGTTGTCATTTGAGCATGATCTTTTCCGAAAAACCGGTACCCACTTTTCGGGATCATGCTTCAGATCGCTTTGACGATCTCTTCGGTCATTTTCTTGGCGTCGCCGAGCAGCATCATCGTGTTATCGCGATAAAACAGCGGATTGTCGATGCCGGCATAGCCGGACGCGAGCGAGCGCTTGTTGAACATCACCGTGCCCGCTTTCCAGACCTGGAGCACCGGCATGCCATAGATCGGCGATTTCGGATCATCTTCGGCGGCCGGGTTGGTGACGTCGTTGGCGCCGATCACGTAAGCAACATCGGCCTGAGGAAATTCCGAATTGATGTTTTCGAGTTCGAATACTTCGTCATAGGGGACGTTGGCCTCGGCCAACAGCACGTTCATGTGCCCCGGCATGCGGCCAGCGACCGGATGAATGGCGTATTTCACTTCGACGCCTTCGGCCTTGAGCTTGTCGGCCATCTCACGCAGCGCGTGCTGCGCCTGCGCGACCGCCATGCCGTAGCCCGGCACGATGATGACCTTGCCGGCATTCTTGAGAATGAAAGCGGCATCCTCCGCCGATCCGATTTTGACCGGCCGGTCGCCAGCTTGCGCGGCCGGGCCAGCGACCTCACCGCCGAAGCCGCCGAGAATGACGGAAATGAACGAGCGGTTCATGCCCTTGCACATGATGTAGGACAGGATCGCGCCCGAAGAGCCGACCAGCGCGCCGGTGATGATCAGCGCGGAATTGCCGAGCGTGAAGCCGATGCCGGCGGCCGCCCAGCCCGAATAGGAGTTGAGCATTGAGATCACGACCGGCATGTCGGCGCCGCCGATCGGGATGATGATAAATACGCCAAGCAGAAACGACACTGCGGCGATCAGCCAAAAGGCGAGATGCTGCTGCGCTTGAAAGAACCAGACGATCAGTGCGATCAGCCCGAGGACCAGCGCGATGTTGATCGCATGCCGCGCCGGCAGGATGATCGGCGCCCCGCTCATGCGCCCGGACAGCTTGAGAAAGGCAATCACCGAGCCGGTGAAGGTGATGGCGCCGATCGCGACGCCAAGCGACATTTCGATCAGGCTTTGGCCGTGGATCGCGCCTTCGGAGCCAATGCCGAAAGCGGCGGGCGCGTAAAGCGCTCCGGCCGCGACCAGCACCGCCGCCATGCCGACCAGCGAGTGGAAGGCGGCGACCAGTTCCGGCATCGAGGTCATCGGCACGCGCCGCGCGATCACCGCGCCGGTGCTGCCGCCGATCGTCATTCCGATTCCTACCAGCGCCCAGGCCGTGGCGCTCGCCGGCGGATGCGAAGCGAGCGTCGTGGCGACGGCGATCGCCATGCCGACCATGCCGAACAGATTGCCGCGCCGGCTGGTTTCCGGATTCGACAACCCGCGCAGTGCCAGGATGAAAAGCGCGCCGGCAATCAGATAGCAAAGCGCGGCGAGGTTGGCGCTCATGCCGTCACTTCTGCTTTCTCTGGAACATGCCGAGCATGCGCTGCGTCACCAGAAAGCCGCCGAAAATGTTCACCGAGGCGAACACCAGGGCGACGAAGCCCAAGGCACGCGACCACACCGGACCGGCGTCATTGGCAACGAGCGCGACGCCCACCGCGAGCAGCGCGCCGACAAC
The DNA here is from genome assembly GCA_051961815.1 of Xanthobacteraceae bacterium. Classification (GTDB taxonomy): domain Bacteria; phylum Pseudomonadota; class Alphaproteobacteria; order Rhizobiales; family Xanthobacteraceae; genus BOG-931. The sequence continues at coordinate 8,192 of JBQCCX010000102.1, forward strand.
GATCACCGAGGAGATCGCGTTGGTGACCGACATCAGCGGCGTATGCAGCGCCGGCGTTACCGACCAGACCACGTAATAGCCGACGAAAACCGCGAGCACGAAGATCGACAACCGAAAGACGAATGGATCGCCGGCTTCGCTCGGCGCCACCGGCGCATTGCCGGTCGCCGTGGCAATCAGATCGAGCTGACCCAAAACTGAAAGCGTGATCATGACGGGTGCCGTCGCTTTCCCTCGACTCTAAGCCGCGCTCTTTGCTTTGAAACTTGGATGCACGACCGCCCCGTCGCGCGTCAGTGCGGTGGCTTTGATGATTTCGTCATCCCAATTGACGGCCAAGGCTTTGGTCTTCTTGTCGATCAGGAGCTCAAAAAATGCAAAGACGTTCTTGGCGTAAAGGCTTGACGCCGTCGCGGCGAGCCGGCCCGGGACGTTGCGATAGCCGACGATCTTGACGCCATTGATCTCCGTTACACCGTCCGGGCTCACACCCTCGACATTGCCGCCGCGTTCGACCGCGAGGTCGACCACCACCGAACCCGGCCGCATCGAGACAACCATGTCTTTGCTGATGAGCCGCGGCGCTGGCCGCCCGGGAATGAGGGCGGTCGTGATGACGATGTCCTGCTTCTTGATGTGTTCGGCAACTAGGGCGGCTTGCTTGGCCTGATACTCTTTCGACATTTCCTTGGCATAGCCGCCGGCCGTCTCGGCAGCTTTGAATTCTTCGTCCTCGACCGCGATGAATTTCGCGCCGAGGCTTTCCACTTGTTCCTTGGCGGCCGGCCGCACGTCGGTCGCGGTGACAATCGCGCCCAGCCGGCGCGCGGTGGCAATCGCTTGCAAACCGGCGACGCCCGCTCCCATGACGAAGACACGGGTGGCTGGAACGGTGCCTGCCGCCGTCATCATCATTGGCAAAGCGCGGCCGAACTCCGCTGCGGCGTCGATCACCGCGCGATAGCCCGCCAGATTGGCCTGGCTCGACAGCACATCCATGACTTGCGCGCGCGTAATGCGCGGCAACAGCTCGAGTGCGAAGGTCGTGACTCCGGCTTCGGCCATTGCCCGGACCGCATCGTCGTGACCGTACGGATCCATCATGGCGACGACGATGGCGCCTTTTTTCACGCGCGAGAGTTCCGGCGCTTCCGGTCGCCGCACCTGCAGCACGATGTCGGCGTCGTTCAACGGGTCGGCCGCGATCGCGGCGCCGGCCGCGGTGTAGTCCTCGTCGCGAATGCCGGATTTGACGCCGGCGCCCGCTTGCACGGCGACGCTCGCGCCGAGCGCGACCATCTTCTTGACAGTTTCGGGAGTTGCGGCGACGCGCGGCTCGCCCGCGTCGGTCTCGGCAATCACCGCAACCTTCATAAATCCTCCGCGGCGCGCCGATCAGATCACGTGAGAAAAAATGCCATCAGAATGAGTACCACGACGATGACCGCGAGCGACACCTTCACCAGCGTCACGAAACTGCGATAGGTATGTTCGTGAGCTGGATAGTCATTGCCCGTTGCGGACGCGTATTGGACCTCGGCGTGATCGGCCATTCCATCATCTCCAAACGGCAGCGTGTGGCCTAAGCGCGATGGTTTCTGACCCGGCGGTTCGGATCGTGCTTGAGCGGCGGGCTTAGCGTAATTGCGCTGGCAGGGCAACCGCGCCATCGACGCCGGTTCGGCGGCTATAGGACGTTCAATACCGGTGCACGCCTTGCTCGGTTGGCCCCGAATCCCTACTCTTTCCCTTAAGGACGGCGATCAAGGACAGACAGCGTCATGCTCAGAAAAGAACAAAATGATCTTCTGACGCAGACCGGTCCCGGCGTCCCGATGGGCAGACTGTTCCGCTGTTATTGGCTGCCGGCGCTTCTGGCCGAGGAACTTCCCGAAAACGACTGCCCGCCGGTGCGGGTGAAATTGCTCTCGGAGCGGCTGCTCGCGTTTCGCGACTCCGAGGGCCGCTACGGCCTGATCGACGAGTTCTGCGCCCATCGCGGCGTGTCGCTCTGGTTCGGCCGCAACGAGGAGGGCGGCTTGCGCTGCCCGTATCATGGCTGGAAATACGACGTGACCGGCCAGTGCATCGACGTGCCGTCGGAGCCGGTGGAAAGCGGCTTCTGCAACAAGATCAAGCTCGCCTCCTATCCGCTAGTCAAACGCGGCGACGTGTTGTGGACCTATATGGGTCCGTCCGAGCAAAAGCCGCCACTGCCGGAATGGGAATTCGCGCTGGTGCCGCCGGCCCAGGCATTCGTTTCCAAGCGCCTGCAGGAATGCAACTGGCTGCAAGCCATGGAAGGCGGTATCGACTCCAGTCACGTCTCGTTCTTGCACCGTGGCGACTTGGGCTCCGATCCGCTGTTCAAAGGCGCCAAAGGCAATCAGTACAACCTTGCCGATATGCAGCCGCATTTCGAAGTGGTCGAACAGCCGGGCGGCCTGTTCATCGGCGCGCGGCGCAATGCCGAGAACGGAAAATACTACTGGCGTATCACGCCGTGGGTCATGCCGTGCTTCACGATGATTCCGCCGCGCGGCGATCATCCGATCCACGGCCACTTCTGGGTCCCGATCGACGACGAGAATTGCTGGGCCTGGTCTTACGACTTCCATCCGGTGCGGGCGCTGACCCGGGCCGAAGTCGACGCCATGAAGGACGGCGCCGGGGTGCACTGCAAATATATGCCGGGCAGCTATCGGCCGCTTGCCAACAAGGACAACGATTACCTGATGGATCGCGCGGCACAGAAGGCGGGCAAAACCTTCAGCGGCGTCGCCGGCTTCGCAATGCAGGATGCGTCATTGCAGGAAAGCATGGGGCCGATCTGCGATCGCACCAAAGAAAATCTGGTCTCGACCGACAACGGCATCATCATGGCGCGGCATCGGCTGATGCGCGCCGCCAAGGCGCTGATCGACAAAGGCGTCGTGCCGCCCGGCGTCGATCCGGCACATCACACGGTGCGTTCGTGCTCGGTTGTTTTGCCGCCCGAGGTGCCATTCAAGGAAGGCGCCAAGGAAGCGTTGCATGCCAAACGCGGCGTGGCCCAGACGACGGTTTAGCTGACGACGGATATCGAAGATCGGAAGTCATCCGTTCTCCGTCACTGCATTCCTTCCGGCGATGAAGCCCTGACAAATCGCGCGCGGCAATCCGTGCATCGAAAACCCGCCGGCGGATTCGCCGCCGCAATAAAGACCGGGAATCGCAGCGCCATTCATATCGATGACCTGGCAGCGCGCGTTGATGCGCAGTCCGGCACGGGTGTCGTGCACGACCGGTGTTGCCCAAGCGGCGTAGAACGGCGGCCGATCTATTCGATAGCGCGGCGTGGGCTTGCCGAAGTCGGAATCCTTGCCGGTGTCGACGAATGAATTATAGCGCGCGACAGTTTCAGTCAGATTCTGCGGCGGCATCGGCACGCGCTGATGGGTCATCACGATCTTCTGCGCCAGGGCTTCGAGCGAGTCCGCGGCGAAGAAGAAGCCGGCATCGCAATCGACATGCGGCGGTGTCGGCTGCCATTGCTCGCGCGCAACCGCAGCGGCGTCGAAGATCGCCCAGATCGGTCCGCCGCCATTGTGATCGTCGCCGATTCCGGCCAGCGCCGCATTGATGAAATTCGCCGGATTGAACTTGAGATTTTTGCTGTTGAGATAGCTGTGCGGCTCGTAAGGGTTCACGCTCATATAGGTGTTGTAGTTAAAGTGGCCGGCGGTCTCGTCGTAGAACCGCTTGCCGAGCATGTTGACCAAAACGACGTCCTGCCAGTCCTTGACCGGGAGCCCGATCGCGCGCGCTTGGTCGAACACCGCGCTGCCCGGATGCCAGCGCACGTTGACATAGCCGTACTGGCAGCCGATCGCGCCCGGCTTGGTGATGCCGGAGCCGAATTCGCCGGTATAGTTGAACAGCCCCCACAGCGCGGCGCCAATGTCCATTGCGGCAAGTTCGCCGCTGGCGTCCTGATCGGACCACGGCATGCCGGCGAGCCCGCAATATTCTTCGGTGAGCCGCGGGTCGAACATGCGCCGAAAATTGACATTGCCGGTTGAGCCGCCGGTGGCGACGATCACAGCTTTGCGGGCGCGTATATTGCGAACCGCGCCTCGATGATCCACCGCAATGCCAAGCACGCGGCCGGATTTCGGCGTCTGGCGATGGATCGCGGTCATGCGGTGCTCGACCAGAATGTCGACGCCGGCCTTGCGCGCGGCGACTTCCAATGGGCGGATCAGGCCGGCGCCGGCTCTGATTTCGGGATCGTTCGGGTCGGCCGGCTTGCCGGTGTGGACCATCGGCCAATCGGCGACATCGATCTGCATGGTGCGCGGCACCGAGACGCCGATCTCGTGACCGATGCTGTTCGGCGGCCGGTCGATGACTCTGACCCCGTGAGCGAGCAGGAAATCGAACGCCGCGACGCTGTTGTCGGCGAAAGCGCGAATGATCTCGCGATCGTTGTAGCGGTAGGGCGGGAAGCCGTTGCTCTCGATCACCGACCAGTCGGTCAGATCGCGGAAGAACAGATCGGCCGAATCCTCGATGCCGTATTTCTTCTGATAGCGGGTGCCGCCGCCGAGCGGCAGGTTGCCGCCGCTGGTGATGGCGTGACCGCCGATATGCGGCTGCGCTTCCACAACGATGACAGAGGCGCCGGCCTCGCGGGCGACGATCGCCGCGGGCAGGCCGGCGGCTCCCGAGCCGATAACGACGACGTCGGCTTCGCGCTCCCAGCGGGACGGCGCCTGCTGCGCATTATCCACGTTTTGGCCTTTCATGAATGGGCGTGCCGCAACTGACGCAAGGGGACTAACAGCATCGCTGGTTTTGTGTCATTGCGATTGGTGATGTCGGGAACCTGAGGAATGGCGCATGGCCGATTTTGTTACCACTCACCGGCTCACGCATAAAGCGAGCCTCAAGATGATCGAAGCCGGCATGGCCAAGGCCGAAGCGATCGGCTGCAAGGTCTCGCTCGCAGTGGTCGATCAGAGCTGCCGGTTGATCGGTTTTGTGATGATGGACGGCGCGCGGCACTTCTCCATTATCACCACGCAGCGCAAGGCGATCACCGCCGCCTCGCAACGGCTGCCGACCGGCTATGCGCCCGAGGAAAATGCGCTGTCGATGGCGGTGCGCATGGGCGACTTCACCAATGTCCCCGGCGGCTTTCCGATCGAGGTCAATGGCGAAGTGATCGGCGCGGTCGCCGCCGGCGGCGCCAAGATCGAGCAGGACGTCGAAGTGGCGAAGGCAGCGCTTGCGGCGCTGGACAAATCATAGCTTGCTGCGTCCGCTCGTCCCCGCGAAAGCGGGGAGCCAGCGTATTATCCGACGGATGGCTTGCGGTTACTCTGGATTCCCGCCTTCGCGGGAATGAACGGAGGATCTAGCCCGCTCCACGCATCTCGTCGCGCGCCGCGCGCACCGCCTTGATGATGTTCTGATAGCCGGTGCAGCGGCACAGATTCGAGGCG
>JBQCCX010000103.1:0-3152 GCA_051961815.1 Xanthobacteraceae bacterium
CATTTTCGCGATCGGCGACATCAACTGGTATCCCGGCAAGCTTAAGCTCATTCTCTCCGGCTTCCACGAGGCCGCGCTGATGGCGCAGAAGGCGCATCGCTATATCTTTCCGGACAAGCGACTGGTGTTTCAGTACACCACGTCCTCGACAAGCCTGCAGAAGAAGCTTGGCGTGGCGCCTGAGCGTCCGGCGAAGACCGACCGTGCCGCGACGCCGGAGCGCGTGGCTTCCTGATCAGGGCGTTTTCGGCGGCACCGCCGCGGCGGCTGGCGTGGTTTGCGGCGCCGGCGCCAAAGCGCTCGGCGGCGGCAGCGGCTCGGCCTGGATGGCCGATGGCGCAGTGAGGCCAAGCACGGCGCGCACCGCCGGCAGCGCCGCATCGGCCATGGCCGCGTAACCTTCGGCGGTGGGGTGCACCGCCCCGCCATAGACTGCGCTCAAGACTCCCCACAGCGCGTCGTGAATGTCGCTTGGCTTGAGAATGGCCGGCATACCTTCCGGATAGGTCATCGCGGTGAAGTAGCTGTCATTCGCGGTCCTGATCCAGCGGCCGCGCGAGGCGTAAGGGCGATAATTTCCTGCCGGCTCGGTGCACGCCATCGGATCGTCCGCCGCGACGGTCAGATCGGATTGGAAGCTCTCGCCGTTGACCGCAAAGCAATTGCGGTCGAATTCCGGGTCGGTGGGCGCCCGTACGCACATGCCATGCCGGGCAAAGTCGCCCTGATGGCCGTCGACGAAAATCATGCGCTCGGTGAGCGGATCGCGACAGGATTTGCCGCCGTCGCAGGTCGCCAGCGATTTTATTTTCGGCAGGAATTTCAAATCGACAAATTCCGCGGCGGCGCGCAGCCGCTCGCGGTCGGCGCCGAACGCCGGATGGACATCCAGACCGTCGCGTCCCCCCGAGCACGGTTTGTTTTCCGCTTGCATGGCCGGATTGCCGTAGGAGACGAAGACAACGCGATTAAGATTGCCGCCGGTAAACGGTTTGAGCGCCGTGCGCAGTTGCGCGAATTCGTCAGGCAAATCCTGGTCGAGCGCCTTCTGTGAATCGGCGACACTGACGATGGCGCCGCCCTGGCGCAGCAGAAGCCGCTCGGTGGCGGCATCCACGATCACATTGGCAACGAGACCGGCGAAGTTCACGTCGTTGGCTCCGACGGTGAGCAATACAAGATCGAGCCCGCGGTTCGGCTGCTGGCGGTGCAGCGCTGTCATGAGATTGCGCAACTCGGCGAACTGCGCCGGCGCCGTTCCGGAGCAGCTCTCGATGCCGACGACCCAGGGGCAATCGTCGGCGCGCTGGCCGGCAAACATGCCGGCGCCGATCGTCGCTCCGGTGCAGGCAAGCGGCAGGAGAGTGACCGCAAGATGCGGCTGTTCGACTGCCAGCGCCAATGCGGTCCGCACCTGATAGCTGTAGAGCGAGCGATGACAGGCTGGATTCATCCAGCGCGCACCGTGCTTCGCCCAGTTCACTGCGGCGGCCGGACTGGACGGCCCGTTTTCGCACGAGCGGTCATCGGTGTAGCCGGCGCGGCTGGGGCGATAATACTGGCTGCCGCCGCCGCTGAAGAACCGTCTGAAGCAGAAGCCGCCCTCGAGCTTTACCGCCCGGTCCGGATCGCCTTCACCGGCGGCGATGGAATCGCCGAGGCCGGCCATGAGAACGTCACGCACGGCGATATCGGCGCTCACCCGCTGCGCGGTACCGTCGCCAAGCGGAATGTCCAGCGTCGTGACGGTGGTCCGGCCGGCGCGAACGCGCAGTTTGACTTCGCGATCGCAAGGCGCGGTGCTCTGCCGTGGCGCGGATTCGCCGTCGCTGAACGTCCACAGACAATCGAGACCCTCGGGCAGCTGTCCGGCCACTGTCACGCCGACCGGATAGTCGCGCGGCGAGAGATAACTTTCGCGCTCGCCGTCACGATCGCAGGTTTCCAGGAGGTTGCCGGAATTATCCAGACAGAGTTCGGCGACGACATCCTTCGCCCAGCCGAACCCGTCGGAATCGCGCGCGAGGCGGCGTTCCGCCGCGAGCACGCCGTCACCACGCGTCGCCGCGGCCATGCGCAGAAAATCGGCCTCATGGCGAAACAAGCGAAACCGGCTCTTCACTTCCCAGGCGATGCGGAAATCGCCGGTCCCGGCGAGTGGGGCGGGCGGAGAGGACGGGGCGGACTGGGCGGACTGGGCGGACTGGGCGGACTGGGCGAGCGCGGGGTCTAGCCGAGCCGAGGCCGACACAAAGACCAACGCAACAGTGAACCAAAAGGCGGAGACTTTTAAGCGGCACATGATGCTGGGCGGCGGGGGCGGGTTACGTTTCTTTTAGCACACAGCTTGCGGCGGAAATGTGAGAGTTCCACGCGATCGGTGTCATCCGGCAATCCTTGCCGCAACGCTCCTATGCCCCATTATATGCGCGAACGCCGCCTCCGGCTGATTGAATGCCGAGGTGGCTTGCCGCAAGCTCAAGCGCGCCCCTCGAGCGGTGAGTGTGATCGTGGCGAATGAATCGCTGAATACCCAGTGCTGCATCGCCGGCGGCGGACCCGCCGGAATGATGCTCGGTTTTCTTCTGGCCCGTGCCGGGGTGCGCGTGGTCGTCCTGGAAAAACATGCCGATTTTCTCCGCGACTTTCGCGGCGATACGGTGCACCCGTCCACGCTTGAGGTCATGCACGAGCTCGGCCTCGTCGACCAGTTTCTCAAGCTGCCACACCGCACGGTCGACCGGCTGTCGCTGCAAATCGGCAAACAACGCATCCGGCTGATCGATCTCACGCACCTGCCGACGCACTGCAAATTTATCGCGCTGATGCCGCAATGGGATTTTCTCAACTTCCTCGCCGACCAAGGGCGGCGCTACCGGGGGTTCGACCTGCGCATGCGGGCGGAGGCGATCGCCTTGATCGAGGAGGGCGATCGGGTCGCCGGCGTTCGCGTTCAAACGCCGGATGGAGAATTTACGGTCCATGCGGATCTGGTGGTCGGTTGTGACGGCCGGCATTCGACGATGCGCGAGAAGGCGGGTTTGCAGACCGACGAGTACGGTGTGCCGATGGACGTGTTGTGGTTTCGCATCACGCGCCGCGACAGCGACGGCGCCGACGTGTTCGGTCACATCGAGGCCGGCGCGCTGTTG
>JBQCCX010000104.1:0-6554 GCA_051961815.1 Xanthobacteraceae bacterium
CGCAGAGAACGGCGTGCTTACGGTGATGTGCGGCGGCGACGAAGGCCCGTTCGGGCGCGCCGAGAAGGTGATCGCCGCCTATGCGCGCGCTTGCAACTTGATGGGCGCTCCCGGCTCGGGCCAGCTTGCCAAAATGGTGAACCAGATTTGCATCGCCGGATTGGTGCAGGGACTTTCGGAAGCCTTGCACTTTGCCATGCGCGCCGGACTCGACGCTGAAAAACTAATCGCGACGATTTCCAAAGGCGCCGCGCAATCCTGGCAGATGGAAAACCGCTACAAGACCATGGTCGCGGGCAAATTCGATTTTGGCTTTGCCGTGGATTGGATGCGCAAGGACCTCGGCATCTGCTTGTCGGAAGCGCGCCGCAACGGCGCCCATTTGCCGGTCGCGGCGCTGGTCGATCAGTTCTATTCGGAAATCCAGAAGATGGGCGGCAAGCGCTGGGACACGTCGAGCCTGATCGCGCTGTTGAATCGCTAATTCGCTACGCTCGTCATTGCCGAACTTGATCCGGCAATCCATGCAGCGGCGTCGCTCAGCATGGACCGCCGGGTCAAGCCCGGCGGTGACAATGTATTGTGACGACTAATCCAGCGGCTCGATATGCGCCTGTTTGGCGAGATCCGCAGTCCCGGCAATGTCGTCTATGACGTATTTGCCGAACGCGTCCACGCTCATCGGGTCGGGCTCGACGCCAAGTTTTGCCAGCCTTTCTTTCAAGCCCGGATCCCGCAGCGCTTTTTCAGCCGCATCGTGCAGTTTATTCACGATCGCCGCGGGCGTGCGCGCCGGCGCCGATAGTCCGACCCAAAAGCGGAATACGGCGTTCGGATAACCGGCTTCGACAATCGATGGCACATCCGGCAACAAGGCAACGCGTTTTGGCGAACTGACCGCCAGCACTGTGAGCTTGCCGCTGCCCAGCGCCGACGCGGCAGCCGCCAGCGGGATGAAATAGTAGTCGATGCGGCCGGCCATCACTTCGGTCAGCCCACCATCGCGAAACGGCACATGCCGCACATCGATATTGGCGGCAAGCCGCAGCCGCTCCCCGGCCATATGCGATGACGAGCCGATCCCGGCTGAGGCGAAGGTCAGCGCGCCCGGCTTGGCTTTGGCGGCCGCAACCAAATCAGCGACGGTCTTGAACCCGCTCTCCTTGGAGGCGACCAGCACATTGGGCTGAACGCCGAACATCACCACCGGCACGAAATCCTTCAGCGGATCGTAAGGTAGATGACGATGCAAAACGGAGCCGGTGCCCAACGAGGTTGAGCTGGTCACAAACGTGTAGCCGTCGGGGTCCGATTTGGCGACATCGGCGAAGCCGACTATGCCGCCGGCGCCCGGCTTGGTTTCGAGCACCATCGGCTGGCCGACGAACTGCTGGACGCTGTCCAGGACAACGCGGGCCGTGGTGTCGGAGGCACTCCCGGGCGGGAATGGGCTGATGACTCTGATCGGCCGCATGGGCCACTCGTCGGCCTTCGCGGACGCTGCGGCAAGCAGGAGCACCGCGCCGAGCGCGGCAGCAAATGGGCGAAGCGATAACACCAAATCCTCCCAGTTTAAGAACCGAACCTTCTCGAACCTGGCCGCAATCCGCTCAGGCTCCCTTTTACCGCCGTCCCAAAGCGAGGGGGCAAAGCTGGTGATAGCAGCTTTCCGCTCGCGGGAAACAGGGCGGCCAATCCGCCGCAGATGCGCCGAGCAACGCCTTTAAAAGCCGGACGCAAGGCCTTGCCGGCGCAAATCAATAACGCCGAAAGCCGGACGCCGGCTGCATGGAACTCTGGCTGCGCTAGCGGCTTTTCTAGCCTTGGTGACTGCAAGAATGGCTGGGGGCAATATCGGCTTTGCCGCCGCAAGTGACCGGACGCGCTATGCAACAAGTCAAATTCCGGCTGGTCAATCCGGGGCTGGCGCCGCGGCGGACCAAGCTCGAAATGCCGGGCTGGGCCGGCCAGCCTGAGCCGCGCACCGACGGCTCACAGGAATATGCCTGGCATTGCGCGCCCTTCACGGAAAGCGCGCAATACGGCATCGAGGTCTTTTATCCTTATGACAATGAGCTTCGCGTCAGCAAAACAAACGACAAGCTTGTCTTTGATGGAGATTTCGGACCGCGCCCTGAGAGCAGCGGCGACCTGATGTGGCCGCCGTTTCGCACCTTTGGCCAGGATTATTACACCTATCAATTGCTGCTCGATCTAAAAGTCGAAAAAGATTGGGCGGTACGCACTGAGCCCCATCCACGTTTCTATACCGACACCAGCGATACCGTTCCCATCGCCGTGCCTGCGCTGTTGCGCACCGAATGGTGGCCGATGATCTCGTTCGTCGTGTTCAAGTCGCCACTGGAAGGACACACGCATATCTTTCGGCCAGGCGAGCCGATGCTGCAGATTTTGATACTGCCGGTGATCGCCGACTTCACGTTGTCGGCGATGGAGGAGGAGGAAGCGGCGGAACGGGAAATGCGCGGGCGCCGCATTCACGGCAGCCGACCGGAGCTTGCCGGCGATACCACCTGGACATCGCGAACCGATACCGTGTTCGACGGCACGTATCGGCATCTATTGCGCGCCGCGAAAGCGCGAGAGCGGGAATAAAGCGCAGCCGTCCTCATTGCTCAGTGCTGATCTGGGCCTGTGACCGCCGTCACTGCGGGATTTGGTCCGGGGCGGTAACAATCTCAAACAACAGACTGGTGACGCCGAATCATCCGGCGACCCTGCATAAGACGTCGCGTTCAAATCTATTGGAACCTAAAACGCGCCATCGGCGTTTTGTCGAGCGACTGCAAATCGGAAGGCGACGCGATGCGCAATTTTTCTCGCGGCATTTGGACCTGCGCGGCACTTTATGTCGCGATTGGCCTGATCGGAATTTTCTTGCTTGCCGGTCAACCGGGCATCGCGACGTCAAGCGACGGTTACGGCATCGCCGCGATCGCGGCGCCCGCAGCGCTGCGTTGACGCTCAGGCCGCCGCGCTCGGCCGGGCGGATACCGCTTTGTGCCAGCGGTTCAAATGGCTCAGGCTATCCGGGACAGACATCTTCGAGACCCGCATGAAGTCGACCGCGACCAATGCCGTGATGTCGGCGACGGTGTAATCGGCGCCCGCGACGTAGGGCCGGTCCTTCAACTCGCGGTCGAGGAACTCAAGAAATTGCGTCACTCGCAGCTTATTGGCCTCGCCCCATTGCGGCACTTGCGGGTCGACCAGCCGGCTCATCGCCGGATGCAGGTGCTGGAACACGGTGGCGACCGGGAAAAAAAGGTGAAGCTCAGCGCGCCGATTCCACATTTCGACCAGCGCGGTCTGCAGCGCGCCTACGCCGAACAGCGGCGGATCCGGTTGAACGGCCTCGAAATAGCGGCAAATCGCGATGGATTCCGCAATGACCGTGCCGTCGTCCAAAACCAGGGCCGGCACGCGCTGCATCGGATTGATCGCGGTATAGGCCTCAGTCCGGTGCTGCAACCCGCCGATGTCAACCTGTTCGGCGGGAACGTCGATGCCTTTCTCGGCCAGAAAAATGCGGACGCGGCGCGGGTTCGGAGCGCGACCGCCATCGTAAAGTTTCATCGCTGTCCTCTTGACTTGAGCGGCGCGACCTTAGCGCGTCGGTATTTGCCTCGCCAGCAGGGCGGCGAGAGGCGCCCGCAAGCCGGCGCGCGGTCATTCGGCGCCGCGATTCGGCGTCCTGGTGCGGCGCGGGTTGAGAAATTGTCATCTTCTTGCCTGGACAGGATATCGCCCAACCTTTGGCTCAAGCGGAGGGGATTGCGTTCCGCCATCCTGCCTTTATCTTGGATTCTGATTCCGCTGCCATGTTCTCATCGCGACCGATAACGCCGATCCGCGCTTGCCTCGCGCCACCGTCCGGGCGGGCCGAGCGCCTGCGAACACCGCTATAGAGGACAGTCACCGTGCGCCAGCGCCTGCTGTGGCTTCTTCTGCTCGGCCTCGTCGTTGCCATTCTCGTACTCGTCGCGCGCCACGGCGCCGGCACGGTTGGTCCGCTGACCACGGACGAGTTCGGCTCGCTTGCCTACAAGCTGGCGATCATCGTTTTCCTCGCAGCGGCGCTGTTCGCCATTTTTCGCGATCGTATGACCGAAGCGGTCATGGGCGCGCTGTTGTGGGCCGTCATCGGCATCGTGCTCGTGATCGGGTATTCTTATCGTTACGAGGTGCACCAGGTCGCCGACCGGGTGATGGCGGAACTGATGCCCGGACACGTGATCTCGCATGGCCGCACCGCGGAGGTGGCGCGCACTGGGTCCGGCGATTTCGCCATTTCCGCACAGATCAACGGCGCACGCGTGCACATGGTGGTCGATACCGGCGCGACCTCAGTCGTGCTCACGGCAGAGGACGCCAAGGCAGCCGGTTTGCCGCTCGCGCTCCTGAACTACTCGGTCAATATCGAGACTGCGAATGGACGCGCCCGCGCCGCACCGGTGACGCTCGACCGGATCGCCATGGGCGAGCTCGAAGAACGTTCGGTCGAGGCGCTGGTGGTGCAGCCCGGCCAATTGCGCACGAGCCTCCTTGGCATGAGCTTTCTCAACCGGTTGCAGAGCTGGCAGGTCAACGGCGATCGGCTGATGCTCAAAGGCTACCGGTGAGTTCACCTGCATCAGGCGACGCTTGTACTGCCGCGTATTCCAACCTGATTAAAACAGACTGACGACAAAGCGCAGCGACACGAGCAAGAGAAAGATCGCGAAAGCGATTTCGAGCGCGCGGCGCGACAGACGGTGCGCGAGCCGGGCGCCGTAAGGCGCGGTCAGGCTCGACAGCGGCGCCATCACAACGAGTCCGATCAACGACACGAAGCCAAGTGACAGCGGCGGCAGCAGCGCTTCGTGAGGCAGGCCCGCGGCGATATAGCCCAGCGCGCCGACCATCGTGATCGGCACGCCCAGGCCCGCCGACGTGGCAACCGCGTTGTGGAGTGGCTTGCCATAAAGCGTCAAAGCAATATTGGACAACGAGCCGCCGCTCACGCCCATCAGCGAGCTGCCAAGGCCAATGACAAAGCCGTAAAAGCGCATCGTCATCGGCGCCGGCAGCTCGCTACCGAGATTCCAGCGGTCGCCTGCGAACAGAAATTTGCTAGCGATAAAAGTGGCGATCACGACGAATGCGATCTTGAACACTTCGGAAGGGGCGAAGGCGGCGATCACGGCGCCGCACACCACGCCGATCACCGCGGGCGCCGCCCATATCCGGATCACTCCCGGAATCACCAGACCCTTTGCGCGATGCGCGAGGTAGGAGCGGATCGTGGTCGGCACAATGATCGCGATCGAGGTGCCGATGCAAAGCTGCATGCGCACCTCATCGGGCACGCCGAGCAGGCGAAAAACTTCGTACAGCACCGGGACGATGATTGCGCCGCCGCCGATGCCGAACAGTCCGGCGAGCAGGCCTGTAATGACACCGGCAACCACCACCGCGACAGCGAGCCAGAGCAATTCGGTTATTGGAACGCCGAGCACCATTTCACTTTTACGTCCCGCATGGGCTTGCGTGGGTAATGTTGCGGCGTCGATCCCGCCCTGCCCGCTCCGTCATGCCGCGGCGCGATCATCGGCGAGAACGCCATCCGACACCAATGCGAGCGCCTCAATGAGCAGTGCCGCGCCGGCTTGCGCCGAAGCCGCATCGGAGAGCCGCCGGCGGTACGCACGCGCGCCCGGCACGCCCTGGAACAGGCCATGCAAGTGGCGGGTCATGGCGTGCAGCCGGGTACCGGCTGCAAGCTCACGCTCGACATAAGGAATAAGTGCCGCGGCCGCGGCTCGGAGCGAGGTAAACGGCGCTTCATCGCCAAAGATGAAAGGATCGACGCCAAGGAGTCGCCATGGCTGCTGATAGGCGGCGCGGCCCATCATGACGCCGTCGACGCGATCGAGATGCGCACGCGTCGCGGCAACACCGCCAATGCCGCCATTGAGCACGATTGTCAGCCGCGGATGTGCGGCCTTGAGCCGATAGACCCGCTCATAGTCGAGCGGAGGAACCTCGCGATTTTCTTTCGGCGAGAGGCCTTTCAACCATGCTTTCCTGGCATGCACGATCAGCCCATCAGCGCCGGCGCGTTCGACGGTTTCGCCAAACAACGCAAGCGTCGTTTCCGGATCCTGTTCGTCGATGCCGATGCGGCTTTTGACCGTGACCGGAATTGCCGTGGCGGCTTTCATCGCGGCGACGCAATCGCCGACCAGCGCCGGTTCGGCCATCAGACAAGCGCCGAAGCGGCCCTCCTTCACGCGGTCCGACGGACAGCCGACATTGAGGTTGATTTCGTCGTAACCAAAATCCGCGGCGATGCCGGCGCACTGCGCCAGCGCGCGCGGATCGGACCCGCCGACCTGAAGCGCCACGGGATACTCGGCCGCGTCGTAGCGCAAGAGCCGGGCACGATCGCCGTGCAGCACCGCGCCGGTGGTCAACATTTCGGTATAAAGAAGCGCCCGGCGCGTGAGCAGCCGATGGAAGAAGCGGCAATGCCGGTCCGTCCATTCCATCAT
>JBQCCX010000105.1:0-5993 GCA_051961815.1 Xanthobacteraceae bacterium
CGCGCGCCTGATGTCCGGCGATCCACGGCCAGAACGATTGGCGGGCTCCGACCAAATCCGAAGGCCGCTCCGGCCGCGGGGTTGAGACCACCAGAAACAGCATGATCGTGCCCTCCCGATGTCCGGCACGAACGCGGTGCCGGCGCAGCAATTTATGACCGCTTGCCGTTGCGGCAACCAAAAGGCCTAACGGCAGGATCGAGACCTATCCATAGCATTTGTCGATCCGGCAGGCCGCGCGGGAGACGGTGCAAAGATTGCATTGCGGAATCGTTGGCCGCTTGCACAGCGATTTTTACTGTGTGAGACTGACAAGCTTGCTAAACGCAAATTGTAGGGCGTCTTGAGAGGGGAGAGGGACTCATGCGTCGTTATGGACTTTCTGTTTGTCTAGCAATCGCATTGGCCGTCGGCCTTGTTTGGTCCGCATCGCAGGCTTCGGCTGAACCGTGCGCGGTTGGCGTAAACGTGCACAATCATGCGCGGATTATGCTCAACCATAAGCGCCTGGCGCAATGCACGGCGGGACCGGGTTGTAAATGCGTATCGTGCTACAACTTAAACGGCTCCGTGACGGCCACCTGCTACCCGTTGGTGGCGGCGATCCCGGGTCGCTGACGGCATAGTCCGTTTGATTGGAAGCGGCGTTCCGCCGGATCAGGTCGGCTTCGCGGCCGGTCTGAGGTCCGGCGGCACGGCTTCTTGCGCCAAAGCGGAAAGGGCTGCGTCCAGGCCCATGACGTGCTGCACCTCGCTGCCGAGACGGCGGATCGAAACCGTGCGCTCGGCGGCCTCCTTTTTGCCGACCACCAGCAGCACCGGAATTTTTGCCAGCGAGTGCTCGCGCACCTTGTAATTGATCTTCTCGTTGCGGAGATCGGCCTCGACCCGCAAGCCTGAGCGGCGCGCGTGCTCGATCGCCTCGCCCGCATACTCGTCGGCATCCGAGGTGATGGTGGCAACGATCGCCTGCACCGGGGAGAGCCACAGCGGCAAATGGCCGGCGAAATGTTCGAGCATGATGCCCGTGAAACGCTCGAGCGAGCCGAACATCGCCCGGTGCAGCATCACCGGCGTGACTTTGTTAGAATGCTCGTCGATATAAAACGCGCCGAGCCGGCCGGGCATGTTGAGGTCGACCTGCACCGTGCCGCATTGCCAGTCGCGTCCGATCGCGTCGCGCAGGACATATTCGAGCTTCGGCCCGTAGAAGGCGCCTTCGCCTTTGTTCAGCGTCCACGGACGGCCGGACGCCTCGAGTGCCTTCTTCAGCGCCGCCTCGGATTTGTCCCAGACCGCATCCTCGCCGATGCGCTTGAGCGGCCGGTCGGAGAATTTGATGGTCACGTCGTCGAAGCCGAAATCCCTGTAGATGCTCAGGATCAGATCGTTGACCTTGATCACCTCTTCGGCGATCTGCTCCTCGGTGATGAAGATATGCGCGTCGTCCTGCGTGAATGCGCGTACCCGCATCAGGCCATGCAGTGCGCCGGACGGTTCGTAGCGGTGCACTTTGCCGAATTCGCAAACCTTGAAGGGTAGATCGCGATATGACTTCAAGCCGTTTTTGAAGATCTGGATGTGGCCGGGGCAGTTCATCGGCTTGATCACGAACGTGCGCTCGTCCTCTTCGCGCGGCTGCACCAGAAACATCGAGTCGCGGAATGTCGCCATGTGGCCGGAGGCGACCCACAGCGAGGAATCGATCAGCTGCGGCGCGTTGACTTCGGCATAGCCGGCGGCGTCCTGGCGGCGGCGGATATAGGTTTCGAGGGTCTGGAACAGGGTCCAGCCTTTCGGGTGCCAGAATACCGAGCCGGGCGCTTCTTCCTGGAAATGAAACAGATCCATTTCGCGGCCGACTTTGCGATGGTCGCGCTTCTCGGCTTCTTCGACCTGCTTAAGGTAAGCATCGAGCTCTTCCTGCTTGGCAAAAGCAGTGCCGTAGATGCGCGACAGCATTTCGCGCTTTGAATCGCCGCGCCAATAGGCGCCGGCGGTTTTCATCAGCTTGAACGCATTGCCGACCTTGCCGGTCGAAGTCATGTGCGGGCCGCGGCACAGGTCGAACCAGTCGCCCTGCTTATAGATCTTGATCGGCTGATCTTGCGGAATGGCGTCGATCAGCTCGACTTTGAACAGCTCGCCCTTGTCGCGAAAAACGGTCTTGGCTTTGTCGCGCGGCCAGATTTCCTTGGTGAACGGTTTGTCGCGCGCGATGATCTCGCGCATTTTCTTTTCGATCGCGGCGAAGTCCTCCGGCGTGAACGGCGCGTTGCGGAAGAAGTCGTAGTAGAAGCCGTTGTCGATCACCGGCCCGATCGTGACCTGGGTGCCCGGCCACAAAGTCTGCACCGCTTCGGCGAGCACATGCGCGGTATCGTGGCGGATGAGTTCGAGCGCGCGCGGATCCTCGCGAGTGAGAAACTCGATTCTGGCGTCGTGCTCGATCGGATCGGTCAGGTCGGCAAGCTTGCCGTTGAGCGCCATCGCCACCGTACGCTTGGCGAGCGACGGCGAAATGCCCTTGGCGATATCGAGGCCGGTGGTGTTTTGAGGATAGTCCCGACGCGCGCCGTCGGGAAAGGTCAGCGCGACCATCATTCACTCCTGTTGCTCACTCGCTGCCTACGAATGCAGGTAAGCGTGGCCGGACGCGTCAATCTTCAGTTTGAAGCATGATCTTTTCCGAAAAACGGTACCCGCTTTTCGGGATCATGCTTCTCAATGCCCTGCCGCGTCCGGTCCGGCAAGGGAAGGTGCGGATGGCACGGAATTGGTCCCGCGCCAGCGGCCGTAGCGCCACGGCATATACCAGCGCGATTTTTCCGGCAATGTCTCGGGCACGAAATCAAGCCCTGATGTGCCCCACGGCTGACAGCGCAAGAGCCTCGCCAAGGTCATCCAGCCGCCGGCCCATAGGCCGAAACGCGAAAGCGCCACATCGGCATATTCGGAGCAGCTCGGCAGATGCCGGCAGCGGAAACCGACCAGCGAGGCGAGCGTATAGCGATAGAGCGTAATCAGCCCGCGCCCGATCAGGCGCGGCGCGCTGCGACAGGTTTGCGTAAGCGCGCTCAAGCCGCCGCGCATTCATTGCGCCGCGGTTTTGCCGGCCCGCTTGGCCTCGATCTGGCCGATAGCATCGACCACGGCGTCGAAGGTAAGCAGCGTCGAGGCATGGCGCGCTTTGTAATCGCGGACCGGTTCGAGCACCGCGATGTCGGCCCATTTGCCGTTGGCCGGCGGCTCGCCGTTTTCCTTGAGCATTTTGCGCACGCTCTCGCGCAAGTCCCTAAGCTCGCTGGCTTTGGAGCCGACGATATTGCGCGCCATGATCGAGGAGGAGGCCTGGCCAAGCGCACAGGCTTTAACCTCATGGGCGAAATCGGTCACCGTATCGCCGTCCATTTTCAGGTCGATGGTCACGGTCGAGCCGCACAGCTTCGACAGCGCGGTGGCGCTGGCGTCGGCCTCTTTGAGCCGACCGATCCGCGGGATCGCGGCGGCAAGCTCCAGAATGCGGCGATTATAGACCTCGTTGAGCATCGGCGGCGGTGGCGAATTTGCCCGCGTTAACGCGGGTTTATTGATCCCCTTTGACAATCAACTATATAGGCGCAGCAGCCTTTGATTTGAAGTTGCCGGAAGGTGACGGCGAGGTTGGAGGGCGTTTTGGCCGATTCTGCACCATTCGCGGCGCCCGCGGGCGCGACTGATCTCGAAGAGGGTGCGGCGCTCACCCCAAAATTTGATGGCGATGGGCTGGTGACGGCTGTCGCCACGGATGCGAAATCGGGCGACGTGCTGATGGTCGCGCATATGAATGCGCAAGCGCTGGCGAAAACCATCGCCACCGGCGAAGCCTGGTATTTCAGCCGCTCGCGCAATGCGCTGTGGAAAAAAGGCGAGACCTCCGGCCATACCCAGCGCGTCGTCGAAATGCGCATCGACTGCGATCAGGACGCGGTGTGGATCAAGGTCGAGCAGGTCGCCGGCGCCTGCCACACCGGCCGGCATTCGTGTTTCTACCGCGCCGTGCCGCTCGGCACTGCGGAGGGCAAATTGCGCGCGGCCAAGCTCGAATTCCGCGACGCGCGCGTTTTTGATCCGAAAGCGGCGTACCCCAAGCAATAACCTAGTTCCGCTCATTCCCGCGAAAGCGGGAATCTAGACTGGGTCCCCGCCTTCGCAGGGACGAGCGGAGTTAGTGGCAGTGGCGTTCGGCTTCCTACTTGGCGCTCGCGCCCACTCGCGCCAACAATTGCTTGGCCTTTGCCAGATGCGGGCGGTCGTACATGACGCCGCCAATGCCGACCACGCCGGCGCCCGGCGCCGCGGCGAACGCGGCAATCACCGACTGCGCATGCGCGATTGCGTCGGCGGAGGGGGTGAACACCGCGTTGATGATCGGTACTTGCGCCGGATGGATCGCCATCTTGCCGACAAAACCGTCGCGGCACGCTTCCTCGCATTCGTTGCGAAACCCGGCCTCATTGCGGAAATCGACAAAGACTGTATCGATCGCAGCCACGCCCGCGGCCGCCGCGCCAGCGAGACAGAGACTGCGCGCCAGCCGGTAGGGATCGAGAAAGCGGCCTTGCGCGTCGCGATTGGCCCGCGCGCCGAGCTCGGCGGAGAGATCCTCGGCGCCCCAGGTCATGCCAATCAGGCGCGCGCTTGCGCCGGCAAACGTGCCGACCATAAACAGCGCGGCTGCGGTTTCGGTGGCGATCGGCAAAATCTTGATGTGACCGTCCGGCAGATTGTTTTGCGCTTCGCGCACCGCGAGTTTGGCATCGGCGTGGACGAGTGCGGCGCCGCCTTCGGCTTTCGGCAGCATGATGGCGTCCGGTTTTGCCGGTGCGATCGAATCGAGATCGGCATCGGTCAGCCCGGTCTGCAGACCGTTCACCCGCACCATCAGATAGGGACGGGTCTGGCTTGCGCCGGCGTCCTTCAAAAAAGCCGCTGCGGATTCGCGCGCTCGCGTTTTGCCCTCAAGCGCGATGGAATCTTCAAGGTCGACGATCAATGCATCGGCGCCGCTCGACATCGCTTTGCCGAGCTTGCGCGGGCTGTCGGCTGGGACGAACAGAAGTGACCGCATCGGCTCGCAAGATCACTTCGGCCGCATGCGCATGAAGGCTTGGCGGCGGCACTCGGCGACGAGCTTGTTGTCCTGATTGTAGGCGCGGTGGTGAAATTCGACGATCCCGGCGCCGGGCCGCGATTTCGATTCGCGCTTGCCGATGACCTCGGTGGTGCAATGCACGGTGTCGCCTTCGAACCATGGATGCGGGAATTTGACGTCGGTCATGCCGAGATTGGCGATGGTAGTGCCGACCGTCATGTCGGAAACCTGAATGCCGATCATCAGGCCGAGCGTGAACAGCGAGTTCATCAGCGGCTGGCCCCATTCCGTCTCCTGCTCGCAGAAATGGCGGTCGATGTGGAGCGGCTGCGGATTGAGTGTCATGTTGGAGAACAACATGTTGTCCATCTGGGTGACGGTGCGGGTATAGCGGTGCTCGACCACTTCGCCCGGCACGAAATCCTCGAAGTAGAGGCCGCCGCGCTTGTGCCGCGTCACTGTTTGCTGCGCCATTCGATGCCTCCTTGGGGCCGGAAAGCTCTTCAACGTGGCCCGCTTTCGGCCGACACTTAGCACAAGTATTAACGATCCCGAATTGCCAAAGCGGGGCAAACTGGCTCCGCCAAAGCGCCTGAAAACCCGCATTCTGCGGGCCTATCCCGCCCGTGGTGTGCGCAAGAGCGCGGTCGGGCGAAGCTGCAAAGATTTATGGTAAACGTTTTGTTAAGGAGCGCCATCCTAGGCTTGGAATCGCATTCTCACGATGTGGTTCCGCCGATGACCATCCTCCGCGATTTTCTGCAATGGCTGGACAGTGCACCGGCGAATGAACGGGCCGAAGCGGCGGGCGCTCTGGCGCGGGCCTATCTTTGCTCCGATCTCACCCTCGATGAGCTCG
>JBQCCX010000106.1:0-9144 GCA_051961815.1 Xanthobacteraceae bacterium
GCCTGCTTCGCGCTCAAGGACGCGGGCTACGAAACCATCATGATCAATTGCAATCCGGAAACGGTGTCGACCGACTACGACACCTCGGACCGGCTCTATTTCGAGCCGCTCACCGCCGAGGACGTCATCGAAATCATCGACAGCGAGCGCGGCAACGGCACGCTGCACGGCGTCATCGTGCAGTTTGGCGGTCAGACCCCGCTCAAGCTCGCGCAAGCGCTGGAAGCCGCGCGCGTCCCTATCCTCGGCACCTCGCCGGATGCGATCGATCTCGCCGAAGATCGCGACCGCTTCAAGCGGCTCCTCGACCGGCTCAAGCTGCGTCAGCCGCGCAGCGGCATCGCGAGCAGCCCGGAGCAAGCGCGCGCCATCGCCGAGTCGATCGGCTACCCGATTGTGATCCGCCCGTCATATGTGCTCGGCGGCCGCGCCATGGAGATCGTGCACGACACGCATCAGCTTGACCGCTATGTTGCGCGGCTCGCCGCCGATCTCGATCGTCCGTCCGAAATTGCGGTTTCCGACAAGCGTCCGCTGCTGATCGACAGCTATCTCACCGACGCGGTGGAAGTCGATGTCGACTGCCTGTCCGACGGCAAGGACAGCTACATCGCCGGCATCATGGAGCATATCGAGGAGGCCGGAATTCACTCCGGCGATTCGGCATGTTCGCTGCCGCCGCACAATCTTTCGGCGCAAGCGATTGCCGAACTGACGCGCCAGACCCGCGCGCTAGCGCTCGCGCTCAAGGTCGGCGGCTTGATGAACGTGCAATACGCGATCAAGGACGGCGATATTTATGTGCTCGAAGTCAATCCACGCGCGTCGCGCACGGTGCCGTTCGTCGCCAAAGTGAGCGGCATCCCGGCTGCCAAGATCGCCGCCCGCATCATGGCCGGCGAACCTTTGGCGAGCTTTCATCTCAAACCGCAGCAGTTCGAGCCCGGCCGCGCCCCGCACGTCGGCGTGAAGGAGGCGGTGTTTCCATTTGCGCGGTTCGGCGACAAGGTCGATACCGTGCTCGGCCCGGAAATGAAATCCACTGGCGAAGTCATGGGCATCGATCGCGACTACAACGTCGCCTTCGCCAAAAGCCAGCTCGGCGGCGGGGCGCGCCTGCCGAAATCGGGCACCGTGTTCGTTTCGGTGAAGGACGCCGACAAGCCGCGCATCCTTGAGGCGACGCGGCTGCTTGCCGGATTGGGCTTCCGCGTGATGGCGACTTCGGGAACCCAGCGTTACCTCGCCGAACAAGGCATCGCGGCGGTCAAAATCAACAAAGTCGCCGAAGGGCGGCCGCACATCGTCGACGCGATCAAAAACGGCGAGGTTCAGGTCGTTTTCAACACGACTGAGGGGGCGACTGCGCTCGCTGACAGCCGGTCGCTCCGCCGCGCTGCCCTCTTGCATAAAGTGCCGTACTACACCACTCTTTCAGGGGCCGTCGCCGCAGCGCAGGGCATCAGAGCCTATCTCGGGGGTGACCTCGAGGTTTGTGCGCTGCAAACCTATTTCGGGGCCGACTCTGATCGAGCATCGGAGCGGCCGCAGCGACGGCACGTGTAGAGCCATGTCCACGGCGCGGGGCCAGGCGATGCTTCGGTCCGCGATGGGATTTTTTGACTCTGCTCCAGGAGGTTTGAGACTGATGGACAAGATTCCGATGACGGCAGAGGGCTACTCGGCGTTGGAGGCCGAGTTAAAGCACTGCCAGCAGGTGGAGCGACCTCGGATCATCCAGCAAATTACCGATGCCCGCACCCACGGCGATCTTTCAGAAAACGCCGAATATCACGCGGCCAAGGAATCGCAATCGCTCAACGAGGGCCGCATCGCGGAACTCGAAGACAAGATGGCGCGCGCTGAAGTGATTGATGTCTCGAAGCTTTCCGGCGACACCATCACATTTGGCGCGACCGTGACTTTGATTGACGAGGACACTGATAAAAAGGCGGTTTGGCAGATCGTCGGCGAACCTGAAGCCGATGCCAAGAAAGGCAAGATTTCGATCACCTCGCCGCTCGCGCGCGCTTTGGTCGGCAAGAAGAAGGGCGCCCAAGTGGAAGTGGTCACGCCGGGCGGCGCCAAGGCCTACGAAGTGATGAAGGTCGAGTGGAAATAGCGAACGGCCGGTTTCGGCTTTCGGCGCAATGGCGGGGCATCACCCCGCCATTGGCCTTTTAGGGCGCTCGAGAGTGGCCAAAAAGCCCTGGCCTTTGACCACGTCCGGCCCCCTCCAAACCCTTGTGGGGATGGGGGTTGCGTCTCTTGCATAGCTCCCCAGAATCCTTAGATAGGAACCGGTAGCTGCCATTCAGCCCATTGGCAGCGAGCCTTCCGCCCATTTCGCCAAGGATAATCAGGCAGCGGGGTATCAGGCAGCTGGGCACCAGGCAGATCGAGTGCGATCTGCCGCAACGCGCGGGGCCAAGCCGGTGCCTAGTTCGAAGAAAACGACCAGCGCCAAGCTCGTCATCATCGGCTCGGGGCCGGCCGGCTACACCGCGGCGATCTATGCGGCGCGCGCCATGCTCGACCCGATCTTGATTCAGGGCATCGCCCCTGGCGGGCAGCTCACGATCACCACCGACGTCGAGAATTATCCGGGCTATGCCGATGTGATCCAGGGGCCGTGGCTCATGGAGCAAATGCAGAAACAAGCCGCCCATGTCGGCACCAAACTCGTTGCCGATCACGTCAATAAAGTCGATTTGGGCAAGCGGCCGTTCCGCGTCGAATGCGAGTCCGGCGAGGTCTATCTGGCGGACACGCTGATTTTGGCGACCGGCGCGCAGGCGCGCTGGCTCGACCTGCCGTCGGAGCAAAAATTTCGCGGCTACGGCGTTTCGGCCTGCGCCACCTGCGACGGATTTTTCTATCGCGGCAAGGAAGTGCTGGTTATCGGCGGCGGCAATACCGCGGTCGAGGAAGCGCTGTTTCTGACCAATTTTGCTTCGAAGGTGACGCTGGTGCATCGCCGCGACGGCTTGCGCGCCGAGCGCATTCTGCAAGAGCGGCTTTATCAGAATCCGAAAATTTCAGTCCTCTGGAACACCGTCCTTGACGACGTGCGCGGGCACGACGATCCGCTCAAGGTGACGGGCGCGGTGCTGCGCAACATCAAGACCGGCGAAGTCACCGAACGGCCGGTCGACGGAATTTTTATCGCCATCGGCCATTCCCCGGCGACCGAGCTCGTTGCCGGCCAGGTCGAGATGAAGCCGTCCGGCTACGTCAAAACCGCACCGCATTCGACGGCGACTTCGGTACCCGGCCTGTTCGCCGCCGGCGATGTCACCGACGATGTCTATCGGCAGGCGGTGACTGCGGCGGGACTCGGCTGCATGGCGGCGCTGGAAGCGGAGCGATTTCTGGCGGCGCATGGCGAGGCCGAACCACGGATGCCGGCGGAGCTGGCGGCGGAATGAGTTTCGTCCCCGGGCGCGGTCAGACAGGAAGCAGGCAAATGGATTGGGACAAGCTCAAGGTGTTTCACGCCGCCGCCGAAGCCGGCAGTTTCACACATGCCGGCGAGCAGCTCGGACTGTCGCAATCGGCGGTGTCGCGCCAAGTCAGCGCGCTCGAGCAGGAGCTGACGGTATCGCTGTTTCACCGCCACGCGCGTGGCTTGATCCTCACCGAACAGGGCGAGTTGCTCTACCGCACCGCGCATGACGTGTTCATGAAATTGGAGGCCGCGCGCGCCAAGCTCACCGACAGCCGCGAACGGCCAAACGGCGATCTGCGGGTCACCACAACGCCCGGGATCGGCGTGCACTGGCTCACGCCGCGGCTCGGCGAATTCGCCGATCTCTATCCCGAAGTTCACATCACGCTGCTCACCACCGACGAGGAGCTTGATCTGGCGATGCGCGAGGCCGACGTCGCCATTCGGCTCCGTCAGCCGACACAGCCGGATCTTATCCAGCGCAAGCTGTTTTCGGTGCATTTCCACGTCTATGCCTCGCCCGAATATCTGAAGCGCCTCGGCACACCGCGGAATTTCGAGGATCTCGACAACCACCGGCTTCTGGTGCTCGGCGGCAATGTGCCAACCTATCTGCAACGCGCCCGCTGGCTGATCGAGGTGGCCCGCGACGGCAAAGGACCGCGCACCCCGCACCTGGTGATCAACAACATTCTCGGCATTCTGCGCGCCTGTCAGCGCGGGCTCGGCATCGCGATGCTGCCGGACTACCTGGTCGAAGAAAACGGCGGGCTGGTGCAACTGTTCGGCGAGGGCGATGCCATCGCACTCGATGCCTATTTCGTCTATCCGGAAGAGCTCAAGAACGTTGCGCGCGTGCAGGCGTTCCGCGACTTTCTGGTCGCCAACGCGCAGCGTTGGAATTTTTAAGCCTCTCAAGCGGTATCACGATAGTTGAGGCGCCGCGCCACAGCGCGGTCGGCCGCGCCGCGCGCTGTCAGCCTGCGGCGTGGGTGACTGCGAGCGCGCGGCAAAGCCGAGGCGCGCGCTGATACGGCTTGGTAGCCGCATCCGCCAATTGGTAGCCGCATCCGCCAAAAGTTATGTTCATGATCATAAATATCATGCCATCGCGCTATTATGCCCTCGCCGCCGCGATCGCGGTCACGGCGCTGGCGAGCGTGGCGAGCTGGTTCGATACCCGCTGGATCGTCCTCGCCGGCGCCGCCGGCGTGTTGAGCCTCGTCGGCCTGCGCGACTACGTGCAGAGCAGGCACGCGATCCTGCGCAACTATCCGCTACTCGCGCATTTCCGTTTCTTTTTCGAGGCGATCCGCCCGGAGATCCGGCAATACCTGCTCGAAAGCGACAGCGAAGCGGTGCCGTTCTCGCGGGCGCAGCGTTCGCTGGTTTATCAGCGCGCCAAAAACGTGGAGAGCCGCCAGCCGTTTGGCACCGGCGAAAACGTCTACCGGGCCGGCTATGAATGGATCAATCACTCGCTGCGCCCGGTCCAGATCGACGACTTCGATTTCCGCGTAAAAATCGGCGGTGAAGATTGCAAACAGCCGTACTCCTGTTCGGTGTTCAATATCTCCGCGATGAGTTTCGGTGCGCTATCGGCCAATGCCGTGCGCGCGCTCAACAAAGGCGCCAACCTCGGCAATTTCGCCCATGACACCGGCGAAGGCTCGATCAGCCGTTATCATCGCGAGCACGGCGGCGATCTGATCTGGGAGATCGGCAGTGGCTATTTCGGGTGCCGCACGCCGGACGGCCAGTTCGACCCGGAACGGTTCGCTGCCCAGGCACGCGAACCGCAGGTCAAAGTGATCGAAATAAAAATGTCCCAGGGCGCCAAACCTGGGCACGGCGGGGTGTTGCCGGGGGCGAAAGTGACGCCGGAGATCGCCGAGGCTCGGGGCATTCCAATTGGCAAAGACTGCCTGTCGCCGGCGCAGCATTCCGCGTTTACAACGCCGCTGGAATTGATCGATTTTATTTCGCTATTGCGCGAATTGTCCGGCGGCAAGCCGGTCGGATTTAAATTCTCGCTCGGCCACCCGTGGGAGTTCTTTGGCATCTGCAAGGCGATGCTCGAGACCGGCACTACGCCGGATTTCATCGTGGTCGATGGCGGCGAAGGCGGCACCGGTGCGGCGCCGATCGAATTCACCGATCACATCGGCACGCCGCTGCAAGAGGCGCTATTGTTGGTGCACAATACGCTCACCGGATTGAACCTGCGCGGACGGATTCGTCTAGGCGCCAGCGGCAAGATCATCTCGGCGTTCGATATCGCCCGCACCATGGCGCTCGGCGCCGACTGGTGCAATGCCGCCCGCGGTTTCATGTTCGCGCTCGGCTGCATTCAGTCGCTGTCGTGTCATACCGGCCGCTGTCCGACTGGCGTTACTACGCAGGAACCGGGACGGCAGCGGGCGCTCGTGCCAGAAGACAAAGCGACGCGCGTCTACAATTTTCATCGTAACACGCTGCATGCGCTTGCCGAACTGATCGGCGCCGCCGGGCTTCGTCATCCCGGCGAGATCGAGCCGCGCCACATCGTGCGCAGGATTTCAAGCAACGAGATCAGGCTGGTTGCCAATCTCTACAAATTTTTGCAGCCCGGCGAGCTTCTGAGCAATCCCAAGGCGCACGTCGTCTACGAATATTATTGGCCGCTCGCCAGCAGCAAGAGTTTCGATCCGCAGCCCGGCCATGACGCACATTTGATTGCGGCCCGTGAACGCGCGCGCAATGATTTCAGAACAGAAGGATTGCGCGCGTAGCACATGATCGGGAACAGCGGAAACCGGTTTCCCGAAAAAATCGTGCTCGACCAAAAAGCTGGAGCGTCAATCGATTCAATCTGAGACGATTGCGCGCTAGTGCGCACAATATTCCGCCTTCTCCTGCATGGCTGGCATGTCTGACGCTCGATTGTGCGTATCGGCCACCGCTTGCATATTCTTGCTTGTACTGTGCGCAGGCGCTCGCCGCGTTCCTCCCAGTTTGGCAGCCCCTGCAAGCAGTTGTTCCCCTCTGGAAAGTGTCGTCGGCGCCCCCACGCCGGCGAACTAAACCGGGCCCCCAAGGGCCCGGTTTTATTTTTCCTAGCGCGTCATTGCGAGCGAAGCGAAGCAATCCAGGACCATCATTCCATCCTAAAATCTGGATTGCTTCGTCGCCTTTTCAGGGCTCTCGCAATGACGTCAATTCGGTTCGAGGCCTTTGGCCGTGATCACGGCTTTGGCGGCGGGGCGGCGCAGGAAATCGGCGAGCGCGCGGCCGCCTTGCGAATTGCGCGCAGCGGTCGGCACAAAGCCTGAGAATTGCGTCACGCTTTGTAGCGCTTGCGGCAACGGTCCGACAATATCGACCCCGGGCACCGCCATCAGTTCGGCCATCTGCTGAATGCCGATCTCGGCGTCGCCCCGCGCGACAATGAGGCCGACGAGGCCGGCGGGACCCCCCGCGCCGTAAATCGACTTGTCCTTAACGGCCGCCGCAATGCCGAGCCGTTCGAACACCGACGCCATATGGGCGCCGCTGGCGCCGCCGCCGACCGGCTTGCTCAGCGCGATCGATTTGGCCTGCAGCACCGCGGCGGTAAAGGTTTCGGCCGAGGAAAGATCCGGCCGCCGCGCGGCCTTGGCGACGCATACCCCGATAAAGGACCGCGCCAGATCGACGAGGCTGCCTGGCATGCCGCGGCCCTGCCCGATCAGTTCCTGCGCGCCGGCATGCGTGACGATCGCAAGATCGGCGCCCTCGCTCTCTGCCAAGCGCTTTTCCAGTTGCAGCGAGGGTCCAAATGCGAGCTTGAGCCGATATCCCGTCTCCCGCTCGAAGGCCGGCCCAAGCTCTTCGAATGCCGTCTTCATGGCGGTCGTGCTAAGGACAGTCACCTCCCCTTCGCCAAGCAAAGCCACCCGGTTCTCCCATTCCGACGCAGCGGCGCTGCGCGAAGCCATACCTTATCTGCGCAATCAATTAACTGTGATCTTTGGCGCTGCGGCCATCAAATGATTTCCGGGGCGGCCGTTTGGCGGTGAATCGCGCTACAATAGCCGTGACTTGAGCCGTGATTTACGCAAATGAGGTGCCAAGCCGCACCGCCGAGAGGACGCAGCGTCCGAACAGATTGACGGAAAAAACTGACGGAAAACACTGACCGAAGACACTGACGGGAGACAGAATGTTGACGCGCAGACATTTGCTTTATCTGGGCACTGCCGCCACCGCGCTCGCCGTGCTGCGGCTGGCGCGGCCCCACGCCGCCAGCGCCGAGGGCCGTGCTTACGAAGTGACGCACAGTGACGACGAATGGCGAAAGCTGTTGACGCCGGAGCAATTCAACGTGTTGCGCCGGGAGGGCACCGAGCGGCCATTCACAAGCGCACTCCTCAATGAGCATCGCAATGGTACTTTCAGCTGCGCCGGCTGCGATCTGCCGCTTTATTCGTCCAAGACCAAATTCGAAAGCGGCACCGGTTGGCCGAGCTTCTGGGCGCCGCTGGAGCATGCGGTCGACGAGAGCGAGGACCGCACCTTCGGCATGGTTCGCACGGCGGTGTCGTGCCATCGTTGCGGCGGCCATCTGGGTCATGTTTTTACCGACGGACCGAAGCCGACCGGACTGCGTTACTGCATGAACGGCGTGGCGCTGAAATTCACCGCAGCGCCGGCCGGGTCGAGCTAGAACGTTCTCGAGCTAGAGCGTTCCAAAGATATTAATCCCGGGCGCAGCTGCGTCCGGGATTAGCTTTGTGCCTATTGACGACGTGCAGCGGCTCGTCCCGCCGGACCGCCGCGATTAGTGATGTCCGTCGTGGCCCTTGCCACCACCACCCTTGCCACCGCCGCCGCCGCCGCCACCCCCGCCGCCATTGCGCGCAAAGTTGCCGCCGCGGTTGGGATTGCCGAAGCCACCGCCATTGAAATTTTGATTTACTTTGACATTGCGGTTGGCGTTCCGATTTTGATTCTGGTTTTGGTTTTGATTCTGGTTTTGGTTGCGGTTGACCTTTAAGTCGCGGTCGATTTTGGCATTGGCGTTCGCGTTGACGTTCGCATTGGTATTGACATGCGCGTTGCTGTTGGCGTTTGCGTTGGCGTTGAACTTTCCGTTCCCTGCTCCGCTGCCACCAAGCGATTTATTGCCCTGAGCCTTGCCGTTGGCGTTTGCGTTGGCGTTGGCGTTGAACTTTCCGTTCCCTGCACCGCTGCCGCCAAGCGATTTATTGCCCTGCAGCGCGTTGCCTTGGAATTTACCGTTGAACTGGCCGCCGTTGCCCTGGAATTTGCCCTGGTTGCCCTGCAGCGAGCCCTGGAACGTACCTTGCGACTTTTGCAG
Organism: Xanthobacteraceae bacterium; assembly: GCA_051961815.1. GTDB lineage: Bacteria > Pseudomonadota > Alphaproteobacteria > Rhizobiales > Xanthobacteraceae > BOG-931. The sequence continues at coordinate 8,787 of JBQCCX010000106.1, forward strand.
ATTGTTTGTTCCGCCGAATTGCTGGCGCAGCGCGGCGTTCTGGAATCCTACGCTGCCGCGGTGGGCGGCGTCGAACTGCCAATGGTTCTGTCCAGCCACCAGATTGGTGCGATTGAAATGATTGTAATTGACCACATTGATGGTCACCGGACCGCCGCCGCGCCAGGCATAGCCATAACCGCCGCCATGCCAACCCCAGTTGTAGTGGCACCACAGCGCGGAGCCGACGAGGAAGCCGACGCCGAAACCGATGACCGCGGCGCCGACGACGTATCCCGGCGGGTACCAGTAGAACGGCCGGTAAGCCGGCCACAGCCACGGACCATAGACCACGTAGGGGTCATAGACCGGCACGTAG
>JBQCCX010000107.1:0-20047 GCA_051961815.1 Xanthobacteraceae bacterium
GGCAGAACGGCTTCGAACACGATCCCGAGGAGGCGGCCCGCGTCCGCGTCAATCTTTTGCGGGAGTTGGCGGCGACTCGCGAGCTTCTGGTGGCCACTCATCTGCCGTTCCCGTCCCTCTCCCACGTGGCGGTCGAGGGCGACGCATTTCGCTGCGTACCGATCGTCTGGGACTACTGACCGCTTGTTGGGTCAGAGCCGAACTAGACGACACATGCGTCGAATGACGTATCGGAAGTCAGGCGCCTCGTCTGAGTGTGGGCGCACAAGGCTGCCGCGTGTCAGCAAATATCTGGACTACGCGGCAGCGATAAAGAGAGGAAAGACCATGGCGCAGATCTACCGCGATGTCGCCATCAATCAAATGATAGCCACCACCGAGGAAGCAATGAGTCACGCTATTGACTGGTGGGGCGACCTGCCAACATCGATGAAAGAGGCGATTGACAAGTTTCGCGTTCAACTTGGGGCAGCAATCGATTCCGTCGAGTTTGTAAGAAAGGCGCTCGACAGGCAGGTACCAGAAACTTCATGGAAGGCCACTGAACAGCGATGAGGCGCTTAACGTTCCAACGAAATCTATAACCCTGAAGGAGACAGAAAATGCCTGCTCAAGAAGCCAAAGTTTTGCGTACCGGCCCGCTTGCAACACCGACCGACCTGAAACCGAATGCAGTGCGCGACCTTGCCGGCGCGCTCAATATCCTGTTGGCCGATATGTTCGGGCTTTATGTGAAGACCAAGAACTTCCATTGGCACATTTCGGGTCCGCATTTCCGCGATTACCACCTGCTATTGGATGAGCACGGCGAACAGATTTTCGCGACCACCGACACGATCGCCGAGCGGGTGCGCAAGATCGGCGGCACCACGCTCCGCTCGATCGGCCATATCGGCCGCCTGCAGCGCATCGAGGACAATGATGCGGATTTTGTCACGCCGATGGACATGCTTGCTGAACTCCGCGATGACAATAAGCAGCTGGTGACCCGGATGCGTGAGGTCCACGATTTGTGCGACGAGCACGGCGATGTTGCCACCGCAAGCCTGCTTGAGGTCTGGATCGACGAGGCAGAGCGCCGCATTTGGTTTCTGTTTGAGGCGACCCGGGCGACCAAATAATCGGAGGCGGTTGCGCGGTACGGCGGCCTCCGCCGGCTATCATGGCTGCGGCGCGGGGGCATCGTGTCATATTTACTTCCGCTCGCGGACCCGTGAGCGCGGTCCGGGAATAATTGCCACGACCGCGGGGTCTATGCCGTAGGAGCACAATGGCAACGAGACCGGTATATTCATCATGCTCAAGATCATGATCACCGCTGCGATCCTTCTCGGCCTCGCAGCGCCGACCGCATCCGCGGCTACCAAGCACCGCCGGGCGCCGGTGAATGCGGCGGTTTACAACGCCACCGCAAGCCGCCCGGCGAGCGGCGGCGTCTCGCTCAGCACCGCCTGCACCTCGACCCAATCGCCGTGCCGGACGCAACCGGATACGTGGTGACATTACGACCGCGGGAATGCCAGGGAGTGGGATCCGTTACTTCGCGAGCGGCTCCATTCCACTTTGCCTGATTGCATCGCGCGCGCTCGCCGAAGCAAAAAATTCGATCAGTCGCCGAGAGGCTTCGGCTTCTTCCGAGCCTGTCACGACGGCGGCTGAAAATACCTGAACGAACTGGATCTCCGCCGGCAGGTTGCCCGCGAAATCGACGCCTGCCGCGTGCAAAATTTCGCTCACGGGCATGACGGCGATCTGCGCGCCTCCGTCCGCCACCATTGCGGTTGCGCCCGTGCCGCGCGGCGTCGCCTTGACGTTGACCTTTTCCGCGATCCCGAGCCGCGGAAAAAGTTCGACCTTCAACCAGATGCCGCTGGTACTCGCGGGCACCGCGATGGTTTTGCCTGCAAGAATGGCTTGTTTGAAGGTCTCGGCGGAACTCACGTCGGGTTTTGGGGTCCCGGCGCGCACGGCGACGCCGAGAGGTACGCGCGCAAGATCGACGTCGGTTCCGGCGACGATCTTATTCGCGGCCACCAGCTCGCTCAGGCCTTCTCTGGAGAGAATCACAACATCGGCCGCGACGCCGCGGGCGAGCTGCGCGGCGATCGTTTGCGGCCCTGCTCCCTGCGACGCACCCGATCGGGTCGTGACCTTGATGCCGCTCGTCTGCTGGAATTGCGGCAGCAGCCGCTCGTATGCGCCTGAGAATCCGCCGGATATCAAAACCGTGACTGCGCCGATCGCCATCATCCCAAGCCTAGCTCTGCTGCGCTAAAGCGGCAAACCAGCTAAACTGCACACTGAACCTCGTGTGACCGGCGCCGGTGTGGTCATGCAGTTTCGTCGAAGACGGTTTCTGCGCGCTGCAGCGGCGGCTACGCTCACAGCCGCGTTGCCTGGCCTTGCGCGGGCGCAAAATTATCCGACCCGTCCGGTGCGCTTGCTGGTCGGATTCCCGCCGGGCGGCGGATCCGATGTCGGCGCGCGTATCCTCGCCAACAGGCTTTCCGAAGTCTGGGGACAGCAAGTCATCGTGGAGAACAAGCCGGGCGCCGGCGGTCATCTCGCCATCGAAGTTGCCGCACATGCCAGTCCGGACGGCTACACGATGATCTGGGTCGGCGGCGCGATTACGCTCTACGGCTTGATGATCAAGTCGATCAATTACGACCCGGAAGCCGATCTCGCGCCGGTGACCTTGGTTGGCACTTATCCGAATCTTTTGGCCGTACCGAACTCCTCGCCGTGGCGGTCGGTTCGCGATCTGATCGCGGCGGCAAAAGCCAATCCGGGCGCCGTCACCTTCTCCTCGCCCGGCGTCGGCACCTCGCCCCATCTCACCGGCGTGCTGTTCGCGCGCATGGCCGGCATCGATATCCGCCACGTGCCTTACCGCGGCGGAGGACCGGCGCTGACGGATCTGATCGCCGCCCGCGTGGATTGCATGTTCAATACTGCCGGCACGCTGCTCACTGCGATCAGAGCAGGCCAGGTCCGCGGTGTCGCGGTAACGTCGGGCAAACCCTCCGCTGCTGCGCCTGAACTGCCGACAATTGCCGAGTCCGGCGTGCCCGATTTTGACGTCACCTCCTGGTACGCCCTCTACATGCCGGCCAAAAGCCCCGCGGCGTTCGTGAACAAAGTCAGTCATGACGCGACCGCGATCTTGAGCGAGCCGGCCGTCAAAGCGAAATACGAGCAGCTTGGCATCGTCAGCGGTGGATCACCCCCGGCGGAATTGGCCGAGCGCGGACGCTCCGAAGCCAAGCTTTGGCGATCGGTCATGGAGGCCGCGGGCGTTCAGCCGGAATGAAGATCGCTCACGCGAGCGACGCGGTCGGAAAAGCACTGCACTTTCTTGTTGTCATCGCCGTGCGAGCGCGCTCTAACCCCTAAACAAAACGAGCATTTCCCGGACGCGGTGCAGCGCGCCAGCGGTGCGCCGCAGATCCGGGATCGTACCAAAAGCGGCGTCTGTAAAGATCCCGGTTCAGCAGCGCACCATTCCATGCTGCGCTGCGCCCGGGATACGATAGTTGGCTGCTTGCGCATTGCGACAGCGGAGACCATTGATGAAGACCTACAGGATCGCCGCCATTCCCGGCGACGGAATCGGCACCGAGGTGATATCCGCCGGCATCGAGGTGCTGCATGCGCTCGCCAAGCGCGAGGGCCACTTTGAATTCAAGGTCGACCATTTCGATTGGGGCGGCGAGTACTACAAGAATAACGGCCGCATGATGCCGGAGAATGGCCGTAGCCTGATCCGCAATCACGACGCCATCCTGTTCGGGTCGGCCGGTCATCCGGACATTCCCGATCACATCACACTGTGGGGGTTACGGCTTGCGATCTGCCAGCCGTTCGATCAATACGCCAATGTCCGCCCGACTCGGGTGCTTCCCGGCATCACCAGTCCGCTGCGCAGCGTCACGGATAAGGAATTGGACTGGGTGATCGTGCGCGAGAACTCGGAGGGCGAATATGCCGGCGTCGGCGGCCGCGTCCACCAAGGCTCGCCATTGGAAGCGGCGACCGACGTCGCGATGTTCACCCGCGCCGGCGTCGAGCGCATCATGCGGTTCGCATTCAGGCTGGCGCAGTCGCGGCCGCGCAAGTTCCTCACCGTCGTCACCAAATCAAACGCGCAACGCCACGCCATGGTGATGTGGGATGAGATCGCGGTGCAGATCGCTTCCGAGTTTGCGGATGTGACCTGGGACAAGATGCTGGTCGACGCCATGACCATGCGCATGGTGATGCGGCCGCAGACTATCGACACCGTGGTGGCGACCAATCTGCACGCCGATATTCTCTCCGACCTCGCCGCCGCATTGGCCGGTTCGCTCGGGATCGCGCCGACCGCCAATCTCAATCCGGAGCGCAAGTTTCCCTCGATGTTCGAACCGATCCATGGCTCGGCTTTCGACATTATGGGCAAGGGCATCGCCAATCCGATCGGCACGTTCTGGTCGGCGGTGATGATGCTCGAACACCTCGGCGAGAAAATCGCCGGCGATCGGCTGATGAAAGCGATCGAGCGGGTGACCGCCGACCGCCGCTTTCACACTCCCGATCTCGGCGGCACCGCCAAGACCGCCGGCGTGACCGCGGCCGTGATCGACGCGGTCCATGGCGCCAATGACTGACCGCGCGATGCCGTCATCGCTCACTGGATTTGTTTTGTCTTGGCAATAATCCAGTCGTGATAGTAATCGACGCGGGTGGCTTCGTATGCGTTGGCGCCGATGTCCCGGCCGCACGGCGCGCTCTTTCCGCTCAGCCTCGAAACCGGATATTGCGAGACCAATCCGGCCAGGATCGGAAGACCATCGCGCAGTTCGATCGCCTCCGGCAGCTTGTCGGGATTCTGGTCATATTCGGCGCCATCCGACTTTGCCAGGAAAACGCCCGATCCGGAATCGCCATGGCATTCGGACACATCTTTATTGAACGCGGCGGTGATGATCGTCATTTGCCGCACAGCATGGAGGAGCTCCGGCGGTTTGCCCGGAATAACCCGCTCCAAGGGTGCATAGCGCCCGATCAGCGCCCGTTGCAGCTTGCCGTATGAGCCGTTGACGGCGGCGCCGTAGACATAGAACCAGATCGACTTACCCGTCCCGTCCGGCGCCGTATAATCGTTGTCGATCGGTGGCAGAAACACGCCGACCGCTCCGTCCGGATGCGGGCGATTGATTTTGAGAACCGCGATGTCCTCATGATTGATTGGGAAATTGAGGAAGTCGCCCGGGCGCGCCGACGGATAGGATAAGCGCTCCTGGCGCAGAAGGTTTTCGTGGACCGTCAGCTCCTCGACTCTTCCGGCATCGCGCCTAGACAATGCGTTGCTCCAATAGCGAACTTCCACGCGCTCGGCCGGTCGAACGATATTTCCTCTGCCGTCGGTGAAGCAGTGAGCGGCGGTCAGGACATAACGATCGGCAAACACGACGCCGCCGCAGAACGGCTTGCCGCGATAATACAAACCGACCGACGCCTTCGCGCCGATGTCGTCGGGGCCGACATCCTTGCCGCCGGTCAATAAGCGCGCCGGGGCGGCGAGGAACAACGACGCGACCAGGAGCAGGGCCGCCGCCCACGGCATTCGCCCAAGCGGGGCCTTAAAACGTCGCGCCTTAAAGCTTGAAGACTTGCTCCGCATTGCTCTGAAAAAACGCTTTCTTCTCGTCGTCCGACAGCGGCATGCGTTCCATCGCCGCCACCTCCTCGGTCACATATTGATACGGATAGTCCATGGCGTAGAGCACACGATCGGCGCCGACCACGGAGCGTGTAAACAGGATGGCGGGCTCCCAGGCCATGCCGCTCGTCGTGTAATAGACATTCTCGCGCATGTAGTCGCTGATTTTTCGTTTGAGTGGCTTGAGGCATGCATAGCGTCGCGTCGAGACCTGGGCGCGGTGCATGAAATCGAGCCGGAACTGCCAGAATGGCAGACCTTCGCCGAGGTGACCGAACACCATTTGCAGTTTGGGAAACCGGTCGAATACGCCACTCGCCATAATCGTCAACAGATGCATGCCGCATTCGACGGCAAATCCGTAGATCGCGCCGTCGAGCCCGCGCGACAACAGCGGTCCGATCATGTCCGGCGGCGGCGTGTTGGGATGAATATAGATCGGCACGTCCAACGCCTCGGCGGCCTCGAAGATCGGCCAGAATTTCTGATCGTCGAGGTATTCGCCCCGGGTGTGCGAGTTGATCACGGCGCCCTTGAGCTTGAGCCTCGTCACCGCGCGTTCGAGCTCCTTCGCGGCGAGTTGCGGCGCCTGTGGCGCAACCGCGGCAAGCGCCGCAAAACGATCCGGATACCGCGCCACCGCTTTGCTCACCTGATCGTTGCTCGCGGCTGCAAGCGCGATCGCGGTGTCTGCTTCGAGCAATTGCACTCCCGGAGAGGTGAGAAGAAGAAGCTGCATATCGATGCCGGCGGCATCCATGTCGGCGATACGCCGTTCGCCGATGTCGAGCATACGTTCGCGCACGGAAATGCAGCGTTCACTGGTTCCGAGCCCGTAATGCCGCCACAGGCTGTCGAAGCCGGGATCGTGCGCCGAGCCGTCCTTGAGCATTTTCTGATAGAGCGCGATAAGTTCAGCGCTGATCCACGCCTCTTCCGTCGCAATGCGCCGATGAAGCCTGCCGCCGGTGCTTCCCGCCATGGAACTCTCGCGCGCTGCCGCCTGAATGAACAGGTGGGAAATTACAGATATTGCTCGATCGGGTCATCGCCGACCGTGACGTAAACCAGCGCGCCATCCTGAAGTCGCGTGACCAGCTTGTTGTTTTCAACCGGATCGACGGTGATGCAACCGTTGCTCCGCCCCACCATGCCGTTGTTTTTCGCGCGGAAGGCCGCGGTGGTGTACCAGTTCGGGTGCAGGACCCATTGAAACGGCGGCGTGTGGTTGATGTAACTGTTGTAGGGGGCGGCGCCGTGCAGCACGGCGACAATCATGTTTCGATAGACCATGCCGTCGTACCGGTCGACGATGGTCTTGTAATGGTCCATCACTTCGGAATGCGTGGTCTTGAGCGGACCGAGCGGCGTCATATCCAGATCTCTTTGGAAGCCTTTGAACTTGGTGGCTTGCGCATTGGGTCCATTGGATCTTCCGTGCGCCGCGTAATACGCGGTGACTTCACCCGATTTGAAGTCGAGGAGGTAAAATCTTTTGTTCGCCGACGGCTGCGAGATGTCGAAGACGGCGAGCGCGTCTTTTTTCGGGAAAACCGGCTGACGCGCGAGCGCGATGGCGCGCGTCACTGCTGCCATCGGGGCGCCGAGATTTTGCGCCTGCGCCAGAACCGGATCGAGCGGGTTCGCCGGAGTGTCCGGCTTGGCAGCTGGTGGAAGCCCGGCCGCTGGCGTGGCCGGCTGCTGCGCGCGCGCGGCAAGCGGTGACGCGGCCGCCGCCACGCCGCCCAGAAGCGCGATAAACCGGCGGCGCGTCGATTGATGGAATCGCATCCGTTGCCCCCCACCCGGGACCGGCGCGCAGAATACCTGTTTCGCACCCGTCCGTCAGCGGTGATGCCAGAGGCGATATCGGATCATTGCGGCAAAATACGATCGGCGGATGCCGGCAAGCTTTACGGCTTAATAGGCATTTCGCTGAATTGCGCTCATGAGCGTCTCGAGCTTGTGCTTCTTGCAATAAGTTTCGACCGCCTTTCGGTTTCGTTCGAAGCGGGCCAAATCGACCTTGCTCTGATCTTTTGCGGCATTGAAGTAGCCGCTCATCCATGCCGCCAGCACGTCCCGGGTATCGCCGTCTTTGCTCAGATATTGGCCGCAGGTGACGACTGACAGATCGATCGCCACCTGAGCGCCGGCAGGGATGGCGCGCGCTGCGAGCAATGAAACGCATGCAGCGACAGCGGCGAGGCAAAGCTTTCTGGATGTCGGCATGGCACTCACTGATTTTGCTTCGCGGTTGCCCATTTGAGACCGGTCATGACCGTTTCGTTGGGATAGGATGTGCACCACTGCTTCATGTTGGCGATATTTCGCGCATAGGCGCCGAGATCCACCCACGCGTAACCTGATTTCTGATTGAAGTATCCGCTCATCCAGGCCGAGAATGTGCGGGCCTGTTTCGGCGCCATCGCCAGATAATCCGCGCACGTGACCTTGGCCATGTCGATCGTCACCTGAGCCTCGGCGCCCGGCGGCAAAACAGCTCCGAGGCCGATCAGATACAAAGCAAGAATGAGCGATTTGCGCGGCATGATGGAAACTCCCCAGCGGCCGGTCGTTCTATCGCGGCAGGCGCCTGCGCAATTTGATGTATGTCAAAGAATGCGAAGCAGGCGGCGTTGCGCGCTCCATGCGCCGGCCGCCTCCTTATGCCGCTATCACCTGCACAACCGTCGGCCGAACCCGGACCGTTCCCCATTGTTGCAATTCGTGTATCTTGGCCATTGATGCTTCCTTGCCGCGTGCCCGGCAAACCTCCCAGTCGATACACCGCATTGGTCACATCCGATGAAACTGTCGCGCCGTAGATTCCTCCATGCCGCAGCGGGCGGCGTGCTTGCCCCCGCCCTTCCGCGCCTCACCTCGGCTTCGGACTATCCGACGCGGCCGGTCCATTTGATTATCGGTTATCCGCCCGGCGGATCGGCCGATATGACCGCGCGGCTGACCAGCCAATGGCTGTCGGAGCGGCTCGGCCAGCAATTCATCGTCGAAGGCCGGCCGGGCGCGGCGACGAATATCGCCACCGAGTCGGTGATACGCGCGGCGCCCGATGGCTACACGCTTTTGCTCGCCGCGCCCGCAAACGCGACCAATGTAGCGCTGTTCGCGCAGCTCAATTTCGATTTCATCCGCGATGTCACGCCGATCGCGGGAATCATCCGCTTTCCCGATGTCGTGGACGTCAATCTCTCGGTGCCGGTGCACAGCATTCCCGAGCTGATCAGTTATGCCAAAGCCAATCCCGGCAAGCTCAATTTTGCTTCCTCAGGCATCGGCTCCACGCTTCATGTCGCCGGCGAACTGTTCAAGATGATGGCGGGCGTCGACATCGTCCACGTGCCCTATCGCGGCGGCGGGCCGGCGCTGGTCGATCTGATGAGCGGGCGCGTGCAACTGATGTTCGACAATTTGCCGACCTCGCTCGAATTCATTAAAGCCGGCAAGCTGCGGCCGCTCGCGGTAACGACCGCCTCGCGTTCCGCGGTTGTTCCGGATTTGCCGACGGTGGCCGACTTCGTGCCGGGCTACGAGGCGAGCGCGTGGTATGGCCTCGTCGGGCCAAAGGGAACGCCACCGGAAGTCGTCGCCACGCTCAACAAAGCGATCAACGCGATGCTCACCGATCCGGCAGCGAAAGCGCGGTTTATCGACGTAGGCGCGTCGCTCCTTCCGGGCTCGGCTGCCGATTTCGGCAATCTCGTCGCCGCCGAGACCGAGAAGTGGGGCAAGGTCATCCGCTTCGCCGGTATCAAGCCCGAATGAGCCAGGCCGGGTCCGCCTCATGACATCGGCACCGCGGGACCATCGCCACGCCATCATTATCGGCGGGTCGATGTCCGGACTATTTTCGGCGGCGTTTCTGCGCCAGATCGGCTGGAGCGTCGAGGTATACGAGCGCTCCACGGCCGAATTGGTCGGCCGCGGCGCGGGCATTACCGGCCATCCCGAATTATTCGACGCCCTGGAAGCAAGCGGCGCCGGCACCAAGAAGCTCGGCGTTGAAGTGCCAAAGCGCATCGCCATCGACCGCCACGGCGACGTCATCGATGAGCGGCCGTTGCGGCAAATCCTCACCTCATGGGATCGCCTGCAACGCTTGCTGCGCGCAACCATCGACGAACGCCATTACCACCTCGGCCATAATTTCAAACGCGTCGACCAGGACGACCGCGGCGTGCGGGTAGAGTTCGCCGACGGCCGCATCGAGCATGCCGACATTCTCGTCGGCGGCGACGGCATCCGCTCAAGCGTTCGCGGCCAGCTGGCGCCGGATGTACAGCCGATCTATGCCGGCTACTACATCTGGCGCGGCGCACCCAACGAATCGGACCTCGCACCGCAAACGTTGCGGAGCATCTATCCGCTGTTCACATTTTACCTGCCCAAGCATCAACAGGCGATCGGCTATCCGATCGCCGGCTTCGACGACGATCTCACACCCGGCAAGCGTCGCTACAATGTCATCTGGTATCGGGTCGCAGACGCCGCACGGCTTCGCGAAATGTGCGTCGACGATAATGGTGTGCAACACAGATATTCCGTGCCGCCGCCGCTGGTGCGCAAGGATCTTGTCGCGCAAATGCGAGCCGAAGCGCGCGAGATCATGCCGCAAGCGTTCCTCGATTGCGTGATGAAGATCCGCCAGCCATTCTTCACCCCGATCTACGACTTCACCGCGCCGGCCATCGTCTTTGGGCGCGTGGCGCTGGTCGGCGATGCCGCCGCCAATGCGCGGCCGCATATGGGATTTGGCATGGCCAAAGCGGCGACCGACGCGCAAGCGCTGGCAAAGCACTTAAGCGCCCACGACGACATCGACACCGCGCTGAAAGCCTACAATACTGAGCGGCAACCGATCGGCAACACGATCGTGTTGCACGGGCGCAAGCTTGGCTGCCACCTTGGCGTCAATCTCAAGACCGACGAAGAACGCGGCATGCACGACCTCTTACAGAGCGACGGCGCGATGCTCGATTGGATCGCGGTGCCGAATTTCCTGGCGGCTTATCGGTGACCGGAGAATTGCCCAAGCCCGATTACGCCTGGAATATGCGGCTCCTTGGTTATTGCGATCAAGGCGGGCGGCCCGACGGCGTGCAGATCATGGTCGCCCGCGGGCACGCCTATATCGGTCATATGTTCTCCAAAGGCTTCAGCATCGTCGATGTGCGCGATCCGCGGCGCCCGCAGACGGTGAATTACATCCCTGCCCCGCCCGGCACGTGGAACATCCACCTTCAGGCCCACGACGATCTCCTGCTGGTCGTCAACGCCAAGGATATGTTCGCGGCGGCCGAATTTGCCGACGAGCGCGCCTATTATCGCGGCGCCATCGGCGCGACGGTCGGGACCGCGCAAGCAGGAAGCAAGCGCGCGCCGCGGGACTGGACCGCAGGCCTCGCGGTCTATGACATTTCAGAGCCGGCAATGCCGCGGCAGATCGGCTTCATGCCGGTGGACGGCGGCGGGATCCATCGCATCTGGTATGTCGGCGGACGCTGGGCCTACGTTTCCGCGTTGCTCGACGGTTTTACCGATTACATATTCTTGACAGTCGACATGAACGATCCCGCGCATCCGCGCGAAGCCGGGCGTTACTGGCTGCCCGGCATGCACACGGCGGCTGGAGAAACGCCCAACTGGGCGCCATCGCGCCGTTACGGCCTGCATCATGCCATCATCGACGGCGACATCGCCTACGCCGCCTGGCGCGACGCCGGCCTGGTGATGCTCGACATCGCCGATCGTACCGCACCCACACTGATCACCCATCGCAACTGGTCGCCGCCGTTCGGCGGCGGCACGCACAACTGCTTGCCGCTACCTGACCGTGACCTCCTGATCGTGCTCGATGAAGCCGTGCCCGATCATCAGGAAGATGGGTTGAAGCTGATCTGGGTGTTCGACATCCGCCAGAAAGACAACCCGGTCAGCATCGCAACCTTTCCGACGCCAAACGAAGAAGATTACATCGGCAAAGGCGGTCATTTCGGGCCGCACAATCTTCATGAAAACCGGCCTGACAGCTTTATCAGCGCGAATCTCATTTTTGCGACTTATCAAAATGCCGGCGTTCGGGTGTTCGATATCAGCAATCAATTTCGCCCGGTAGAAGTCGGCGCTCTGGTGCCGCCAAAGCCGGCGCGTCTGATCGACAGTCGCCCCAATCGCACCCGCGTCGTTCAGTCGACCGACGTATTCGTCGACCGCAATGGAATCATCTATTGCACCGACTACAATGCCGGCCTGTACACGATGCAATACGATGGCTGATAGCCCGGCAGGGTCGCGGACTATTCGGCGTCAGGATGCTTTTCGTCGCCGAGCTTTGAGCGCAACAGCGGGTGTTGCCAGCGAGATGGCGTGAAGCGTCGCGTCAGATTGTGAGCGCGGTCGGCCAGGTCGAGCCACTTTTCGGCCAGTTCCAGGAGCCGGCTCTTATCGCTCATGCGGGAGGCGCGATTGGCCAGTTCAATCGAATTGGCCGCGTTGGCGCGATACTCAGATTCTTTCGTCATCGGCACTTCGGGTTGGCCCTTGCGGTTTTCTTCCCCCCACCTTGTCAAAAGACGCAATCGTCTCCTTTTGTGCCAAACCGTCATGGTTATGGAGAAGTTCCCGGAACTCGCCGAAATTTCGCAAAGGTGGCAGCGAGTGTTCTGCGCCTGCCGGCTCAGCTCCAAGCATTTGTCGTTTCTTTATTTCGGGCCACTCACGAGCGACGGGTTTTTGCTCGCCGCTCGTGAATCAATTTCACGAGAGGATGTTCCCAGCGGCTGCTCCAGCCCGGGCGAGTGGCGTGAGAGCCCTCCTCGATGACGGTCGTCAACCGGAATCTGCGGCCTATCCTCGATCCGGAACTCTCAGGCTTAATCGCGCTCGCGCCCGAGGCGCCGTGCCAGTCGTCATTGTCCATGGGGTTTCCGATCGTCGCAATCGAAGAACGCCTTTATGGACCGTCAGTCGAGCTTTGAAACAAGTTCGATCAAGCGCGGTAACTGCGCCACTGCCGCGTTCGACGAGATCGGGACAGGCAAGCTGACCCTTTTTAGTGCGCGGCGTTTACCTTTTACTTCTCACATCATTTGGCTTGCAGCTTGCTCAGATAATCGACGATCGAGAGAATGCGCTCCCGCACCGCCTGCTCCGAGCCGCAGGGCAAATCGAGAAGAGAGTCGAGTTCGTTCTCGCGCCTTTGTAGCGCCGACACGACTCTTTTTGGGATTTTGCGGTGGTGTTTACTCGGCGCCGTAGGCACCGGGACCGCCAGCGTTTCGTGCCGGCAGCCCCAAATCGGCATTTCGGAGCCGCGATGAGTGGGCCGCGTATTTCTTCCGTCGATCATTTGGTAGACGGCGGCGGCATCGAAACTCCCATGATTGCGCTTGGCCAGCAAAGTCAAATCCGCGGGCTTGATTTTGAGGCTGACGCTCAACGGACCTGCGCCCTTGCCATCGGCGCCGTGACATCCCGCGCAATTGTCCATGTATTGCGTCAGCCCTTTGTCGGCGTCTTGCGTCCATCCGCTGACAGCCGCAACCATCACTATGGCCGCGGCAAACAAACTGGCCGAAATCGGCGCCCCAATTGCAGTCATGCTCAAAGGCTTTGGCGCAAAAGCTTGCAATTGCCTGAAGATTGCGTCGCCGGTCTTTGATCCAGATCAAAAGAACGGCGCCCGTGATAGGCTTATTGACTTGTTGTTATGGACGCAAACCGGAAACAAAAAGTCGAGCGCACGCGATCATCGCGGCTCGCAGGGATGTTCGAAGCGGCAGATCGCAAGATTCGCGACTTCTTTTTGCGCCAGCATGGGTCGCACTGGCACCCGATTTCGACGGCGCCCACGAACCACAATCTTCAGCTAACGGTCCTGGATAAAGCCACCGCGGCCGTCCTTCCATTTCCCTGCCGGCGAACCAACGGCGGTGAGTGGATCAACGCCGATCTCGGAACGTCCATCCATGTTCAGCCGATGAAGTGGCGTCCCTGGCAGTCGGCCATGGCAAAGGCCAAAACCACTTAAGCCGTAGTCAGCCGTACGCTGGAGAGGGGCATGGAGATTGTGGAAAAAGCATCGATCGGCAAAAGAGCCGCCCACGAGCTCAAGCAATTCCTGATTCTTGCGGCCTACCTTTATATCTGCTTCACCGCCCTCGCCTACCTGAAGGCTGCGATCCTGCAGGCGCACGGCATCAGCTTTGCTCCGTTCGGCTTTGCCGCGGTCAAGGCTTTGATTTGCGCCAAGTTCCTGAGCATTGGATACGTGTTTCATCTTGGCGAGCGCTACAAGAAACAGGCGCTGGTCTGGCCCACATTGCACCGCTCACTCGTCTTTCTCGCTTTGCTGGTCGTCCTGACCGTGCTGGAGGAATTGAGTGTTGGCTACTTGCAACATCGTGCCTTTGCCGATTCCCTTGCCGAAATCGGCGGTGGAACCCTTCACCAGGTGTTCGCAACCGTGATCATTCTGTTGCTGGTCTTGATTCCCTACTTTGCCTTTCGCTCGCTTGCCGACGTCATCGGCGGACGCGTCTTGCTCCGTCTGTTCTTCGAGCCGCGTGGAAAATCCTAGTCCCGCGCCCCCAAAAGCCCGCGCGCAAAGAGCTGCGCCTCATTGAACCGGCGCCGGCTTGGCCGCGCGGTTTGGCCGCAAGCGTGGGGAATATCGGGGCGGCGGTTTGGTTATTATCCAATGCGCAAACGGGGCGGCCGCGAAGCGAAGGATTTGGAAATGCCGGAATTGACCAGGCGTAGTCTTCTCGGGACCGCGGCAGCGGCAGTCGCCGCCTCAACCGCGACCGCGCGCGCGGAAGTCCCCGCCGCCAACGCAGCGGCCGCGGGGGTCTACCGTTACAAGATCGGTTCCTATGAGCTCACCGCGCTCTACGATGGAATCTGGTACCGGCCCATCAACGAGGACTTCATTCGCAATGCGCCGTTCGCGGACGTCGAGCAGGCGCTCGACACCGCTTTCATGCCGCATGACAAGTTGGCGACGCCGTTCACCACGCTGATTGTCAATACCGGCAAGAAGCTCGTGCTGATCGATACCGGCACCGGCGGACAGATCGCTCCGTCAGCGGGAGCGTTGCGCGCGAATCTCGCCGCCGCAGGCGTTGATCCCAAAGCCGTCGATCAGATCGTGATTTCGCATTTTCATCCCGACCACATCAACGGCATCAAGGACAAAGACAATGCGCTGATTTTCCCGAATGCCGAACTCATGGTGCCGGCGCCGGAATGGGCCTACTGGATGGACGATGCCAATCTCAACGGTGCGCCCGCGGATCTGAAGGCCGTGTTTCTTAATCAGCGGCGGATTTTCGCCGACATCGCCAAGCAGGTGACGCAATTCGAGCCCGGCAAGGAAGTCGCCCCCGGCATCGTCACCGTTCCGGCCGCGGGGCACACGCCCGGCCACACCGTCTTTGCCATTCATTCCGGCGATCAATCCTTGCTGGTCTTGAGCGATACCGCCCAACATCCTGCGGTGTTCGCGCGCCATCCGGATTGGCAGGCGAGCTTTGATATTGACGGCCCGGCGGCGATTGCGACTCGCAAAAAACTATTCGATCGCGCTGCTGCCGATCGCATGCTGGTCACCGGCTACCACTTCCCGTTCCCGGCCTGCGGCCATCTCATCAAGACCGCGACCGGCTACGAACACGTGCCGGTCGAGTGGCAGACGTCGTTGTAAGATCACCGGCGAGATTCCCCACATGTAAAAAATACGGAGGCCGGCGACCGAGCCGGCCTCCTCTATCCCGCGCTTCTTAATTGTTGTGAGCGGCGGGAAGACCACTATTCGGCATGATCATTGCGTTCCGGATCATGCCTAGAAATCCGACTTGCGGCACCCGGAGGTGTCCGCCACAGGGCAACCGCAAGCCGGTGCGTACGGTCCGGGCCTCGGTTCGCACCGCATCTGGTGCTAATTCCGGACCGCAGGCAATTCCGGGTTAGGAGCGCTTGGCGCTCTTGCTCATGCCGGCCTGATGCGTTTTGGCCGGCTTGGCATGACGCGCGTGATGCACGACATGACCCTTGCTCCGCGCGACGTGTTTGCGGACATGATTGCGATGCCGCGCGGTGTGCTTCACCGCCTTGGTGGTCGCCTTGGTGGTCGACTTGGTGGTCGCCTTGGCCGCTGGCGTGGACGGGGTTTGGCTTTGCACCGCAGGCGCCGCGCCATTGGAAGCGGGCGTGGGCTGTGCGGCGAGCGCCGAGCCGGCGATCAAGCTGGTCGCGAGCAGCGCGGCGGCGAATTTGGTCAGCATTGTGTTCTCCTTTTTCGGCGTTCGGGGGAACTGGCGCCGATTGTCGCGGAGAACATTACGCAGCCGCCACTGAACGCGGCCTGAAGTGCGGCTGCGCTTAGCGTTCACCTACGTGAAATTATCGTAATGCGCGGCGGGGCCGGGGCCGATCAACTTTCCGTTGACCGGCGCTAATCAGCGAACCGCCAGTGGAAGAAATGCTAGGCTTACGGTGTTAGCCGCCTGAATGTCCATGCCAGCGGGAACCTTGTCCGGGGAATAAACTCATAGAGTAAGGACTCCCAGATACGGGCCGACGTCGCAAGACAACGGAACTTTCGCAGCCAAAACCGGAGGAATCATGCGCAAAACCTCGCTCCTTACCGCCGTCATCCTTGCAGCTGCCATTTCGGGCGCCCCGCAACTCGCCGCCGCGATGGGCGGCGCCAGCCCCAGCGATTCAGGCGGGAGCTCGCAAGGCAGCAAGCCGTCCGACAAGTCGAGCAAGCAGAAGAAGAAAAACGACAAGAGCAGTTCGGCCAAGGATTTCATCGACGGCTATCATGCCGCTTACGCGCTGATCTACGACAAGGACGACTACCAGGCCGGCATCACGGCCCTGCGCGCGTTAGAGCATGACAACAATGCCGACGTGGCAACCCTGCTCGGCTATGCCAACCGCAAGATCGGCCGCTATGACGAGGCCAAGTACTGGTACGACAAGGCGCTCGCCGCCGATCCGAAGCACGCTTTGACCTGGTCCTATTACGGCATGTGGCATGCCGAGCAAGGCAATGTGCTCAAAGCCAAGGACGATCTCGAGCAGGTGCGCCTGATCTGCGGCACCGAGTGCAAGGAATATGTCGCGCTCAAAGAAGTGATCGACGGCACGCGGACGTACTAAACTTATACAGCCGTCGCACTGCCATCAGCCCGGATATCGCCAAGCGATATCCGGGCCATTTTTTTAAGGGAGGATTTGCATCATGAGAAAATCCGTCACCGCGGCGGCATGCGTCGCGGGAATCGTTTTTGCAAATCCGCTGCCTGGATCGGCGCAGGACGTGCTGACCATGCATCGGCTGTCGGCGGCGCTCGCCTCGGAGGCCGTGACCGAAGCGGTCGCCGCATGCGCCAAGCAGGGCTACAAGGTGACCGCGACCATTCTTGACGGCGACACCGTCGAACAAGCCACGTTGCGCGGCGATGGCGCTTCCACGGGCACACTCGATTCCGCACACGACAAGGCCTACACCGTGCTCACGCTGGGCGCGGCGCGCAATGAAGATACCAGCGGCGCGATTGCGCAGCGCATTGGGCCCACGCCATCGGCGGGCGGCCTGGCCAAGCTTCCGCATATGCTCTTGGCTCAAGGCGCCATCAGAATCAAAATCGGCGCCGAGCCGATCGGCGCGATCGGCGTCGGCGGTGCGCCCGGCGGCGAGCTGGACGAGGCTTGCGCCAAAGCTGGCCTCGACAAGATCAGCGGACGGCTGAAATAACTGAGCAGTCTCGTTCAATCGTCACTGCGAGGAGCCTGAAAGGGCGACGAAGCAATCCAGGAGATTGATTGCTGGATTGCTTCGCTTCGCTCGCAATGACGTCTTCGTCAGGTCCGTGGCGCCCTTTCCGTCTCGGCCAGAAGCCACTGCTTGTAATCCGGATCGACGCTCTCGACCGGCAGCACCACTATCGCCGGCGTCGTATAGGAATGCAGCTGCCGCACCGCGGCGCGGACCGCCTCGGCGAGCGCGGCGCGCGTCTTGATGACCATCACCGTTTCGTCGGCCCGTTCGATCGCGCCTTGCCACCAATACAGCGACACCATGCCAGGCAGGATATTGACGCAGGCGCACAGCCGTTTTTCGACCAGCTCGCGGCCGATCCGCTCCGCCTCGACAACCGACGGATGGGTCGTATACACAAACACCACGCGTTCATTGTTAGTGTCCATAACCAGCTCCAGCGCGGCGCTGCCGCTTGTTTGAAACCGCTCTGCCATGCGCAAAAACCGCCCGGCCTCGTCCTATAAGCGCATCGCCTTTGTCGCCAGCGATGGGCTCGCCGCGCAGCGGGCGCGCCGCCGTTTGGTCCAGCGTTACGGCGATGCCCGGCCCGAGACCGCGGACGTGGTGGTCGCGCTCGGCGGCGACGGCCTGATGCTGGCGACCCTGCAACGGTTCATGAATTCCGGCAAGCCGATCTACGGCATGCATCGCGGCACGGTCGGTTTTCTCATGAACGAATACAGCGAGCGCGACCTGCACAAGCGGCTTGCCGCCGCGCATGTCACGGTAATCCATCCGCTATTGATGCGGGCGCGCGATGCCGCCGGCCGCGTGCACCGTCATCGCGCCATCAACGAAGTGTCGCTGTTCCGCCAGACCTATCAGGCGGCGCGACTGCGCGTCTTTGTCGACGACAAGGAACGGCTCGCCGAATTGGTGGCGGACGGCATCATGCTGGCGACGCCGGCCGGTTCGACCGCCTACAATCTTTCGGTGCAAGGGCCCATCATTCCGATCGGCGCGCCGCTTTTGGCGCTGACCCCGATCAGCCCGTTCCGGCCGCGGCGCTGGCACGGCGCGCTGCTGCCGGACCGCGCCCGCGTCAGCATCGAAGTGCTCGAGCCAGCCAAGCGCCCAGTGGCCGCCGTCGCCGATCACGACGAGGTGCGCTCGGTGCGCACGGTGGAAATCCAGATGGATCACGCCACCGCGATGCACATGCTGTTCGATCCGGGCCACAGCCTGGACGAGCGCATCATCGGCGAACAGTTCGGCCATTGAAGTAAATTCCCCGCTCATTCCCGCGAAAGCGGGAATCCAGTTCGACTTGGGTCCCCGCTTTCGCGGGGACGAGCGCTCTGGTGATTACGCCGCTGCGGAGTAAGTGAGCTGCAGCGGCTCGGCGGCAAGCTCGTCGCAAAACAACCGCGCTTCGTCGCGCGCCGCTTCGGCGGCAAAACGGCGCAACAGCGTAATCAACGGCGCGACATCGCTCATATCGGCATTCTCGCAGGCGGCAAGAACGCGCTCGACCATGCGCCGCTGCAAACGCGCCTCGTCGGCATCCTCGGCGAAACCCTCGCGCATGGCCTTGATCGCTTCCTTAAACGTGGCGTGCATCGAGGCCGGCAGCTGCGCTTTTTCGAACAGAGCGAGTAATCCTGACCCGATGCGATCACGGACCAGCGCCGAGACGCGCCTGTGCGGCATTCCGCTCAGCTCCGCCAAAGCCTCTTCGAACAAACCAAGATTGCCGGATAGCAGCGCGCGCAATACCAGGCCGGCGGTGAGCTGGCCGCTGGCGCGCAGATGGCGAATGAGCGGCCGCAGCTCCGCCTTGGAACTGTCGGCGGCAATGGTGACCGTTGCCTTCTCGCAAGCTTCGCGCGCGATCCGCTGGGCGCGGTCCTCTTCCAGCCAGGAGCGGCCGACGACAAAGCCGGCCAGCGTTTGCGACAGCCGCGTCACCAGGTTTTGCCGGGTCGCAGCCGGAAGATCGTCACGCACCAGCAAGGCGTCACGGATGGCGGCGATCTCGCCGAACCGTTCGACCAGGCGATCGATCGACAGCGGCGCGATTTCGGCGCCGGCATTCTCCGCTAAAATCTGGCACGCCTCGGCGCTGCCGAGTTCGGCAAGCGCGGCAGCAACTGCGAACGGCAGCACGGCGCGGCTGGCGATGGCGGCTTGCACCACATCGCCCCCTGTTGCGACACCGTCCACGAGGTCGGCGTCGATCAATAGTGGCGACAAGGCGTAGACCGGCGCCGCGATCTGCGGCTGGTCTCCGGCGAGCGCGATGATCACGGCGGGCGGCGCCGCCGGGCTCGGCGCCAAGGCGTCGGCCAGCGCGCGGCGCACCAGCG
This sequence comes from Xanthobacteraceae bacterium, assembly GCA_051961815.1. Classification (GTDB taxonomy): domain Bacteria; phylum Pseudomonadota; class Alphaproteobacteria; order Rhizobiales; family Xanthobacteraceae; genus BOG-931. The sequence continues at coordinate 19,862 of JBQCCX010000107.1, forward strand.
GCGATGGATCGTCGAGCAGCTTGAGCATCAGGCCTTCGGCCGGCACGAGCTCATCGAGGGTGAGATCGGAGCAAAGATAGGCCCGCGCCAGAGCGCCCGCCGCTTCGGCCCGTTCATTCGCCGGTGCACTGTCCAGCCATTGCAGAAAATCGCGGAGGATGGTCATCGGCGGAACCACATCGTGAG
>JBQCCX010000108.1:0-27536 GCA_051961815.1 Xanthobacteraceae bacterium
GGCATGCTGTTTCAGCAGGCCGACACGCTTGATCTCATCGAAATGTGCCGCGCGCGCGGTTTGCCGGTCGCGGTCGGCGGACCCGACGTAAGCTCGAGTCCGCATCGCTACGCCACGGCAAACTTCCGGGTGGTCGGCGAGGCCGAGGGAATCCTCGACAAGTTCATCGCCGCCTGGGAGGAGGGTCAGCGCGAGGGCACCTTCGAGGCGCCGAAATTCCAGGTCGATGTGACCAAGACGCCGGTTCCGCGCTTCGATCTCCTGAAATTCGACCAATATCTTTACATCGGCGTACAGTTCTCGCGCGGTTGCCCGTTCACCTGCGAGTTTTGCGACATCATCGAACTCTATGGCCGCGCGCCGCGGACCAAGACCCACGCGCAAATGCTTGGCGAGCTCGAAGCGCTTTACCGGCTCGGGTATCGCGGTCATGTCGATTTCGTCGACGACAATCTGATCGGCAATAAAAAAGCGATCAAGGCGTTTCTGCCGGTGCTCGAAAACTGGATCAAAGAACACGATTATCCGTTCGAGTTCACGACCGAGGCGTCGCTCAACCTCGCCGACGATCAAGAACTCTTGCAGATGCTGCGGCGGAGCAATTTCTTTGCGATCTTCGTCGGCATCGAAAGTCCTGACGAGGAGACGCTTGCCGCAGCGCGCAAGAAGCAGAATACGCGCCGCAGCATCGCCGAGAGCGTGCACAAGATCTACCGCGCCGGAATGTCGGTCACGGCGGGCTTCATCGTCGGCTTCGATACGGAGAAAGGATCGGTCGCCCAGCCGATGATCAATCTCATCGAGGAAGCCAACATTCCGATTGCGATGGTGGGCTTGCTTTACGCGCTGCCGAACACCCAGCTCACGCGACGGCTTGCGCGCGAAGGCCGCTTGCATGTCGACCATGACGCAGCGCCCGCCGGCAAAGGCGATCAGTGCACTGCGGGCGTGAATTACGACACCAAGCGGCCGCGGCTCGATATCCTGCGCGATTATCGAAGGATTTTGGAGCAGATCTACGATCCGGATGCGTTTTGCGGACGGCTGGAGCGGCTCGCGGCAATGCTCGACTGTTCCGATCGACGCAAGGAATTACCGAAAGGCGACATCCGCGGCAGGGTCAGCACCATAAAGCTGGTGCACGATCTGATGTCGCGGCTGCCCGAAGGGCGCGAGCGGTTTTGGAAAGCATTCACGACCTGCATGTCGACCAATCCGAATTCGGTGCGCGGCATCGTCACCTTGATGGCATTCTATCTGCATGTCGGCCCCTATTCGCGCTATGTGATGAAGCAGATCGACCGGCAGATCGAAGATATCGAGCAGGGACGATTCGTTGCGCCGAAATTGCTGCCGCCGGTTGCCGCTGAGCCCATTGCGGTGAACGCTTAAGTTCTTAGCTCCGCTCGCGGCGAGGCTTGTCGCGAGCGTGCGGGAAGCTCAGTAATTGGTTTGCTCGATTCCGGGCACCGTCAGCAGCGAAGAAATCGTGCGGCCGCGCAGATCGTAAACTCTGGCATAGATCACGCCTTCGCGCACAATATCGAACACGACCGGCGCGTCGAGCTTCGCACAGTAGAATTCGCCGACCACCATCGCGAAATCGGCTCCTTTGGGATTCCACGTCGTCGTGAATTGCTGCCCGAGCGCGACAGCGACCGGCGGATGCGGACCGCAGACTGCAATTCTCCACTGGCCGTGCGGCGGACGCTCGCCGCGATGGGCAATCTCGGTCAGCAATTGTCGCGACGCCTGAGTGAGCGACAGGCCCCAGTAATCGAGCATGTAGTTCTGCCGGGCGCGGGGAACGCCACCGGCGAGATGGTTGTAGTCGGTATACTCGTAGGGATGCAGTCTCACCATGTCGATGATGGGAGAGGCGGTGCCGACAACAACCGCCAGAATGCCGGCGCTGGCCGCGAGCCTGCCATAACCCCGAAGCCGTTCGGCGAAATATGCGCCGGCCAGCCCGGCGAGCGCCGCGAACGGCGGCAGTACAAAAACGAAGTGGCGGATGCCGTTGTACATCGCCGGCCGGGTCGCAACCGTGACCAATACCGGCAGAAAGGCCGCCAGCACGGTCGCCAATAGCGCCGCTCGCCGGCCAGCGCCGGCAGTACTGCGGTCGGTAGTCCTCACAATGCCGAATAGCGCGCCTACTGTGCCGCAAAGGCCGAGCGCCAAGAGCAATTCCGGCACCTGAACTGCGAACAAAGTCGGCACATAGGATCGCGGCATATCGATCACCGGGATCAACTGGCCGTCGAAGAGTTCGCGCCACGGCTTCTCGAAGAAATTCGAAAAATACTCGACGGCGCGAAACGGATTAAGCGGCGAAAGCACGCTCCAGGGCCACACCAGGCCCATCATCAGGTAAGCGAGAATTGCCGCTGGAATGAGTGGTAGCAGAAACGATCCGCACTTGCGCAGCGCGGGTTTTGCGCCGATTGCCCGCCACCGGAGCGCGCCGATCAGGCAAAGCGGCAAGAGCGCATTCGCGACCGCAAAGCCGCCCAGCACGCGCGCGCCGATGGCGAGGCCGACACCGGTTCCACAGAGCGCGATGGTCGCCGGCGTGGCGCGCGGATATTCTTCAAAAGCGCGAATGAGACCAAGCAGTGCGAGCGCCATGACCGCCGCGAAGGGCCCATCCTTGGCATTGATGAACATGTGGCCGTAGTACAGCGGACAGGTCGCGAGCAAAGTAATCGCCAACAGGCCGGCAAGCGGGCCGCCGAGGCGCCGGCCCAGACGCCACGTTGCGAATAAACCGATCAGCCCGATCGCTGCGCCAAGCAGGCGGCGTGTTTCGAACAGACCGAACGGGAGGATCTTGGCGGCAAGTGTCGCCAGGATATCGAACCCGCCGCCGTACATGTACAGATTGACGAACGAAAGCGCGCGCTGATCGGCGAAGTTCGACTGAAACAGCGAGATCAGAAGAGCGCCATATTGCGAATGCGTATAGTCGTCCCAGCCGAGGCCATAATCGCGGAAAGTGGCAAACGCGATGGCCGCAACGATCGCGAGAACGAGGATCGCCAGCCTATCTAGCCAGCGCGCATATCCGTCTGTCCTTGATCGCAGGCGCAGCGGCGTCGCTGCAGCTTGATGCACGGTGGTCGGCCCCGGTCGGATCTACGGCTCAAGTCATGCAGAGCATTTACAGCTCTGACAATGCGGCAATGCGCAGCGATGCTGAATCGCATTCACCTTGTTTGCATGAGGCGCCGATGCGAGAAGCGGGGCGCGAGCCCCGCTTGCAACGTCGCTCGCCTTTGCGGTCCCTACTTCGTCGCAGCTTCAAACATTTCCCCGACGTGGTCCCAGTTCACCAGGTGGTCGAAGAACGCTTTCAGATAGTCAGGCCGGCGATTGCGATAGTCGATGTAGTAGGAATGCTCCCACACATCGCAGCCGAGAATTGGCTTGGCGCCATGCACGAGCGGGTTCTCACCGTTTGGCGTTTTCATGATTGTCAGTTTGCCGTCTTTCACGGCCAGCCAGCACCAGCCAGAACCGAATTGCGTCACGCCGGCTTGAATCAGATCTTCCTTGACCTTGGCTAACGGTCCGATGTCCGAGGTGAGTTGCTTCTCGAGCTTGCCGGGCAGTTTGTCACCGCCGCCGCCCTTCTTCATCCATTGCCAGAAATGGATGTGATTGAAATGTTGAGCCGCATTGTTGAACAGTCCCGGATTTTTCCCGAATGTACCTTTGACGACTTCTTCTACCGGTTTGTTTTCCCATTCGGTGCCTTTGGCCAGATTATTACCCGCGGTCACATAGGCCTGATGATGTTTGTCGTGATGAAATTCGAGTGTCTCTCGCGACATGTGCGGCGCCAGCGCGTCATGCGGATAGGGAAGATCGGGCAGGGTGAATGCCATTGGTGTGCTCCTCAATGTGATCTTGGGCTTGATGTTTGGGTTGCAACCGCCGGGAAACCTGAAAGGTTCCTCAAGAGAGGACCAAGTCAATAGGCCCAAGCGAGCGGCTCGGCAACGCCGCTTTTTCCGACCGCAGAACGATTCGGCAGAATAAGGCTTGCATGCTATGCAGGCCTCGTCACAATACCGACGCAAATTATTTGGCGGCGTTCCGCGCGCAAGGACTGCGTATGTATTTGCTTTTGTTGATGTTTGGTGGGCTGCTTAGTGCGGTCGGCGTGGTCCTTGCGGCCTTGGGCCTCTCGCCGCGCGACGGCACTTTTGACGCCGCAATTCTCACGCCGGGCATCGTTGCGGCGGTGGGCGGGCTGCTGCTGGTCGGGCTCGGCGCGGGATTGCGAACGCTCCAACGCATCGAGCGAACGCTGGCGTCACGCCCGCTGCCGCGCGGGCTGCCGGTTCCGGAGAGCACCAAAGCTCCTGAAAGCGTCGAAACACCGCGCGAGCCAGTGCGAATTCCGTTCGCTCCGAGGCCACCGGACAGCGCGGCCGGTGCGGATAAAACATCGCCGCCCGTGCCCGTTATCGCAATGGGGGCTGCGCACGACCTGAAGACCGAAGCCGCTGCGCAGCACTCGGGCAAGAGCGGCAATGGAGCGGCGAGCGTCGGGACGGCGTTCCGGCTGCCACCGAATTTGCGTCGTTCGGGCGAACGGCCAACCGAACCAGCCCTCGAGGCGCTGTGGCCGAAAGGTCCGCGTCCTTCGCGTAACATCGAAGCGGCGCCGCGTCCGATTGGCCCGACCCAGAACGCGTCACCGCCGATTCAATTGCAGCAAAGCGCCGATGCGCCTCATCTGCCGGCATCCGTGACCAATCCGGACAGCGCGGCGGCCGCTGTCTCGGTGCTCAAGTCAGGTGTCGTCAACGGCATGCCATACACGCTTTATTCGGATGGCTCGATCGAAGCACAGTTGCCGGAGGGCACGCTGCGGTTCGGCTCCATTACCGAACTGCGCATTCACATCGAGCAGAGCGCTTGAGCAAAGATTGCTAGGCCGCCGCAGCAAGCGCGGTGCGGGCGTCGGTGCGAATCCGGTCCACCATTGAACGGAAGCCATTCGAACGCTGTGGCGTAAGATGCTCGCGCAATCCCATGCCTTCAAACAATTGAACGGCGTCGGTGTTGAGAATCTCTCTTGCGCTCTTGCCCGAATAGATAGCGAACAGGATGGCAATCAATCCCCGCACGATATGGGCGTCGCTATCGCCGACAAAAGTCAGCACGGGGCCGGCCGAGCCATTGGGTCGCACGGTGGTGTCCAACCAGACCTGGCTTGCGCAGCCCTGAACCTTGTTGGCTTCGTTGTGCGCCGCCTCGGCCAGCGGTGGCAGCTCGCGCCCCAGTTCGATGAGATAGCGATACCGATCGTCCCAATCGTCCAGGACCGCAAAATTGCCGATGATCTCGTTAATGTCCGCCATTCTATCCAGGCTCGAACGGTCACTCTTGTCGGCTTTTATATAGAGAGCGACCCCGCCAAGGTCGAATCCCGGTGCTGGCTCCGGCGTGCAGGCTCAGGGGTTAGACGATACCGCGATTGAGCGACGCTAGACCGCGTGCCGGCCATCCTTGCGCGGCGCGGGCGCGCGCCAAGGGGCCGCCAGATCGGCCGGGGTCAGCGTATTCTGCGAGTCCTTGTCGGCGACGGCGCGATCTGCGGCAGGCTTGCCGTCCCGGGCGGCATTGTCACTGCCGCCCTCTTTCCGCTTCATGCTTTCAGTCACGAATTGATAAAGCATCCTGGCGCCTGCCTGCGCCCGGGAACCGAGCTGGCTCGCAACATGAGAACCGACCGTGCAAGCGTCCGGTTGCCGCGCGCAGAATTGACGCAAGTCGCCCATGGTGGCGGATGCGGCCGAGATCGCTTCCGACGCGGCGACCTGACTGCCCTGCGGCTGTTGTGAAGCGCCGCTCGGCAACAGGACCAGCACGAGCCCGAGCCAAAATGCCATACGCAATAGAAAGAACATGACACCCAATCCCCTGTGGCACATCCCATGCCTACAGTCTCAAAGCTAGCAGGGAGCCTTGAAGCCGGCGTTGCGGCGGCCGGTCGAGTTTTCTCCAGATTTGAAGAGAATACGCCGCAAATTTTCGAACAAATGGAAAACCTTTGTTTAGGTTAATAATCGAACGAAGCGGGTCCGCTTCGGTTGCATCCCGCCCTTGATCGACGATCTTTCCCCGCAGATTCGCTGATTTTAGCGTCACATCGGATTTCATCCTGCCGGGCCAGCGCCGCGATCGCCCATTGAGGCGGGGTGGCCGCGGCAGAGAGAGCGATTGCGTTTTAGCGTTCGCTTAAGCGGGCTTTGCCAACATTGAGCGGCTAACGGCGGGGGAAGGCGTCAGGCGTGCCTAGGCGGCGGCATCGGTCGTATCTCACGCGCCTCGCAAGCGGGGCGGGTGCCCTGACCTTTCGGGCTTGGGATCCCGTAGCGCGACATCCGGTAGACTCGATCGCCATCATCACTGCGGTCGCGACGGCGCTCATCATCGTCGTGAACGCGATCTTCTTGCAATCTCGTGCGCTGGGGCCGACATATTTCGACACCAAATCACCGGCGGCAAAGAGCGATTCGCTCAAACCGCTCGTGACCGGCACGCCCACGCGCCCCAACGCGACCCCGCCCGCAGTCCAGCCAATCGCGGCGCGGCGCAGCGATCCGATCACTGAATTGATCGGTCCATCGCCGCGGATCGCGGCAGTGCAACGTGCTCTTGCCCAATACGGCTACGGCCAGCTCAAAACGTCCGGCACGCTCGACGATGCGACAAGTGCCGCAATCGCGAAGTTCGAACGCGACCACAATTTGCCGGCGAGCGGTCGCGTTTCCGATCGCCTGGTCAAAGAGCTGACCGCAATGGTCGGGCACCCGCTCGATTAAACAGCCCGGCGCTTATCGCCACTGTGCCGCTTGCCAGAACAGTTCGGATTGAGGACAAGCCGCTCCTGAGCAAGGAGCGCAGTCATGCGCCTGAAGAGCGCCTTATGGGTGGCGGCCTATCTGCGACGCTGCCAGGTCGAAGGTCTGTCTGCGGTCGTGCGACGCCGCGGCGCCGAAGAGGCTGGCGCAATCTTCGTCCGTATCTGCCGGCTCGATGGGACATCCGATCTGTTCGGACCGGCGCCGCAGAGCGCGCTTGAGCCCGGCGCCGCTGACCGGATCTTTGCCGCGTGCCTGGCTTTACAACCCGCGCCCGATGCAGACATTGAATCCCGTCTGGCGCGAGAAACGAAGTTCGACCCCGATCTTTGGATTGTGGAAGTCGAAGATCGCGCCGGCAGGAACTTTCTCAACACCGTGCGCTGAGTTCGGCAAGGTCGCCGAAATCAGGCGGGGCTTACGAGGCGTCGCGCTGTTTCGGTGGCGCTAACAGCGCAAGGTGCGCGGTCGTTCCGGCCATGCGTGGCCGGGAGCTCGCACCATCCTCCCACAGCAAGGGTTGGTGCCGCTCTGCCTGCCGATCCACTTTCGGCAAGGATTGCCAGATTGCGACCATGTGCTCGGCGGTCTGTCTGGGCAATTCATGATGCAGTTCGGTCAGCGCTTGAACGCGCGCCACCGAACGGCCGATATTGACGAACAACAAAATCCGGTAGAGAGCCCCGCGGCGAATGTCGAGGGCTTTAGCGGCCGTCACGATCGGCTCGCCCAGATCGTCGTCGGCCACCCGCCGCGCTTGCGCGCGAGGAATGTGCAGGGCGTGGGCCAAATCCTGAGCAAAATTCTCGCGATTGCGAGACAAGACGGCGGCTTCCAATCGCCCGCTTAAACCATCTTCACGCGACAGTTTCATTCGGCGTGCTGGAAACGGAGCGATCACATCCAGGTTCAGTAGGATGAGACGGCGCTCGTCTTGATTGGCGGCAAAAAACAGCTCGTTCAGCGTGGCCGCGATATCAACATCGATGGGGGCTCGGTCTGTGAGTCCATCATCAAGCACGATCGAGGTGGCAGGCCGAAACGGCTGCCGCTGGCCATGGCCGCCGGCAACCTCGCCAGCGAGGCGCTCGACAACACGCCGCGGCGGCGACTCATAATGCGCAAGCCGTTGCGCCACCGCGGCGCGGGTGGCGCCGTCCGCCGAATCCAGAAGACGGAGCGCGAGTTCGGTGTAGTGGCGCTCCTCGTCCGCAGTATGGGTCTGCTTTTGTATGTAAAGATCGGTGAGTACGCGCAAGAGCGTCGGACGCGCGTGAGCACAACCCGGCACGTCAAAACGGGCGAGCAAGTCCAGCCCCCACAGGCTCGCGCTCTCCATGATTTCTGGCTCGAAGCGATCGTCCGGTTGCAAAGGAGACAGCGACTAAAGTTAGGGGCGGCGCGTTAGCGGACCGTTAACCTTGCATACCGCTTAATCGGCAGAGATGCCGCCGGCGCACCTTGCAATTTCACGCGCTGGCCGGCGGCAGAGGAAGCGGCTGGTGGGCACTGTTATAAAATTTCCGGACGACGGGCGCATTGTGCGCTTCCGCGAGGCCGGCGAATCCGCAACGATCATCATCCTTCCGGTCATCCGCATCGAGCGCTCTCCGGATTCACTTGACGGCTTTGAGCCACAGACGCAGCCGCCCGCCGAAAATGGCGGCCGCCGCCGCGTCAGGCGGCGATAGCGCTGTTCATTTGAGGCGATGTGACGGCACGCGCTCGGTGATGGCTGAGCGACGACTCTATTGCGGCTGAATCCGGCAGGTCGCGGCCGCCAGCGCTTGTCGCGCCATCGGCATCAAGCTTGGTTCGGGCGCCAAAGCGCGCAGAACGATAAGACCCATCGTGGTCGGCGATTCAATGATCAGCCGGTCCGCCGCCGTGACTTCCTCGTCCTCCGGGACTTGGGCGCGCTGTGCCGCTGTCATGAGATCAAGCTCAATGGTTCGCCGGCCAGCGGCACGGTCATTAATCGCGTAAAAGGCGACGCTCCTGCGGGTGTAAAAGGTCACCGAGGTATAGGCTTGGCTGACCGGCGCGGTCAGCTTGAGCGGACCACCGCTAAGGTCGTAACGGCACACCGCCGCTGCGAAAGCCGGATCCATAAATGGCATGATCTCGGCTCCCGCCTTGGTCGGCGTGAGTGGTTGCATGGCATTGACCGGTGTCAGCGGAGCAAGGCGCGAATAGGCATCTTGCTTAGCCGCCTGCGGCGTCGCCAGTACCGTCGAGAGATGGACAATGCCGCCGAGCAGGACCGCGGCGAGAATCCACAACAGACCGCGAACCATCAGCAGCCCTTTCGCTCGATAGCAGGCATCGGACCTTCCTTGGCAGTCCGGGTGGCGACCCCGATCGCCGTATCGTAGAGGCGCCAGACCAGCACGAATTGTTCAATCCCGCCGGTCGGCAGCCAATTGCCGGGACGAGCGAGTGGCGCGACCATGATCGTGAAGCGGCCGTCGTTGTCGCGCACGATTTCCTCGCTTGTGAAACCATGCCGATCGATCGTGTTAGGGACGAGCCGCCCTTCCGGAGTGTAGAGCGTTACGGTCCAGTAGCGTGCCGTCGGCGTCATGCCGCTCACAGCGAACGTGCAGCGGCCGTCGAAAACGTTTCCTGCCTTGTCGGTACGTGCATAAAAGGCGACGCCATCGCCCATCCCGGTGGGTAGCTCGCCGGTCCTCGCAACCATGGCGCGGGCATAGGGATCGATATCCGCCGACCCGCTTTTTGGCCATGCTTTCCAGGCGCCGATGCTCAGGGCGCCGAATGCGACGCCACGCGTAAGCGTGAACCAGGTCGCGCCGAGCCCCAGCGCGGCCGCGATCAACAATGTGAAGCATGATCCGAACAGAAGGCGCATGATGGTGTGCGGTTGCCGATCCGGATCCTTGAGACCCTTACTCGCCGCGTGGACTGGCGGGCGCGGCGCGCTCGGCGGTCGTGGCAAAAGTGCTTGATGATCCTGAGCTATCCTTTTTTACGTCGCCATCAAGCGCGCCGACGGAAGTCTTTGCTGCAGCCTCCGATGAGGGCATATGCACGGCGTCGTCCAATATGCGTTCGACGTGAAGAAGTGCCTCGGTTCCCTTGCGCGTGAGCAGCACCGCATGCGGCTGCTCGCCGCCTTTCGATGAAGCGTCGGCGATTGCCGGGGCATGCTGCGGTGCCGGCAGCCCGGGCAGCGGCCGCAACTCAACGCCTTGATGCGCATAGGCCATGATGTTGTGCCACGTCGCCGCCGGCAGCGTGCCGCCGGTCATGCGTTTGGTCGGCGAATAATCGTCGTTACCCATCCAGATAGCGCCGACGAAATTGCCCGTATAGCCGACAAACCAGGCGTCGCGCCAATCATTGGTGGTGCCAGTTTTGCCGCAGGTCGGGACCCCGTCGAGCTGCGCCCGCCGTCCCGTGCCATTTTCGACGACGGAGTTCATCATTTTGATCATGTCGATGGCGGTTTCCGGGCTGATCACCTGCTTCGGCTTGGGGCCGTCACGATCAAAGCGCCAGACCAATTGGCCGGAATCGGTGCGAACTTCGAGCGCGGCATGCGGCGTCACGGAGCGGCCGAGATTGGGGAAGGTGGCGTAAGCCATTGCGTGCTCGTAGACGTAGACTTCGTCGGCGCCGATCGGCAAAGAAGGCGTGTCCGGCAGCGGCGCATGAATGCCGAAATTCCGGGCGGTTTGCACGATCATGGCGCGGCCGAGTTTTGGATTGCCGTTGCCAAGCATGATCGACAGCTTGACCGGAATAACGTTGATCGAATGGGTGATCGCCTCCAATAGCGTCACATTTCCGGAATAGCCGCCGGAATAATTGTGTGGACACCAATTGCCGATGCAAACCGGGGAGTCGGCCACCACCGAGCTTGGCTTAAAGCCGTTCGCCAACGCTGTCGCATAGACGTATGGCTTGAACGAGGAACCGGGCTGGCGCAGCGCGTCGGTGGCGCGATTGAATTGACTGGTGCCGTAATCGCGGCCGCCGACCATCGCCCGCACGCCGCCGTCGAGGTCGCCGACAACGAGAGCCACCTGGCTGGCGCCATAGTCGCGGCCGTATTGGCGCAATTGGGATTCCGCCTCGTGCTCGGCAAAGTGCTGCAAGTTGCCGTCCAGCGCCGTGCGCACCGTGAACGAGCGCGAGGTCACCGACTTCGGCAATGTGTCGACGAGCTTGCGCATCTCGTCGAAGGCCCAATCGAGATAGTAGTTCGGTGCGTCCTCGATCGCCCGATCAATCGTGGTCGCCGGATTGCGCCGCGCGCCATAGACTTGGCCCTCGGTCATAAAGCCGTTCTCGACGAGATTATCGAGCACGACATTGGCGCGGGCGCGCGCCGCCGGCAGATTGATCAGCGGGGAGAATTTGGTCGGCGCCTTGAACAGTCCGGCGATCATTGCCCCTTCGGCGAGATTGAGGTCGCGGACCGATTTGCCGAAATAATACCGCGCCGCGGCGTCGACGCCGAATGCGCCGCCGCCAAGGTAAGCGCGATCGAGGTAGAGTTTGAGGATTTCGTTTTTGGGTAGATGCGCTTCCAGCCAAAGCGCCAGAAACGCTTCGTTGATCTTGCGTTCGTAGGTGCGTTCGTTGGAGAGGAACAGGTTTTTCGCCAGCTGCTGGGTTATGGTCGAGCCACCCTGAACGACGCCGCCGGCTTGAGTATTGGTTACAAAGGCGCGGAATACGCCTTGAATATCGATGCCGAAATGCTCGTAGAACCGGCGATCTTCGGTCGCGAGCACCGCCTTGATGAGGTGATCTGGAAAGTCCTCGAGCGGCACCGATTCGGTGTGCTTGATGCCGCGGCTGCCGATCTCATTGCCGTAGCGGTCAAGAAACGTCACCGCCAAATCGGATTTCTTGAGCCAATCGTCATCGGATGTCTGGCGGAACGAAGGGATCGCCAGCGCCAGGAGCAGGAGCAATGCGCCGGTGCCGAGCGTCGCCCCTTCCGAGAGCGGTTCGACCAACAGCCAACGGCGCCAGCCGGCGACATGGGCGTGGTCCATGAAGGCGGTGAAACGCTCATAAATCTCGCGCGCCCATTTGCCGCTTTGGAAGATTGCGGAATCTATTCGCGCGTCGATGTCGAGAAGCAGCCGCCGGAGCTTCGGTCTCCAGTCCTCGCCCGGATCGGGGAACATGTCTGTCACGGCCGGTTACTCCGGGAAACGGAAGGAAGCACCGCAGTTGTCTTTCTAGCGAACTGGCCTCGTGCCGGCCAAGGTTTAGTTGCGGCTGCAAAGTGAATGGAAAATGCGGATAAATTTGGCATAGCTTGGCGCAGAGGCCCCCATGGCACGTAAATCCGACAGTTCCGAGGAGGTTCCATTTTGGCGCCGCAAGTCCTTGAGTCAAATGACCGATTTGGAGTGGGAAAGCCTCTGCGATGGCTGTGGGCGCTGTTGCCTCAACAAGCTTGAGGAAGACGAATCAGCTGCTGAGACCTTTTACACCGATGTTGGTTGCCGACTCCTCGATGGACACACCTGCCGCTGCCGGGATTACGAAAGTCGGCTGGACCTGGTCGATGATTGCGTCAGGCTGACGCCCGAAAGCCTCAAAGAGATCAAATGGCTTCCGCCGTCCTGTGCCTATGTGCTGCTGGCGGAGGGCCATGACCTCTATTGGTGGCATCCCCTGGTATCCGGCGATCCTGACAGCGTACATGCCGCCGGAGTGTCAGTGCGGGGGCGCGTTCGTGCCAGCGAGCTTGACGTGCCGGACCACGAACTGGAGGACCACATCGTCAATTGGCCTTTGCAATTGCCACGGCGGGCACGCCGCCGTCGCAACTAGCAACTCAAACGAGTGTCTGCGCGCACGCCTGATCTGCGCAAAGTCCGGTTGCAAAGGCAGGGGAGGGCGGCCAAGTGGATGCCAGCCAGCCGCCTGCCATGAGCACCCGAGCCACGCCCGAGAACCTCGTCACCGTTGCGCCTGCGGGCGCCGCGAGTGAGCTTTCCCGGGCTTCGCCTGCGACAGGTCCCATGGACCATGCCGCGGTGCGCGCAATCGTCGCCGGCATCATGCTGGCGATGTTTCTGTCAGCACTTGAGCAAACCATCGTCGCGCCGGCCTTGCCTGCGATCGGCAGAAGTCTTGGCGGCATCGACGAATTGTCGTGGGTGGTCACGGCTTATTTGCTTGCGGTGACTGCGACCACTCCGCTGTTCGGAAAATTGTCCGATATTTACGGCCGTCGTGTCGTTCTGCTCTGGGCGATCGGAATTTTCATCGGCGGCTCGATCGCGTGCGCGCTGGCGCCGACGATCTGGATCCTGGTCCTGGCGCGCGCGTTGCAAGGTATTGGCGGTGGCGGCCTGCTGCCGATCGCGCAGACGATCATCGCCGATTTGCTGTCGCCGCAGGAACGGCCGGTGGTTCAGGGCCGGACCTCCATCATGTTCATGAGCGCGAGCATTCTCGGGCCGGTGCTCGGCGGCTTCTTCACCGATCGGCTGCATTGGTCGCTGATTTTCTGGATCAATCTGCCGCTCGGTGCGGTGGCACTGGTCATGAGCGAACGCGCGTTGCGGCGGCTGCCGCGCAACGAACGGCCGCACCAGCTTGATGTGACCGGCGCCATTTTGATGGTAGGCGCGGGACTCTCGCTGATGCTGGCGCTCGCCTGGGGGGGCACCCATTATCCGTGGGGGTCGGCAGTTATTATCGGCCTACTGGCCGGATCGGCGATGCTGTGGGGCTTATTCGCCGCGCGCCTTCTGACCGCGCGTGAGCCATTCATTCCTCTGGCCATACTGCGCGGCCGCGTCACCAGCACGATCACCTGCGCGGCTTTTTTTGGCGTCGGCACGATCATCGGCATCACCATCTACACCCCGCTTTATTGCGAAACCGTGCTTGGCCTGTCGGCCAGTTCGTCCGGACTGGCGCTCATCGCATTCATGGCAGGAACGGTCGTCGGTTCGCTGACTGCGGCACGGCTGATGGTGCGAGTTGAGCATTACATGCGCGTGCCGCTGGCCGCCCTGCTGTTCGCTGTGATCGCACTGGGCGTGCTCGCCCACGATCCGGTGAACCAGTCGATTGTGGAGCTTGTAGTGTTGCTATTTGTGCTCGGTTGCGGCGTAGGGCCGATGTATCCGATGAGCACGATTGTGATGCAGAATGCGGTCAAGCCGCACCAGCTCGGCACCGCGACCGGGACTCTGAATTTTTTCCGCACACTGGGCGGTGCAATCATTGTTGCCGTGTTTGGCGCGATCGTCCTTGGCAGCGGTCCAGACAATGCCGGAACGATCACGCTCGAGGGGCTCGCTTCGGCGCACGCCGATTTGGCAATGGCATTCCGCTGGGTTTTTGTCGCGGCTGTGATCTGTCTTACGATTGCGTTCGCTAGCCTATTGGCAGTCGAGGAGCGCCCGCTGCACGGTCCGCTGCGACGATCCGAATAGACCGCGCGATCATGGCGCAACCGGCGTGCCCAGCTTTCGCGCCGCATCGATGATCCAGCCGCGATACCGCGCCAGCGGTGTGACGCCGGTAAGCCCGCCGCAGCCCGCCGTCAGATTTGGTCCTGTCGACCAGCTTACCACCCCGACAATCTGTGGCCCTGCGCCTGAGATGCGAAACGCCGGAGCGCCGGAATCGCCGGCGCAGGCGCCCAAGCCTGTGCTCGATCCTTTGGTGGTCGGGTCGAATAATCTGATCTGCAGCGGTCCCGGCTGACCGGTGACGACGAGTGTGGCAACACGCGCGGTGCCGCCGGTGCGACCGTCGCCGCGGACCGTAACGCCATAACCGGCGACGACAAGCGAATCACCGATGGCGACAACGTCGCTGCCGGCGGCAATAGCTGCCGCAGAAATTCGCGCCGGAAGCGGCTCGGCGAGTTTGACCACGGCAACATCGGCGGTGGCGAGATGGTTGAACAAGCGCGCCATGGCAAATTGTGGGTGGCGTTCGATCCGCACAACGGTCTTGAGAACCGGCGGCTGCCCGGGCTCGCTGCCGAGGAGCTTGTAGTCGACGCCGGGCTGCACGCAGTGCGCTGCCGTCAGCAGGAGGTCGCGGCCGATCGCCGTTGCCGTGCATGCCGTACCGGCCGAACCGAGAATCATGACGATTGAGCGCCCGAACTCGGCGGGCGCCGGTGGCGCGCCACCCACCATGGCTGGCGCGCCCTGCGCGATGAGCAAGCTCGTCAATCCAGCGGCAATGGCGAGCCAGGAGGCGGCAAATGGCCTGCCGCCGAGCCAATATGCGGCCCTCAATGGCATCGCGCGTGCCTCATTTCACCCGCTCAATGGTCGTTTTTGGCGGCCAAGCGCCGACTTCGCCTTAAACCGGCCGTTCACGGCGGGTTCACTGCGGCCCGCCTAGAACACATATCATGGCTGCCGTGCATTGCTTCGGTTTGGGCGCCCTTTCGCTGCTCGCCTCCGTCCTCGTCATCGGTGCCGCGCGCGGCGAAGAGGCGCGTTCGGCCCGTGCCCCCTCGGGCCATGCCTGTCTCGACCAGAAGGAGCGCCGCGCGGAAATGGCGTCCGGCACGGTGGTCCATCTTGCTGCCGCGATCCACGCCGCAAAGAGCCGGATGCCGGGCACCGTCGTGCAGGCGCGCCTGTGCCATGGGCAGGACGGGCTCGTCTATGTGCTGACAGTTCTCGCCCGCGATGGCAAAGTGGCGCGGATAGTCGTCGACGCGGTCAAAGGCACCCTGGTCGGCGAGCGCTGAGCGGAGCTATTTCTTGCGGCTTCTCGTTGTCGAGGACGATCCCGATCTCAATCGGCAGCTCGCGACCGCATTGACGGACGCGGGCTATGTCGTCGATCGCGCCTTCGACGGTGAAGAAGGGCATTATCTCGGCGAGAGCGAGCCTTACGACGCTGTGATCCTGGATATTGGCTTGCCGAAGATGGACGGCATTTCGGTGCTCGAAGCCTGGCGGAGAACCGGCCGGGCGATGCCGGTTTTGATCCTCACCGCGCGCGATCGCTGGAGCGACAAGGTGCAGGGCTTCGACGCTGGCGCCGACGATTACGTTGCCAAGCCGTTTCATCTTGAAGAAGTGTTGGCGCGCGTGCGCGCGCTGCTGCGCCGTTCGGCCGGGCACGCCAAAAGCGAGTTCACCTGCGGCCCGGTTCGCCTCGATACCCGCACCGGCCGCGTCGCAGTCGACGGCAATCCGGTGAAGCTCACATCGCACGAATACAGGCTGTTGTCTTACCTGATGCACCATACCGGGCGGGTGGTCTCTCGTACCGAGCTGGTCGAGCATCTTTACGATCAAGATTTTGATCGCGACTCCAACACGATTGAAGTTTTCGTCGGGCGGATTCGCAAAAAGCTCGGGGTCGATGTCATCCAGACGGTGAGAGGGCTCGGTTATCTGCTGACGCCGCCCGATGCGCGCTAATTCGCTTGCGGTCCGTTTGTTCCTGTGGGCCACGGCCTGGACGGTGGTCATCCTCATCGCCACCGGTATTGCCCTGTCCACGCTCTATCGCCATGCCGTCGAGCGCGCATTCGATCGCCGGCTCGATGTTTATCTGCGCACTTTGGTGGCGGACGTCGCCTCGCCGGAGGATAGCGGCGATAAATTCCCGCAGTCGATCGGCGAGCCATTGTTCGAATTGCCGCTGTCGGGATGGTATTGGCAGGTCACGCGGCTCGACAGCAAGACGCCGGAGGTTCATTCCTCGCGTTCGCTCTGGGACTCCAACCTGCCGCGTCTGGCAGCGGATCGGTCGACCGCCGAAGCGGAATCCCGCCAAGGTTATGCGCGCGGCCCCGAGGATCAGGATTTGCGGCTGGTCGAGCGCAACATCGATCTCGGCACCGACGGGCGTTATCTGGTGGCGGTAGCCGGCGACGCCTCCGAGATCGACGACGAGACCCAAAGTTTCAATCGCGCGATCATCATTACCTTTACGGCGCTGACGATGGCGCTGTTATTGACCACAGCCTTGCAGGTGCGCTTCGGTCTCGCGCCGCTCGCCCGCATTTCAGCGAGTCTCGCCGCAATCCGCTCGGGCCGCGCCGAGCGGCTGGAAGGCGAATTCCCGGTGGAGATCGCTCCCTTGGCGCGCGAAACCAATGCGCTGATCGAGGCCAACCGCGAAATTGTCGAGCGGGCGCGAACCCACGTTGGCAATCTCGCTCATGCGCTCAAGACGCCGTTGTCGGTCATCGTCAACGAGGCGGCCACTCGCGGCAGCGATCGCTTCGCCCAGAAGGTGTTGGAACAGACCGATATCATGCGCGACCAGGTCGCGCGGCAGCTCGAGCGGGCGCGTCTGGCAGCGCGTTCGACACGGATCGGCGCGGTCGTCGATGTGCCTCCGGTTGTGACGGCGCTGGCCCGCACCATGGAAAAGATCCATCGCGACCGCGAGATCGCCATCGACGTCGACGTGCCGGCGCGTGCGAGTTTCCGCGGCGAACAGCAGGACCTCGAAGAAATGGTCGGCAATCTCGTCGACAACGGATGTAAATGGGCGCGCTCGCGCGTAGCGATCGAAGTCCTCGCTGATCCACCGGCGAGCAGCGCCAAGGCGCGGGTGCGAATTGTTGTCGACGATGATGGACCAGGTCTGTCGCCAGCCGAGCGCGAGCAGGTGGCATTGCGAGGCCAACGGCTCGATGAGACCAAGCCCGGCTCCGGGCTCGGTCTGTCGATCGTGGTCGAACTTGCCGGATTATATGGCGGCGTGCTCACACTCGGCACAGCGCCCATCGGCGGTCTACGCGCCGAATTGGCGCTGCCGGGCGAATGACAATAAGCGCCAATCTGGACCAATTCGCTTTGCCCTTGCGCTAGCCCGGATTGCGCGTGCACGATTGGCCGTCCGCTACTGAGCAAAGGGGAGGGCCTGCAATGACATCGAAATCCAAGATCAGCCGACGTCGCTTGCTGGCCGGCGCGAGCTTGGCACTTGTCCCCGCCGCGGCGCGCGTCGCCCACGCGCAGCAGGCGCAGTGGGTTTACAAATACGCAAATAATCTTCCGGAAACGCACCCGATGAACATCCGGGCGCGGGAAATGGCGGCCGCGATCAAGCAGGAGACCAATGGCCGTTTCGACCTGCGGATTTTCCCGAGCAGTCAACTCGGCTCCGATACCGACACGCTTAGTCAGATTCGCTCCGGGGCCGTCGAGTTCTTCACGCTGTCGGGTCTCATTCTTTCCACATTGGTGCCGGCCGCCTCGATCAACGGGATGGGATTTGCTTTTCCGGACTATGACACGGTGTGGAAGGCGATGGATGGAGATCTCGGCGGCTATATCCGGGCGCAAATCGCCAAGGCCAACCTGATCGCGATGGACAACATTTGGGATAATGGCTTCCGCCAGACCACAACGAGCACCAAGCCGATTCAGACACCCAACGATTTCCGCGGCATGAAGCTACGCGTGCCGGTGTCGCCGCTATGGACTTCGATGTTCAAGGCCCTGGATGCGTCACCAGCCTCGATCAATTTCAACGAGGTCTATTCGGCGCTGCAGACCAAAATTGTCGATGGTCAGGAAAATCCGCTGGCGATCATCTCAACGGCAAAACTTTATGAGGTGCAAAAATATTGCTCGCTGACCAATCACATGTGGGACGGTTTCTGGTTTTTAGCCAATCGGCGCGCGTGGGAGGCGCTGCCGGATGACGTCCGCGGCATTGTCGCCAAGAACATCAACGCGGCTGGTCTCAAAGAGCGCGATGACGTCGCGAAGCTCAATGCCACACTGCAGCAGGATCTGGCCGCGAAAGGACTCCTCTTCAATCGCCCCGACCCTGCGCCATTCCGCGACAAACTGCGGGCCGCCGGTTTTTACACGGAATGGCAAGGAAAATACGGCGACGAGGCATGGGGCCTGCTGGAAAAATCGGTCGGCAAGCTCGCGTGACCGCCGGCACGCAGTCAGAATCTGTCCAGACCGCCAATGGCCGAATGATCAAGGCGCGATCCGCTGCGGCGGCGATTGAATCGCTATTTGGTTGGCTGATCGAGATTGCCGCGGCCGGCTTGGTCGTCGCGGAGATTGCCATCCTGTTTGGCGGGGTGATCTCGCGTTACGTCTTCGATCGCCCATTGATCTGGTCGGACGAATTGGCTTCGACCCTGTTCCTGTGGCTGGCAATGCTCGGCGCCGTGATCGCGTTTCGGCGCGACGAGCACATGCGGATGACAGCATGCGTTGCCATGTTCGGCGGGTCCATGCGGAGCATGTTGGATAGCGTGGCGACTGCCGCGGCGCTTGTGTTTCTGGTGCTGATGATCTGGCCGGCTTATCAATTTGCCAGCGACGAGGCGCCGATCACGACTTCGGCTCTGCAGATCAGCGACATCTGGCGAGCGACCGCGCTGCCTTCCGGCATCGGCTTGATGATTATTGTCGCCGTGTTTCGCCTGGCACGGGCTTCGGCGCTGGCAGCATGTTTATCGATCGCCGTAGTTGTCGTTGTCGTTGCAATGTTTTGGCTGGGCGCCCCGCTGTTTCATCGGTTGGGCAATCTCAATCTGCTGATCTTCTTTGTCGGCGTGGTGGCAGCGACAGTCTTTGCCGGTGTGCCGATAGCGTTTGCGTTCGGGCTTGCGATTTTCGGCTATCTCGCCCTGGCGACGCACACGCCGCTCTCGGTGCTGGTCGGGCGCATGGACGAGGGCATGAGCCATCTGATTTTGCTTGCCGTTCCTTTATTTGTATTTCTCGGACTTCTCATCGAAATGACCGGCATGGCGCGCGCCTTGGTCGGCTTTTTGGCCAATCTTGTCGGTCATGTGCGCGGCGGGCTGCATTTCGTCCTCGTTGCCGGCATGTATCTGGTGTCCGGGATCTCCGGTTCGAAAGCCGCGGACATGGCTGCGGTGGCGCCCGTGCTTTTTCCGGAAATGCGGCAGCGCGGCGCCAAACCCGGCGATCTGGTCGCGCTGTTGTCGGCGACCGGCGCACAAACCGAGACCATTCCGCCAAGCCTCGTCCTCATCACCATCGGCTCGGTCACGGGCGTGTCGATCGCTGCGCTTTTTACCGGAGGACTTTTGCCGGCCGTCGTGCTCGCGTGTCTGTTGTGCTTTGTGATCCGCTGGCGATATCGCGGCGAAAATCTCAATGCGGTCCATCGCGCCAGCAAAGGCGACATCGTCCGCAGCTTTGTCGTTGCGCTGCCGGCTCTGGCGCTGCCGTTCTTGATTCGGGCGGCAGTCGTCGAAGGCGTTGCGACGGCGACTGAGGTTTCGACAATCGGCATCGTCTATTCGGCCATCGCCGGCCTCGTCGTCTACCGCCGCTTCGATTGGGCGGCGCTGCGGCCAATGCTGGTCTCGACGGCCTGCTTGTCCGGCGCCATCCTCCTCATCATCGGCACCGCGACGGCGATGGCCTGGGGCCTCACCCAATCCGGGTTCTCGCGCACGCTAGCCGCCGCGATGACGGGTTTACCCGGCGGCGCCGTGACTTTCATGGCGGCCTCGATCGTCGCCTTTGTTGTGCTCGGCTCGGTGCTGGAGGGCATTCCGGCGATCGTGCTGTTCGGGCCGTTGTTGTTTCCCATCGCCAGGGCGGTCGGGCTGCATGAGGTGCACTATGCCATGGTGGTGATCCTGGCGATGGGCATCGGTCTGTTCGCGCCGCCGTTCGGCGTCGGCTATTATGCAGCCTGCGCGATCGGCCGGGTCGAGCCGGTCGCCGGCATGCGGCCGATCTTGGGCTATTTGTTCGCGCTGATGATCGGAACGATCATCGTTGCAGCCGTGCCGTGGCTCTCGATCGGTTTCCTTGAGTAGGTTAGTGAGACCGCAGATGAGCGCAACGCCGAACGCCCATGAATCTCGCGCTTTGGCTTGAACGTGCAGGATCCAGTCAGGGCGATCGACCAGCCCTGGGATTGGGTTCGCGCGTGATAAAAAGTTACGGTGAGGTCGCCGCGCGAGCGGCAAGGCTTGCGGCGTCGCTGCGTCGGCGTTTGTTGCTTCAGCCCGGCGAACGCGTCGCCATCGCCGCGAAGAATTGTCCCGATTACCTGGAGTTGATGTTCGGCATCTGGCATGCGGGGCTGGTCGCGGTGCCCGCAAATGCAAAACTTCACGGTCGCGAACTCGGCTACATTCTCGAGCATTCTGGCGCCCGCGTCTGTTTCGCATCAAGCGAAGCCGGCGGCGAGATCGCGACCCATGCCCCGGCAACGCTCGAACGCCTGATCGCGATCGGCAGTGCCGAATACGAGGCGTTGTTTGCCGCCGACCCGATCAATAGCTGGCCCCGCCAGGGCAACGATCTCGCCTGGCTGTTTTACACGTCCGGCACCACCGGCCGCCCCAAAGGCGCGATGCTCACTCATCGTGCGCTTGCGGCGGCGAGCTACGCCTACTTTGGCGAGGTGGATCCGATCGCACCGGGCGATGTGCTGCTGCATGCTGCGCCAATGAGCCATGGCTCGGGCCTGTACATGATGGCGCATGTTGCGCGGCTCGGCGTGCATGTGATTCCGGAGTCGAGTTCGTTCGATGCAGAGGAAGTGCTTGGCTTGTTCGATGCTTGGCCGCGCAGCTCGATGTTTGCTGCACCCACTATGGTCAAGCGGCTGGTCGAGTGCCGGTCAGAATGCAATCCGGATCATATCCGGACCATCATCTGGGGCGGTGCGCCGATGTATGTCGCCGACGCTCGGAGTGCGATTGACCGGTTTGGTCCGCGATTCGCACAGATCTACGGGCAGGGCGAAAGTCCAATGACGATTACGATGCTGTCGAAGCAGGAGATTGCCGATCGCGATCATCCTCATTGGTCGGATCGGCTCGCCTCCGCCGGCCGCCCGTTTTCCTGCATCGAAGTCATGGTCGCCGATGCCGAGGATCGGCCGTTAGCCACCGGCGAGACTGGCGAGGTGCTGTGCCGTGGCGATGCCGTCATGCCGGGTTACTGGCGCAACCCCGAGGCTTCGGCCGCGACGCTCAGGGGCGGATGGCTGCACACCGGCGATGTGGGCGCGTTCGATTGCGAAGGTTATCTCACCCTCAAAGACCGGTCGAAAGACGTCATTATTTCTGGCGGCTCCAATATCTATCCGCGCGAGGTCGAGGAGGTCCTGCTCGAGCACGCCTTGGTTCGCGAGGTATCTGTGATTGGCAGGCCCGATCCGGAATGGGGCGAGATCGTCGTCGCTTATGTGGTGGGACAAGTCGATCGCAACGAACTCGATGCGTTATGTCTCGACAATATCGGGCGCTTCAAGCGTCCTAAGGAGTATGTCTTCGTGAACTCCCTGCCAAAGAACAATTATGGAAAGGTGCTCAAGACCGAGCTGCGCGAGCTAGACGCGGCCGCCCGAAAGCAGAGCTGAATGGTCGAACGACTCAAGGGAAAGATCGCGCTTGTGGTCGGAGCCGGCTCGATCGGGCCGGGTTGGGGCAACGGCAAGGCCACCGCGGTCGCCTTTGCGCGTGAGGGCGCAAAAATATTCTGCGCCGATATCAATTTGGCGGCGGCCGAGGAGACAGCTGCGATCATCCGGAGCGAGGGCGGCGAGGCGGTGGCGCACCGCGCCGACGTCAGTAAGGCCGCCGATGTCGAGGCGATGATCGAGGCTTGCATCTCCGCCTATGGTCGCATTGATGTGCTCGATAACAATGTAGGCATCGCCGAAGTCGGCGGGGTCGTCGAGATCTCCGAAGCCGATTGGGACCGGGTGTTCGCAGTCAATCTCAAGAGCGCCTATCTCGCGATGAAACAAACCATTCCATTTATGGTTCGCCAGGGCGGCGGCTCGATCATCAATATCTCCTCGATCGCTTCTATCCGCTACACGGGCGTTCCCTACGCGACCTATTACACATCAAAGGCCGCGATCAATCAGCTCACCAAGACGACCGCCGTCGAATATGCCAGCAAAGGCGTTCGGGTGAATGCGATTTTACCTGGGCTGATGAAGACGCCGATGGTGGAGAAGAGCGCGGGCCTCGCCAAAAGCTACGCAGGAGGCAACGTCGAGGAAATGTGGCGCGCCCGCGACCGCCAGGTCCCAATGGGCTTCGGCGGCGACGCCTGGGATATCGCCTGGGCCGCGGTTTATCTGGCGAGCGACGAAAGCCGCTACGTCACCGGAATCGAACTCGTCGTCGATGGCGGGATAACGCTCAAATATGTCTGAGCGGCTGCGGCGAATTTGACAGCCACTAATCACCCCACAGCTGCTTGGACGCGATCCGCGCGCCATCGCTGAGCGCCTTGAGCTTGGCCCAGACGATCGACGGATGGACTTCTTTGGACCCGGCGAAGGTGGCGAAGCCGCAATCCGATCCGGCGATCACGTTTTCGCGCCCGACGATCTCGGCATAGCGGACGATCCGGTCGGCCACCAGCTCCGGATGCTCGACCAGGATCGTCGAGTGCGAAATGACTCCGGGGATGAGCATTTTGCCGTCGGGAAGCTTGACAGTCTTCCAGACTTTCCACTCATGTTCATGCCGCGGATTTGCCGCCTCAAACGAGTAGGCGCCGGCGCGGATCTTGAGAATCAGATCGACGATATCCTTAAGCTCCATGTCGTGAATCCGCGGACCCATATTGATGCCGTAACAGGTGTGAAAGCGGATTTTCTCCGGCGGGATGTCGCGCAGTGCATGATTGAGCGCGGCGATGCGCAGTTCAGCCCATTTGCGGCAGTCTTCGATGCTCGCCTCGGGGTGAATGATGTAATAGGTCACCAGCCGCGGGTCGTCGATCTGCACCAGAAATCCAGCATCGACGATCGCCTGGTATTCTTCCCGCATCGCTTCGGCGATAGCGAAAACATATTCCTCTTGTGATTTGTAGTAGGCGTTCTTCTGCCAGTCTTCGATGTTCGACGGCGAGATCGCCGGCATGAACACTTCTTCGACTGTGACGTCTCCCGCTGCGGCCTTGAGATTGGTGATATCGCGCTTGAGCTGCGCATGGCCCTTGTAGGTGATCGGGCCCGTGCAGATCATGTGGGTGTGGGTCGAGGCCGGGTGCGTCTGCGCGTAGTATTCGGGAAACGAACGGCCTTCGCGCGAGGTTAACCATTGATTGCGCGGCCCCGCGCGCGTGTCGACCTCATAGCCGCCAAGCCGTTCATTGATGTAACTGACGAAGCTCGGCTTGCCGTATTCACCGTCATCGATCACGTCGATGCCGAGGTCCGCTTGCCGGCGTACAATGTCAGTCACGGCGCGACGCAACCGTTCGGCATTGGCGCCATGCTCAAGCGTAGTGCCGTCGCCGCTTTTCATCAGATCCAGAAGTTCCTGCGGGCGGGGAAGGCTGCCGGCATGGGTCGTCAAAATACGATCGACGCTGTGCTTCATCCTTGCTCTCGATTTTCCGGGTGATGGTAACGACGCTCAGTCGATCGTCACATGCGCGGCAACAATGACGCTCTTCCAGCGCTCGGATTCTTGTTTGAGATAGGCTGCGGTTTCTGCCGTTGTGCCGCCGACCGCTTCTGCCGAGAGCTCGGCGAGACGCTTTTGCACCTCGCTATCGCGCAACGCTTCATTGATCCCGGCATTGACCTTCTCGACTATGGCGGCGGGAGTGCGCGACGGGGCAACCACAGCGTACCAGGTCACGGACTCGAAACCGGGCAAGGTCTCGGCAATAGCTGGCACCTCCGCCAGGCTCGCCATGCGCCGAGGCGACGCGACAGCGAGGAGCTTTAGTCTGCCGGCTTTGACGAGTTGTAGCGAGACGCCGAGATTGTCGAACATGCAGTCGACACTGCCGGCAACCAGATCGTTGAGCGCCGGCGCCGAGCCGCGATACGGCACGTTCTGCAGCTTCACATGCGCCATCATCTGGAACATTTCCGAGGTTAGCTGCGAGGTCGTGCCATTGCCCTGGGTCGCGTCGGTCACCTTGCCGGGATTGGCCTGCGCGTAAGCGATGAAATCCTTGATATTGTTTGCGGCAACTTTGTCAGGATTCACCACCAGCGCGTTCGGCACGCGCGCCATGACGGCGATCGGCACAAATTGCTGCGGATCGAACTCGAGATGGGGATAGAGGTTCTGATTGATGACCAAAGGTGGCGGCGGAGAAGCGAGCAGCGTGTAGCCGTCGGGCTCGGACTTGGCGACCACTCCGGCGCCGATATTCCCGCCGGCGCCGGTGTGGTTTTCGATGATCACCGACTGGCCCCATTTACGCGACAGCCACTCGCCGATCACCCGCGGCATGACATCGGCGGTGCCACCGGCCGGGAACGGCACGATCATTTTGACGACCCGCGCCGGATAAGCCTGCGCGTGCGCAGGCGCTGCGTTCAAAGCGCCAGCAGCGCACCACAGCAACACGACGCAGAGCGCAGGAAATTTCTTTCTCATTTTGTTTTTCGCCATCGATCCAGCCGGCACCGTTCGCAGCTTAGACAAATCAGTTTGTGGCCGCCAGCGTGCGAGCGTTCATCCTTGCATCGGGCGCTCGAGTTTGATCTTCTCAATGTGATTTGTGGGATGGCGTTTCTACGGCCATCCTTTTGGAGAATGTGACCATGCGCGTTTCGCATTTGGCGCTCGCAATGGCATTGCTCGTCGGCTTGGCCGGCTGTGGCAAAGGTCCGCAAGGCGATCCCGGCCCAGCCGGACCACCCGGTCCCAAGGGCGATGCCGGTCCGGTCGGCGCGGCCGGTCCTTCTGGTCCGCCCGGGCCACAGGGCGAAAAAGGCCCACCCGGTCCGCCCAGTCCGGGTATCAGAGTTGTCCGGTCGGACTGCGTTTCCGGGTGCTCGGTACAATGTGAGGACAACGAGGTCCTGATTACCGCCTATTGCGGCGCGACGCGCAATCAGGCGCAATTCCTCAGTGAAAGAGGTGCGTCTTGCGGGCCGGTGCCCAGCGCCTCGAATACACCTCTGGTCGCGGTTTGCGTCAGCGCGCCGCAATAGACTGCGCGGGGCATGGTTAAACGCTCTGGCCGGTCGGGATTGGCGTGCGCGGCAGTGCGAAATTGCCGCGCGCGCACTCCCATTGCGGCCGCATTCGCGCCGTGATGTAACCGCGCCAGCCGCCCGGCCGCCAGAGTCGAATGTTCGCACGCGAGCTTGGTCGCGGCCGGCGCCTAGGCTGAGATTTTTGGCGAATGACACTTTGGATCATTTTTGCCGTGATGACCGCCGCGGCATTGTTGGCGGTTCTTTGGCCGCTTGGACGAAAGTCTGGCGATCGGACCGCCGGTAGCGATCGCCTGGTGTATGAGGACCAGCTGAAGGAGATCGATCGCGATCACGCGGTCGGATTGATCGGCGATGCGGAAGCCGAATCCGCGCGTATCGAAATATCTCGCCGGCTGCTGGCCGCTGTGGATGCCGAAAGCGCCGTTGCGAAACAGCCAATCGGCGAGTCGCATGCGCGACGCCGGCGTGCCGCGCTTGTGGCGATCCTGGTCGTGCCCTTGGTCGCGCTCACATCGTATTTGAAGCTTGGCGCGCCCGAAATTCCCGGACAGCCAGCATTCGCTCGGGGGAATGCGCCTGATGAAGAGCGCTCGATCGCGAGCCTCATAGGCCAGGTCGAGAACCATCTCGCACGTAATCCCAACGACGGTGCCGGATGGGAAGTCATCGCTCCTGTTTATTTGCGGCTTGGCCGTTTTTCGGACGCGGTGATGGCGCGCAGGAAAGCGATCGCACTTAACGGCGACAGCCCGGCGCGGGAGTCCGATCTCGGCGAGGCGCTCGTGGCCGCCGCCGATGGTGTTGTCACCGATGAAGCAAAAATTGCGTTTCAGCGCGCGGTAGCGGCCGACGCGCACAACGCCAAGGCACGGTATTTCATTGGTCTTGCCGACGAGCAGGACGGCAATCGCGATGACGCTGCCAAGGAATGGGGCGCGCTGCTCGACGACGCGCCCGCGGACGCACCATGGAAGGAAATCGTTCGCGCGGCCCTGGCGCGCGTAACAAGCGCGCCCGCTGCCTCGAGTGGGCCGAGCGCGGGCGATGTTGCGGCGGCCGAGACCATGCCGGAGGCACAGCGTACCGAAATGATCCGCGGCATGGTGCAACGATTGTCCGACAGGCTGCACGCCGACGGCAACGATATTGACGGCTGGATACGCCTGGTTCGCGCCTATGCAATTCTCGGCGACCGCGATAAAGCCAAGGATGCTGCGGCGGATGCTCGTCGCGCATTGTCCGACCAGCCCGACCAGATCAGGCGCATTGACGATCTCGTCAGGGGCCTCGGGCTGGAAGGCTAGACGGGACTGCAATGACACGCAAACAACGGCGTCTTGTTTTGGTCGGTGGCGCGATGGCGGTGCTGGTCGTCGCTGTTGCGCTAATGCTTAATGCTCTTCGCGATTCCATTGTTTTCTTCAATTCGCCGAGCGATGTCGTGGAAAAACACGTGGCCGCAGGAACGCGCATCAGGCTCGGCGGGCTGGTCAAAACTGGCAGCCTCGTGCGCGGCGGCAACATGTCCGTGCGTTTCGAAGTGACCGATGGCAAAAACGGCATTCCGGTCAATTATCAGGGCGTCTTGCCCGATCTCTTCCGCGAGGGGCAGGGCGTCGTAGCCGAGGGCGCGCTCGATCCAAACGGTGCCTTCAAAGCAGATTCGATCCTTGCCAAGCACGATGAAACTTATATGCCGAAAGAGGTCGCCGACGCGTTGAAGCGCTCGGGACATTGGAAGGACGATTACGGCGCGGCGGC
>JBQCCX010000109.1:0-2826 GCA_051961815.1 Xanthobacteraceae bacterium
CGCGATCTGTGGCCGCAGCTTGGGGCGCTCGGTCTTCTCGGCATCACGGTCGAGGAGGAATGGGGCGGCGCCGGGCTGGGCTATCTGGCGCATTGCGTCGCGATGGAGGAGATCTCGCGATCCTCGGCGGCAATCGGGCTGTCGTACGGCGCGCATTCCAATCTCTGCGTCAATCAGATCCGCCGCAATGGCAGCGATGAGCAGCGGCGGCTTTATCTGCCAAAACTGATTTCCGGCGAGCATGTCGGCGCCTTGGCGATGTCCGAACCCGGAGCCGGCTCCGATGTCGTTTCCATGCGCACGCGCGCCGACCGCAAAGGCGATCGCTACATCCTCAATGGCTCGAAGATGTGGATCACCAACGGGCCGCTTGCCGACACCATCGTGGTTTATGCCAAGACTGATCGTACGGCCGGCGCGCGCGGCATCACTGCTTTCATCGTCGAGAAAAGCTTCAAGGGTTTCTCGACGGGCAAGAAGCTCGACAAGCTCGGCATGCGCGGTTCCGACACCAGCGAGATCGTGTTTACCGATTGCGAAATTCCTGCGGACAATGTGCTCGGGGTGGTCGGCAATGGCGTCAACGTCTTGATGTCGGGGCTCGATTACGAGCGCGCGGTGCTCGCCGCGGGCCCGCTCGGCGTGATGCAGGCCTGCCTCGACCTGGTCGTTCCTTATTTGCATCAGCGTACGCAATTCGGCCAGCCGATCGGCCGTTTCCAGCTTATGCAAGCCAAGCTTGCGGATATGTATGTGACGCTCAATGCCGCCAAGGCTTACGTCTACGCGGTCGCCCGCGCCTGCGATCGCGGTGAGACCACGCGCGAGGACGCGGCCGGCGCTATCCTTTATGCCGCTGAACGCGCCACGTGGATGGCGCTCGAAACGATCCAGTGTCTGGGCGGCAACGGCTACATCAACGATTATCCGGCCGGACGACTTTTGCGCGACGCCAAGCTTTACGAGATCGGCGCCGGCACGAGCGAAATCCGCCGCATGCTGATCGGCCGCGAAATCTTCGAAAAGACGCGGTGAGGCATGGCGGCTCGTATTGCGCTCGCCTTGGCCCTCGTCTTGTCGTTTGCCGCCACCGCCGCTGTGGCACAAACGCGCAAACCCAGCGCGCAGGAAGTAGCATCCATCCGCAACTGCGCCAGCAAATATCAGGATGACGTCGACGAGGGCGAGCGGCAATGTCTGTTCAACCTTGTCGCTACGCCCTGCACCAAAACGCGGGAAGGCTCTTCCAATCTCGGCACCGCCGACTGCTTTCGTGTTGAATGGGTGATCTGGGACAATCTTCTCAACGAGAATTTCAAGAACCTGATCGGCTCGCTCGATAACCAGCAGAACACCAAGCTCCGCGCGATGCAGCAGGCCTGGATCGCTTACCGCGACTCCACCTGCAACTTCTACATGGACAAGATCCAGGGCTCGATGGCGATTCCGATGGGAGCGGCTTGCGCCGCCCGCGAAACCGCTCGCCGCGCGCTGCTGCTTCGGTTCTTCGATCTGTGGTAGCGCCCCCGCCGGCGTTTTCAGGGTCGGCGCTCGGCTAGTCTGCGGTCATATTCCAGCACGGCGTTGAGCAAAACCTGCGCGCCGGCGGCGCACTGCTCCTGGCTGGTCCACTCCGCTTCGTTGTGCGAGATGCCGCCGCGGCTCGGCACGAAGATCATCGTCGTCGGCGCCACGCGGGCGATGTAGACGGAGTCGTGACCGGCGCCCGAGACCATGTCGCGATTGGAGAACCCGGCGGTTTCGACAGCGACGCCGACGCAATCGATCAGCTCGGGCGAAAAATGCACCGGCGGCGAAGCCCAGATCCGGTCCTCGCGGTAGGCGAGCTTAAACGGCGGCAGAATTTCAGCGAGTGCTTGGCGCAACTGCATCTCCATGAAATCGAGCACTTTGTCGTCGGGATGGCGGAAATCGACGGTCAGAAACACCTCGCCGGGGATGACATTGCGGCTGTTAGGTTTGCTCTCGATCAGGCCGACCGTGCCCACCGCGTCAGGGATGTCCCGGGCAATAGCATCGACGCGCTCGATCGCGCGCGCCGCGCCGACCAGCGCATTCTTGCGCAGCTTCATCGGCATCGCGCCGGCATGCGCTTCTTCGCCGGCAATCGTTATGTCGTACCAGCGCACGCCTTGCGCGCCTTGCACGATGCCGATCATGCGGCCTTCGTGCTCAAGGATCGGTCCTTGCTCGATGTGCAGCTCGAACATCGCCGAGAATTTGCGCGCGCCGGCCTTCTCGGCGCCGCGATAGCCGATGCGTTCCAGCTCCTGACCGAAGCTTTTGCCGTCGCGGTCGGTCCGGGAATAGGCGTAGTCGGGGGTAAAGACGCCGGCAAAAACGCCCGACGCCAGCATAGCCGGGGCAAAGCGCGCGCCTTCCTCATTGGTCCAATTGACGAGCTCGATCGGCGCGTTGGTGGTCCGGTCGTTGTCGTGCAGCGTTCGTAGCGCCTCCAGCGCGGCGAGGACACCGAGCGGGCCGTCGAATTTGCCCCCGGTCGGCTGGGTGTCGAGATGCGAACCCCTTGCGATCGGCGGCAGTTGCGGGTTTTTACCGGCGCGCCGTGCGAACATATTGCCGACCTCATCGACCGTGACGGCGCATCCGAGCGCCTGGCACTGCGCCTTGAGCCAATCGCGGACTTGGCGGTCGAGATCGGTGAGCGTGAGGCGGCAAATGCCTCCTTTTGCGGTCGCGCCGATCCGCGCGGTCTCCATCAGCGTGTCCCACAGCCGCCGGGCATCGATCTGTAAAAGCGCCACGTCCAAAACTCCTTGAGCGCGAGGGCAGGGGAGGACTTCG
>JBQCCX010000110.1:0-17596 GCA_051961815.1 Xanthobacteraceae bacterium
CGCGCGAACACCAGCCGCCGCTCGTCGCCGCTCATGGTGCCGTCATAGCGTTCGTGCCTGACCATCAGCTCATCGACCTTGAAGAAATCGTCGAACAGGCGATTGTTGGCGTGAATTTCCACACGCCGGGCGGCGCTCATGTCAACTCCTCACTATGCTTGCGGTGATGTCGATGGCACGCTTGGGGAACGGCTAATAATAATGCACACTATCGCGCGCTGTGCATTTGGGACCGCACGCGGCGGCTCGCCCGATCGTAACGCGGCCGATCGCCTGTCGCGATTTTAGAGACCCCGGCCGGTCTTGCGACCGGGGTCTCCCCGTCCCAATGAGCCGGTACCCAAACAATCCGGCCGCGTCAATTTGCGGCCAGCAGTATGGAGCAGTTATGGCAGCACCGCGCCTGCGATAGGGCTGCGGGCGGCACTTGCGCAGCGCTCCAAAAGCTTCCGTCGAAACAAGAAACGGGCCGCTGGCCCGACCCATTGCGTAACTGCAATGCTCCAATCACACTGGATCGCGAGCGCGAACGATTCGGATCTGCTGCCGAACAACAAAGGACATTGGCCGATGCCGAATTTCGGACTGCAACGAGACTGGAAACAGTTTCTGACCTACGAGCTATTTGAGCGGATCACTTCGCGCATCGTCATGATATTTATCGCGATCATCATCGTTTATTCGCTGATCCTGATGGGAATGTCTTTATTTGATCAGATCAAGTTCAGCCCTGCTTATATCGATACCGAGTCGCTCAGAGATGTGTTTGGTTCAATTCTCTCAATACTGATCCTGATCGAATTCAATCACTCCATCGCGCTGGCAATCTCCAGAAGAAGCGGCATTCTGCAGGCACGCCCGATTATCTTGATCACAATATTGGTGATTGCGCGAAAAGTTATTCTGCTCGATTTTGCGACTGCCACGTTCGAGCAAATGATCGGCATCGGCGCGCTCGCGCTTGCGTTCGGATTGCTGTTTTGGCTGATCAGCGCCCGGCCGGCCCAGTTGCCGGAAGCCCAAACTGGCGATTAGCCGCCGATAATGGCGCAGGATGCCGGTGCCTGCTCAGCAATGTTGCGGGTCGCCGCCGACTATAATACTTCGCTACAAAATGCTTTCTGCTTTTACCGGAAGCGTTTTTCTTTCAGACAAGAAAATGTACACGCTCATCACGAGCACCCATAAAGGAAAAACGATAAAGCTCCAGCTCAGGTAATAGCTGCCGAATAGCAGGAGCAGAGACAGAGCATAGCCGAGTATCGCCAGCGGCCGCGGGGCGAGACCGGTGTAAATCGCAATTGTGGACGTCGTGATCATGAAAACACCGGCCATTTTGACGGCATAGACGTTCATCAAATTGTATGCAGCAGCCCGGGCCAAATGAAAGGTCGCTGAATTGATCAATTGCGCCGGCGCGGCCTCAAAGGAAATGATGAGGGCGCCCGCAACCGCCGCCGCCGCAAACAGCATTGCTAAAAACAGGAGACCGCTGCCGAAAAAAACGGTGGCGAAAAACTTGTCCTCGTGCGCGCCTAGACGATCGCGCAACACGCCGATGAACCACAGGAATGCGATCCCCGCAAACGGGACAAGGTTGACCGCG
Organism: Xanthobacteraceae bacterium; assembly: GCA_051961815.1. GTDB lineage: Bacteria > Pseudomonadota > Alphaproteobacteria > Rhizobiales > Xanthobacteraceae > BOG-931. The sequence continues at coordinate 1,607 of JBQCCX010000110.1, forward strand.
AGAGCGACCGTGCTTGATTCGGAATTGAGCCATGAGCCCGGTTCTTGAGGATCGTCCGGTACTGAAATTCTCAACAGCCAAAACACCAGAATCAGCAGGACTGAAAACAGCACCCCGGCAATCGCTGCAGCCTTCGGAGTCTTCAGAGTGGCTCTCGTAAGCGTGCTTTGCTCGGCCATTGTTGACGCCGCGTTCCGGCTATTTTCGTCCGCAATCCGGATGGCAAATTAAAGATATTAGCCGGGCAAACCAACAAGAGTTTGACCTGGATCAAGGATGGTCCGGCTTTGCCGAGCATGCTTCAGAATTCTGGAGGGGCATATGTATTGGAGGGAGACTTACCGCGTCCGGCAATCATTGCGATCGTCGCTTTGGGTGATCCCGATAATCGCCATTCCGTTCGCTATGTTTGCAACCCGATTAGCCCACTGGCTGGATGGACGTCTGCAGTGGGGTTTTTTAGATTTTGGGGTGAAAGGCGCAGAAGCGCTTTTACAAGCCACCGCTACGGCAACTCTATCTTTTCTGGTGTTTACATTTGGCTCGCTGCTGGTCGCTCTTCAAGTCGCGAGCGGGCAGTTGACGCCCAGAATCATCGCGACCACTTTGCTGCGGAACAATGTGGTTCGCTACACGGTCGGCCTATTCATATTTACATTTCTGTTTGCTTTGGGCGTTCAGAACCGGATCGAAACGAAAGTACATCAGCTCCCGCTGATCGTCGCCGCCGCGCTCTCGTTGTTATGTTTTGCCGCCTTTTTGTATCTGATTGACTATGCGGCGCGATTGCTACGTCCGATCTCTATTCTGACGCGAGTCGGCAACGATGGACTCGGCGTTATTGAGAGCGTCTATCCCGATCTAAATCTCGGCCCGGGCATACCGCCAAGCCAGCGACACGAACTCAGCCGGCCGGATCGCGTTATCTCTCACGCGGGAAGCTCGGGAATCATTCTCGCAGCAAACATCCAGGCTTTCAGAAATGCCGCCGAAAGAGCGGACGGAGTGGTCGAACTTGTCCCACAAGTCGGCGATTTTGTTGCCGTGGATGAGCCTCTATTCAAGCTTTACGGCGGCGCGCGCGGAATCGATGAGACGCTCTTGCGTGACGAAATAGCGTTCGGCTCCGAGCGAACCATGGAGCAAGATCCGACGTTCGCATTTCGGATCGTAGTCGACATCGCACTCAAAGCACTGTCGCCGGCGATAAACGACCCCACCACCGCAGTGCTCGCAATAGATCAACTTCACCGGATGCTTCGATCCGTCGGACGGCGTAATCTTCGAACCGACGAGATTTTGGACGGTTCGGGACGACTCCGCGTCATATTTCGCACTCCGAATTGGGAGGACTTCGTCCATCTGGCCTTTAGTGAAATACGCGCCTGCGGAGCGAACAATCTGCAGATCGTCCGCCGCCTGCGAGCGATGATTGAAAATCTGAAAGAGACCTTGCCAGAACACCGCCACGGCAAGCTTCAGATCGAGTTGAGTTTGCTCGATCGCGAAGCTGAGAGACTATTCCGGTATCCGGAAGAACTGGCGTTGGCGAGTATCGGCGACTCCCAGGGGCTGGGCGGCCATTCGAGCAGGCCCAGGCAAGAAAACCAGAGCCCGTAGTCCGGACTGCTTTGCTGGCCTATCACGCTCAATGGCCGCTGAACACCAGGTTCTGGAAGGGCAGAATCAGAGCCTGCAGGCGGAGGATGAGCGCATGCACGAGCGCAAGCGCATCCACCACGTGGAGAGCGAGACCGTGCAAAAAACCAGTGTCTTTCGCGACAATCGTCTCATGATTGTTGGAATAGGCATTGGCGATGCAGCTGCTGCCGGGCGTCACGCCCTCGAGGCCGCCTTTATACAAAGGTTCCAGAGTGACCAGGAGCGTCCCGGCGCGAGTCACCTGCTGCGGATCGACCAATTGTTCGCCGCCGCGGAACTGACCGGCGGCGATGAAGTCTTGCACCGCCGTAACCACCATGGGAATCACGGTAAAGGGCTTCGAAACGCAGGTGATTTCGGCCGCCATTCCGATCGTCATGACCTGCGCCTCGATCTGATCGAAACCGGCCTGCAACCCGCGACTGCCTGCGGTGTCGGGAATCAAAACCCCCGCCGGACGCATTAACGGGTTCACGACATCGCCAACCCGAAGCGTGAATTGCTCGACCCGCCCATCAACGCCGGCGCGAATAACCGTCTTGTCGAGATCGACTTGAGCTTGAGCCAATTCAGCCTCGGCGCTCTTCTTTTGCGCGGGAATGAGAGTGGAGACTTTCTCTTGCGCCCCCTGTTTGGCGGCGGTGGCCGCGGCGATCTCGCCCAGTTGGCCCTCGGCGCGGACTTCGAGCCGCTCGATTTCGCGGAATGGGACGTTTCCAGGGTTGCGACGATAGAGTTCGCGCTTGGTTTCCAGCTCATCGAGGGTCTGCTGGCGCGCGCTGGTCGCTTGTTTGAGGTCGCCGTCAGCTTTGACGACATCGGCCTGGGCAACCACCGCTTGCGCGTCAAGCTCCGCGACCTTGTGGCGCGCTGCCTCCAGGGCCGCCTGCTGTTTCGAGCTGTCGAGCCTGAAGATCGGCGCGCCGGCGACGACCGGACCGCTGAAGCCGACGAAAGTCTCGGCAACGCGACCATTCGTTTCAGGAACGATCGGAATGGTCCTAAAGTACAAAGTCACGTTCTTGGTCGATGGGTGATTGTAAAAAACGGTGGTGATCAGCAACACTGTGAGAATGACGCAAGCCGTGATTCCCCATCTGAGTTCGAACCAGACAGAGTAAAAAGTTATTTCCTTGCCGAACCGCTTGCCTTGAGCATAGCGGCGATACAGATAGTCCGGCAGAATTGTGAAGACCGAGCAGAGCATAAGCTCAAGCATGGCTGGCCTCTTTCGCTCGCTTGGGGGCGCTCTCCGACCGTCGCGCCGATCCGGGCTGACCGTCGATTTTATCCGCCCGCTCATGCGGCTCATGCATCCGTTCACTGGCGTTCGTTTCCGACGAATAAAGCTCGCCAGTCTGTTCTGGCGACTTTACGCCGGCGATTTTTTCGACCGAACCTGCGATCCGTCCCAGGAACGAACCGACATCGGGAATCTCGATCAAAGCGAGCATCAGACCTGCCACCCAGAAAGCATGTATATGAGTGAACAGGGCGAGCAGTCCCAAGACCGCAACAATCTCGAACTGGATTTTTTGCGATTTATGAGCGAGACGCTCTGGCAGCGTGTGTAAACGCAAAAACAAAACCCCGAACGCCACAATGCTGATCAGCAGGACTATGCCCGTCACCACCATAAGCCAGTCGGTTTGGCCGGGAGCGGTGATAAACGCGGGCAGATGGTGAGTTGCCACCGGGTTGATTGATTCAGCCATATCGCAGTTCCCACATCCCCCAGCCGTTCGGCGGTTCATCTACTACAAACGAGTGATTTCCCGCATTTCCCAAATCGCTGCGGCAAAGGTGCGCAACCGCACACCTATTCTTCAAACGATTTTGATGAAATCAAGTCCACCGCAAACTTCAATGATATCCCGTACATTGCGGCAACATTTGATTTAAATCAAACACCCGGGCGGGTTCGGTTTCGGATGATATTGGATCGGCTTTTGTTTTGCTCATCCGGGATCCTGACATCCGGGATCCGTCCATGAACCCTGTCATCGACGATCCATTCGCTGTTTTCGGGATCGCGATTCTGGTTCAGTGGGGCGCCGCGCTTACCGGCGACCTGCTGTCCCCCGGAATGTTCTCAAACTTTCTGCTGGGTTATCGCGAGCACAGCGGCGGCCAGCTGACGCTAATCGTCTTACCGGTGATCGCGTCGATCGCTTTCTTCCTTATCGCCGACATTGACAGCCCTTATTCGGGAATCATCAGTCGTCCCGCAAAACCTGCTGTCGACCTTCGAAGCGATGCGGCCGTAAAGCCGCACGCGGAGCACAGACTTCCTCATTGATTTAGATCAAAGTTGTCTGCCATAAAATGGCCCCATGTAAATGTGCCAGCTGCCGCCAGTTGGGCAAAAATCTGGGCAAGTCGCCGGAGAGATCGAGGGAAACTGGGAGGATGGTAATGTTCAGGACAATCAAACTGATCAAGTTTATGGGGATCACCGCGGCGCTTGCGTCGATTAGTCTGGCGACCGCCGCGCCATCGCAAGCACAAGGCACCTGCTCCATCCGGCTTCATATTGTGAAGGCCGGTTTTATTGTCGGCGCCGGCGGTGGGAACGGCACACTGGTCTGTCACGGCAAGGCCTATCGGTTGAGCGTCGGCGGACTCAGTCTCGGCAGCCTTGGCGTCGCCGCCGCCGACTTGTCCGGCACCGCTTCCAACGTGCGTACTCCAGCAAGCGTCGCCGGCACCTACGGTGCGGCAGGCGCCGGGGTCACCTTCGTGGGTGGCGGACAGGTCGCGACCTTGCAAAATCAGAACGGCGTCGTGCTGAGGTTAGCTGGCGGACAGGTCGGTTTTCAGGTGTCACTCGGATTAGCGGGCATGACCCTGGCCATGCAGTAAACGGGTCGGGCTAAATCAGGACACTCACGGACGGGGCTCGGATGAAGGATCGGAGACGAACGGGCGCGCTCGGATTGATTGTCTGGTCCGGGCTAGCGATTTTGTGCGCCGCACCGGCGCAGGCGCCGGCTCAGCAATTTCCGCCGTTTTTCCAATTCCAGCCCACGGCGCCAGATGTCGATCCAGGGGTCGATCATGGCAATTCCGCCGCCCTTCCGGAAGATTTCCAAAAGCGGCTGGTGTTCTATCGGTCGCAACAACCGCCTGGTGTGATCATCGTCAACACGATGGAGCGGCACCTCTATCTCATTCAGGATTCGACCCACGCGATCCGTTATGGCATCGGCGTCGGACGCGAGGGATTTACCTGGCAAGGCTTGCTTTCGATCAGCCGCAAGGCGGAATGGCCGGATTGGCACCCGCCGCCGGAAATGATCGAGCGTCAGCCTTATCTGCCGCGCTTCATGGCCGGTGGCCCGGGCAATCCGCTCGGTGCGCGCGCCATGTATCTCGGCAATACCGTCTATCGTATCCATGGGACTAATGCGCCGGAGACGATAGGCCAAGCGGTTTCATCCGGCTGCTTTCGGCTTGTCAATGACGACGTGACTGACCTCTACAATCGCGTCAATGTCGGCACCAAGGTCATCGTGCGGCAGGATTAATCCGCCCCAAGCAAGCACCGCGGCTGCGCACCTTCATCGAGCAGCTGTTGTGGACCACGATTTCGCGTGAAGCCTTTCGCAAATCGCTCGAAGGCGACCTTCAATAGCGCTCGGCCACGAATTTCCGACCCTTCAGCGGAGCCTGGTCATCGTATTTGTCCTTGGTCGATCGCTTGGGCAGCTTGACCTTGTCTTTGCGGACTTTTTTATACGGAATTTGCGCAAGCAGGTGTGAAATGCAGTTCAGCCGTCCCCGCCGCTTGTCGTCGGTACGCACGATGTACCAGGGCGCCTGCTTGGTGTCGGTAGCTTCGAGCATCAAATCGCGGGCCCGCGAATAATCGTACCAGCGGCCGTAGGATCCCAAGTCCATCGGACTGAGTTTCCATTGCCGTAAGGGATCGTTGATGCGGGCCTCGAACCGGCGCTCCTGTTCGTCCTGACCGACTTCGAGCCAGATTTTGATTATTTTTATTCCTGCCTCGATAATGTATCGCTCAATAACAGGGCAGAGTTTGAGAAAGCGCTTGTGTTGCTCTTTGCTGGCAAACCCCATGACGTATTCGACGCCCGCGCGGTTGTACCAGCTGCGGTCGTAAATGACGATCTCACCGGCGGCGGGAAAGTGCGCCATGTAACGCTGCATATACATCTGGCTCTTTTCGCGATCGCTCGGCGCCGGCAGTGCGATGACGCGAAATACGCGCGGGCTAACCCGTTCGCTGATCGCCTTGATCGTGCCACCCTTGCCGGCCGCGTCACGGCCTTCGAATATGACAATGACTCTTGCTCCTTCGGCCTTCACCCAATCCTGAAGCCGACACAGCTCCACCTGGAGCTTGTGCAAATGCTTCTCATATTCTTTCCGCTTCATCTTCTTCGGACCCGCGTCTTCAGCCGACATTTTCAACCCCTATCCATCTGGCGTGATTGAATAAAGTACGGACGAACGGCGCGTCGCAATTTGCGATAGATCAAACTTTTTCATCGGTGGGCCGGCTATGCAGGCGGGATAAGAAGGAGCGCCACCATGGCTGAAGTAAAGACTGACCCGTTCGCCGCGCTGCCGTCGGCAAAACAGATCATGGAGCAGATCGCGCTGAAAGAAGCGGAGAAGGCTTCCGCCGCCATGCGCGAGCTTTCGGCGGCCGATGCCGAGAAAAAGGCGCTGATTGAAAAATTCTCAAAGGCGTCCGGTGTTTCGGACGAAGACCGGCTCGCCCGCGCGGCAGCAATCATCAAGCGCGCCGCCAACAACGGCTTGACCGAAGTCGAGATCGGACGATTTCCAAATGAAATGTGTACTGATCGCGGACGAGCCATAAATCAGCGCGAACCCGGTTGGGAAAAGACGCTCACCGGGTTGCCCAAGGAGCTTTACGATTTTTGGGAAAAGCATCTCAAATCGCGCGGCTACAAAGTCGGCTTCCAAATCGTCGATTTCCCCGGAGGGCGACCGGGCGACATCGGGATGACGCTGCGCTGGAATTGAAACGCTAGCTCAGACCAGCGCAAGCTTGACGTTGACGCTGTTGGATTCGCGCTTTGCGCTGAATTTCAATCCGCTTTTCTCGAAGACCTTGAGCATCCCCCGGTTGTCCGCCAACACATAAGCGACCAGCTCTCGAAGTCCGGCCTGTCTCGCGATAATGGCCAAATGCCGCAACAGCGCCGCGCCGACGCCCTGCCGCTGATATTTGTCGACAACGGTGAAGGCGACTTCCGCCTGACCGGGTTCATCGACCACGTAGCGCCCACCGCCGATAATCGTTGGCTGCCCGCTCTCGTCTGCCAGCGCCACCAACGCGACATGGCTGACAAAATCGATGTTCAGATAAAATGACTGTTCTGTTTCGGTGAAATGGCGCCGCACTGCGAAGAATCGCCGGTAAAGCGATTCGGTGCTGGTGCGGCTCACCGCCGCGATCAAATCGTCTCGGTCTTGCGGTCTCAGCGCGCGGATTTCTACACGCTCGCCGTTGCGCAATGTTTCGACAGCCGAATAGTGCGATGGCTCAGCCAAGACGGAATTCGCCACGGATTGCAGTTGCTTGGAATAGCGCTTTGATGCCGGGTCCGGTTGGGCATCTGTTTCAAAAAGCCTTTAAATCTGAAGCGGCGTCCCAACTGCTACTTTGATCTGGATCAAACATCAGGGATGCCAGCCCGCTATCGTGACTGCCGCATACGCGGCACGCGTGACCCGGATGACGCCGGTCCTGCGTGCCGCGTCGCGTCGTTATCGCCGGCACTTATTGCCGCTGGTCGGAGGGGGAAATGATGTCGTGGACTAAAAGCTTGCCTCTCTTTTTGGCGCTACTTGTCTTTCCGATGGCAGCGCAAGCTCAAAACCCCGCTCCTGCGCCCGCGCAAACTGATCAGCTGCTCAAACCCGAGGAGCTCGATGCGCTGGTCGCGCCGATCGCGCTTTATCCGGATACGCTCCTGTCACAGATCTTGATGGCGTCAACCTATCCGCTTGAGATTGTCCAAGCGCAGCGATGGGTAGAGGCCAACAAAAAACTCAAAGGCGACGAGTTGAAATCCGCCGTCGATAAGCAGGGTTGGGACGACAGCGTAAAGTCGCTCGTGGCGACACCGAGCGTCCTGGATATGATGAATGGCAAGCTCGACTGGACGCAGAAGCTCGGCGATGCGGTGCTTGCCCAGCAGCCCGATGTCATGGATGCCATCCAGCGGCTGCGCAGCAAGGCTCAAGCCAACCAAAAACTCGAATCCAATCAACAGCAAAATGTTTCGGTGAAGCAGCAAGACAACAAGCAAGTCATCGTCATTGAACAGAAGGATCCCAACACAGTTTACGTACCCTATTACAATCCTTCCGTCGTTTATGGCAGTTGGCCTCCGACTTACCCGCCGTATTACTTTCCGCCGCCCGGCTACATCGCGGGCGGCTTGCTTGCGACCGGCTTGGCATTCGGCGCGGGCTATGCGCTTGGCAGCTGGGCATCGGGCGGAAACACCTGGAATTCGTCCGTGAACTGGAACAACAACAACATCAACATCAACAATCCCGGAAACCGCCCCGGCGGCGGCAACAACTGGCAGCATCGGCCCGAGCATCGCCAGGGCGTGCGATACGGCAATTCTGACGTGCGGCAGAAGTTCGGCAACAACGATCTTCGTGGCGGCAGCGGCAATCGGATGGACTTCCGCGGCCGCGGCGGCGACCAAGTCCTCAAGCCGGGAGGAGCCGGCGGAGGCAATCTTGGTGGCGGCAATGTCGGCGGCGGCAACCGACCTGGCGGCGGCGCGGGCGCGGGCAACCGGCCTGGCGGCGGCGCGGGTGCGGGCAACCGGCCCGGTGGCGGCGCGGGCGCGGGCAACCGCCCCGGCGGCGGCCAACCCAAGGCCGGCGCGAGACCGGGTGGCGGTGGTGCGGGGCGCGACAATGCACTCGGCAATATCAGCTCCGGCCGCGTGGCCAGTCGCGTGTCTGCACGCGGACGCGGCAGCCTTGGTGGTGGTGGTGGCGGCGGCGGCGGATTACGAGCCGGGGGCGGCGGAGGAGGAGGAGGACTACGAGCCGGAGGCGGCGGTGGCCGCGGCGGAGGTGGCGGCGGCGGTGGCCGCGGTGGCGGCGGCGGCCGTCGATCCGATATTCGTCTCAAGCACGATATCGCACTCCTCGGCCGGCTCGATAACGGGCTTGGCATCTACCGCTTCAGCTATAACGGCAGCACCAAGGCCTATGTCGGCGTGATTGCGCAGGAAGTCGCGAAAATCAGGCCGGATGCGGCCGTGGTTGGACCGGACGGATATCTGCGGGTCCGCTACGAAAGGCTCGGCCTCAAATTCGAGACTTACCAAGAGTGGCTCAGATCAGGCGGACAGATTCCGCTGCGCGGCCGACTGTATCCTCTTCATGACTCGAACACGACCGAGTACGTGCGATGAAAACCAACTCATCTGTTTCCTCCGCTCGCGGTTTGCGTTTGCTTGCTGCGCTCGGTTTGCTGTGCGGCAGCATTGCCGTCGCGACGACGGCACCGGCCGTTGCACAACAATCGTTCAAGACGCCAGACGCAGCGGCTGATGCGCTGGCGAATGCCGCCAGGGCAAAGGATCGCGCCGCTCTGCTCGCGGTCCTCGGCAAAGATGGAGCGGAAATCGCCTCATCCGGCGACCCGGTCGCCGATGCGGACATAAGACAAAAGTTCGTCGACGCCTACGATGCGAAGCATGGAATAAAGATGGACGGCGACGCCAAAGCCACTCTGATCATCGGCAAGGAGGACTTTCCGGTCCCAATCCCGCTGGTTCGCCAAACCGATGGTTGGCAATTCGACACTGTAGCGGGACGCCAAGAGGTTTTGGCGCGTCGGATCGGCCGCAACGAGCTTGCCGCAATACAATCCAGCCTCGCTTATGTGGATGCGCAGAACGAATACGCGGATAAGGATCGCACCGGCGCCGGCACCGGCGTCTACGCGCAGCACATCGTCAGCGCACCCGGCAAGAAGGACGGCCTGTATTGGCCGAGCTCGACGAGCGGTGATGAAAGTCCCCTTGGTGAATTGGCGGCTGAAGCGACCGAGCAGGGCTATCGCGTAGGCGAAGGCCGCGCGCCGTTTCATGGCTACTACTTCAAGATACTCACTCGGCAGGGTCCGGACGCACCCGGTGGCGCGGTGGATTACGTCGTAAAGGGCAGAATGATCGGCGGTTTCGCGCTCGTTGCTTATCCGGCGGAATACCGCAATTCCGGCGTGATGACATTTATCGTAAATCACAACGGCACGGTATTTCAGAAGGACCTCGGCCCGCACACGGCCGACTTAGCGGAGCGAATGACGGCTTTCGATCCCGATTCGTCGTGGACGAAGGTGACGGATACCGAGCCGGTGCGCTGAGTTTCGCGGTCAGGCGGGATTGCTGACTGCGGTTTCGAGCGTCGCGGCCCGGTCACTGACGATTTCGCCAAGCCCGTCAGCGCGCAACAGATCGCGGACGCGCCCGCGCGCGCCGACAATGCGCAAAGCGATGGCGGATGCGCCAAGTTCGCCGTGAAGCAGACGCAGCATGCGTGATCCGGCCAGATCGATGTAAGGCGACGCCGAGAGGTCGCAGACGATCATGCGGATGCCGGCCTTGCCGACAAATGCCAGACGCTCCAAGACCGCTTGCGACACGAATTCAGCGTTTACATAGAGCAACGATGCCTCGGGGCGGAAAACGATGACATGGGGCAGCTGTTCGTTTTCCGGATGGCGGGCCAAGTCCGAATAACTGGTCGTCCCCGGTATGCGGCCAAGGAACGCGACGTGCGGTTGCGAGGCCCTGCCGAGCAGGATCAATACCGAAGCTGCAGCCGCAAGCAGGATGCCTTGCAGAATTCCCAGCAACAGCACGGCGGCGAGCGCAATCGTCGCTGCATAAAAGTCCGGTTTGCTGATCCGCCACATGCGCGACAGCGCCCGGACGTCGACCAGACCGGCCACCGCGGTGAATACGACAGCGGCCAGAACAGCCTTGGGGAGATTTTGCAAAAACCCGGTGAGAAATAGCAGCGATAGCCCCAGCGTGAGCGACGCAAAGACAAGCGCCAGCGGCGTGCGCGCACCGGCTTTGTCGTTGACCGCGGATTGGGACAAGCCGCCTGCCACAGGATACCCATGCCCCAGCGCCGCGACCAGATTCGCTGCGCCGAGGCCGAGAAATTCCTGCCGCGGATCGAGTTCATAGCCATGCTTGGTTGCGAAACTGCGCGCCGCCGAAACGCCTTCGATATACGCCAGCAATAGACATCCCGCCGCGAGCGGAAAAATTCCATCCACATCGCGCAGCCGCAACCCCGGCCAGCCCAGCGATGGCAAGCCTTGCGGAATTTTGCCGGTAATCGGGATTCCTAGTGCGGGCAATCCGAAAAACGATGCCGCCATAATTGCCAGCACAACGACAGCGAGCGCGATCGGCCGGCCCGGGAAAGCCCGTTCGCCGGCAAATAGCATCACGATGGCGATAAGTCCGATCGCAAGCACCGGAAACTGCACGGCGCCGAGTTCGCCAATCAACAGCACTGCGCGCTCGAAAAAATTGTGCCCGCCGCCGGAAATGCCGAGCAGGCTTGGCAACTGGGTCATGATGATCGTCAAGCCCGCGCCGGCCTTAAAGCCAACTAGAATGCTGTCGCTGATCAGGCGCACCAGAATGCTCAGGCGCAGCAGCCACGAGATCAGGCAAAGCACTGCGACAGTTAATCCGGCGAGACTGGCGATTGCGGCATAGCGAGCGGCATCGCCGCCGGCCATCTCTCCAACCGTGCCGGCGATCATCAGCGATATGGCCGACGTTGGCCCCACGGCAAGTTGGCGTGAGGTCCCGAATAAGGCGTAACCCAATCCGCCGAGCAAATAACCGTATATGCCGACCTGCGGCGGCAGGCCGGCCAGCGTGGCGTAGGCAAGCGCGACTGGAATTGCGTAGGCAGCCAACGTGACGCCTGCGACAAAGTCGCTGGTCAGCCAAGCGGACTGATAGTGCGCCAACCAGTTGAGCGGCGGCAGATATCGCCCCCAAGCCAATCCTCTTTTGAGCTTCGTGGCTTGCTCCATGTCATGGAGTTCCCGAAAGACAACCGTCGCGTGAGACTGGGCCCCGCTCCCGCCTCCGTCGACATTACACAAAAGCGATATAAAGCGGCGCTCGAATTCTTTGACCTAAATCAAATCCAATATTGATTTTTGGACGTAGCTCTGTTTGCACTGCGAAAGCCCGGATCTCGGGGCAGCCGAAGCTTTCATTTTACAATTCTAAGAAGGACTTGGCGTCGTGGTCTCGCAATCACAAGCATCTTCCGTTTCGCAACCGGCCAAGGCCGATGCCCGGCCATTCAACATGTTCGGCCCCGCGGTCGAATATTTGATCGATGCCGCGCAGCGCAGCGTCCTGTTTTGGGACGTGATGCGCCAGCGCGGCAACCAATATCGCGAGCATCTCGCTGAAACCGCTCCGCATGTTCTTGACTACCAGGCCGAGCTCGTCATCGACGGTCGAAAGCTTGATCGGCCGGTTAACTACGCACTGGTGCGCGTCGTACCGCCGGCCGGTATCGAGATCGACCCGGAGCGGCGGCCTTTTGTCGTGATCGATCCCCGCGCCGGTCATGGGCCGGGAATCGGCGGTTTCAAAGCCGACAGCGAAATCGGCGTCGCTTTGAAGGCCGGCCACCCCTGCTACTTCGTTGGCTTCCTTCCCGACCCGATGCCCGGTCAGACCATCGAAGATATCGGCCGCGCTGAAGCAAAATTTCTGGAGAAGGTCATCGACTTGCATCCGCGGGCGGATGGCAAACCCTCCGTGATCGGCAATTGCCAAGCGGGCTGGGCCGTGATGATGCTGGCGGCGCTGCGTCCAGATCTTTTCGGTCCGATCATTGTCGCCGGCTCTCCCCTCTCCTACTGGCAAGGCGTGCACGGCAAAAATCCGATGCGCTACACCGGCGGCCTGCTCGGCGGCAGCTGGCTGACCGCATTCGCGAGCGATCTCGGCCACGGCAAATTTGACGGCGCTTGGCTGGTGCAGAATTTCGAAAATCAGAATCCAGCGAATACATTCTGGAGCAAGCAGTACAACCTGTATGCAAAGATCGATACCGAGGCGCCCCGGTATCTCGGCTTCGAGCGCTGGTGGGGCGGCCATGTCAATCTCAACGCCGAGGAGATCCAATTCATCGTCGATCAATTGTTCGTTGGAAACAATTTGGCGGCGGGAAATATTCGGATCTCCGACGGTACCGCGATCGATTTACGGAATATCCGTTCCCCAATCGTGGTATTTTGTTCGCAAGGCGACAACATCACGCCGCCGCAGCAGGCGCTGGGCTGGATCCTCGACCTCTATGAAGATGTCAACGAGATCCGCGCCTATGGTCAGACTATTGTTTATACGATCCACGAGACGATTGGCCATCTGGGCATCTTCGTCTCGAGCGGCGTGGCGCGAAAAGAGCACGGCAAGTTTTCAAGCAATATCGATCTGATCGACACGCTCCCGCCGGGTCTTTACGAGGCAAAGTTCGAGCGCAAGGGCGGCGAGAGCGTCAATCCGGATCTCGCGAGCGGCGACTGGATCATGCGTTGCGAGTTTCGCACGCTCGATGATATCCGCGCCCTGGGCGTCAACAACATGGACGACGATCGGAGCTTCGCCGCGGCCGAGCGCGTCTCGCAGATGAATTTGTCGATTTACCGTGCGTTCATGCAGCCGATTGTCCGCGCTTGCACCAATCCGGCACTGGCCGATTTCATGAGGCGTCTGCATCCCTTGCGACTGCAGTACGAAATGTTCTCGAACGCTAATCCGATGATGGCGCCGGTCGCCGCGTGGGCCGAACAGGCGCGCCGCCAGCGAAGGCCTGCCGCCACCGATAACCCGCTCCTTGCCATGCAGGAAAATATGTCCCGGCAGATCGTGGCAGGACTGGACGCATGGCGGGTTGCGGTAGAGGATTTTTCCGAGCGCTTCTTCACGACCGTCTATGGCTCGAAGCCATTTCAGGCCGCGGTCGGAATCAACCCGGCGAACGACCAGCCGCTGCGGCGCGCGCCAAAAAGTGCGTTGCATCGTGAACTCATCAACAAACGCATTGCTGAATTGAAGTCGCAGATGTCGCACGGAGGCCAGCGCGAGGCGCTGATCCGCGCGTTGATTTTTGCCGGATTAGGCCGCGCTGCTGTCGATGAGCGGGGTTTCGAAAGGCTGCAACGCATCCGTGACGAGTACGCCGACATTTCGCTGACGGAATTCAAGCGTATCGTGCGCGAGCAATTCTACATGTTGTTGCTCGACAGCGAGGGTGCGCTTGCGGCCATTCCGTCGATGATGCCGGCTGATCCTGAAATCCGCCAGCGGGCGATCGACCTGATCAAGGACGTCCTCAGCGCGGCCGGCGACCTCTCGACCGACGATCGCGAGCGCCTGCAGCGCATCGGCCGGCTACTCGGAAAAGAGGATCGGCTGACCGTTGTGCGTAGTTCGGCCGGGTCGCGCGCACCGTCCTCCAAGGCGTCATAGTGCCAGTTGAATGGAGCCTGTATGCCAAGAGAACGAGAGAGTGAGATAGGCACTCTGAAGGCTATCGGTCCAGCGCCCCATCCGCCGGAATCGAAATACGAGCGTCTGATCGCCAGGGCCAAAACTGTGCCGCCGGCGTCAACGATTGTGGTGCATCCGTGCGATGAGAGTTCGCTGCGCGGCCCGATCGAGGCGGCGGAACTTGGGATCATCGCACCGATCCTGGTCGGCCCTGCCGCCAAGATTAAACAAGTCGCAGCCGAACGGGGGATCCAGATCGGCGGTTTCCAGATCGTCGATGCCCCACACAGCGACAGCGCGGCCGAACGGGCTGTCGAACTCATTCACGAAGGCAAAGGCGAGCTCCTGATGAAAGGAAGCTTGCATACCGACGAACTGATGCGCGCGGTGACCAACTCAAAGACCGGTCTTCGCACCGCGCGTCGGATCAGTCACGTCTTCATCATGGATGTACCGACCTATCCCGAAACTCTGTTCGTAACCGACGCTGCGATCAATATCGCCCCGGATCTCGATGCCAAGCGCGACATCATTCAGAACGCCATCGACCTGTTCACGCAAGTTGGCCTCGGCGTGCCGCGCGTCGCCCTCCTCTCGGCCGTCGAAACCGTGACGTCGAAAATTCCCTCGACCATCGATGCCGCGGCGCTCTGCAAGATGGCCGATCGCGGGCAGATTACCGGCGGCGTCCTCGACGGCCCGCTGGCATTCGACAATGCCATCAGTCCCGAAGCGGCAAAGATCAAGGGCATTCAGTCGCCCGTTGCCGGTAAAGCGCAAATACTGGTCGTGCCGGACCTCGAAGCTGGTAACATGCTGGCGAAGAACCTGATCTTTCTATCGAAGGCCGATTCCGCCGGCCTGGTGCTCGGCGCGCGAGTGCCGGTCATTTTGACCTCGCGGGCGGATTCTGTACGCAGCCGCATGGCTTCCTGCGCCGCTGCCGTTCTTTACGCGGCGGCGCGGCGCAGCAAGGCGGCACTGCCGGCGGCGTGAGCGCCATGAGCGCCATGGATACTGTCCTCGTCGTCAATGCCGGCTCGTCGAGCGTCAAGTTTCAGATCTTCGCGCTGACGGATTCCGGCGATCCGCAACGTTTGATCAAGGGCCAGTTCGACGGGATCGGAACACGGCCACGGCTTCGCGCCGAGGGACGCGACGGGACATCGCTGATCGACAAAACCTATACGGCACAGGAGATCGCCGATGTCGCTACGGCGATGGAGGTCGCCGGCGATTGGCTGCGTGAAACGCAAAAAATCAAGCTGGTCGCCGTCGGTCATCGCGTCGTTCACGGCGGACCGCAGTATCAACGGCCGGTCGCGATCACCAAGGATGTGCTGGCGCGCTTGGAGGAATTCAGCGCGCTCGCGCCGCTCCACCAGCCAAACAACCTCGCACCGATCCGCAGGCTGTTGCAGCGCCAGCCTGAACTCCTTCAGGTCGCATGCTTCGACACGGCATTTCATCGTGGGCACGCGCCCGTCGCCGATCATTACGCGATTCCCAAACGTTTCTATGACGAAGGGGTGCGCCGCTACGGTTTTCACGGACTTTCGTACGAATACATCGCCGATCGTCTGCGCCATGTCGCCCCGACAATAGCGAACGGTCGCATTATCGTTGCGCATCTCGGCAGTGGCGCCTCGATGTGCGCCCTCGCCGGTGGCAGAAGTGTCGAAAGCACCATGGGTTTCACTGCCCTCGACGGATTGCCGATGGGCACGCGGCCAGGCCAGATCGA
>JBQCCX010000111.1:0-2773 GCA_051961815.1 Xanthobacteraceae bacterium
ACAACATGACCTTCCGGCACCGTCGTCCAATTTTCATCATGGTCAAACGGTTCGGACACAATAACGATGCCACCATCCGATTCCCGGAAGTACAGTGTATTAGCGTGATCGTTGACCGAATAGCGAAAGGCATAAAGATCGCGGCCGTCTGAAAGTGCGGCCGTAAAGCGGAAGCGGTCTCCCGGCTCGCTTCTGGTCACGATATCCGTTAGCTTTCCTAACACCTTTGCGGCCGCTGCAGCTATCTCGTCGATGCCAGCGCCCAGGATCGCCAGGAAGATTGCCTCCGAGTCGGTCGTACCTATACGAGAGGGATAAAGTTCGTCGGGGATGAGCGCCTCGACCTCGCGGCGCCAGCGACCCCAATTACCGAGAAAGCCGTTATGCATGAATAGCCATTTTCCACAAGCGAAGGGATGACAATTCACGCGCGTGATTGCAGTGCCGGTCGCGGCGCGAACGTGAGCGAAGAACAAATGAGATTGCAAATGGCGGCACAGGTGGTGGAGATTTTCATCTGACCAGGCCGGCCTGATCTCGCGATAAAGACCGGGTTCTGCATGCTGGCCGTACCAGCCAAGCCCAAAACCGTCGCCGTTGACGCTGGCGGTGGATTCCAGCGCTTGGATGCTCTGTGCGATCAGAGAATGCGCCGGCGCGGTAACGTAACGCTCCAGCGCAGTTGTTTCCCCGCGATATGCGATCCAGCGGCACATAGCGAGTCCTGATTATTCAAAGCTCAAGCCAGCAATGTGGCATCGCGAATCCATCGCGTCACCCTGTGCAATGTGATTTCCTGGCCGTCGCGCTGATTTTCGGTGAAGACCCGCAATTGCGCATCCGCCGAGGTGCCTTCCAGAACGATTGCGCGGCATTGTTCGAGATGCTCGCGGCAAGCAAACGCGTCGGATTCTGCCGTTGTTACTTCGAGTACGCGATCGAGCAGATCGCCGACCGTAACCGCGCCCGATCGCGTCACAAACGTGCCCTGCACGCCGTAGCGTTGAGCGCGCCATTTGTTCTCGACTGCTATGGCCCGATCGACGACATCGACGTCAGCATTGTGCCCGGGATTCAGATAGAGAAAGCGTGCCAATACGCGATAGAGCGCCGCGATTGCGATGGTGTCGTCGAGCCTCGTGCAACAATCGGGAGCGCGCAACTCCAAGGTCGGATATTTCAACGATGGCCGGATCGCCCACCATAAGTGACTTGCGTCCGGCATCGCCCCGGACCGTACCAAAGCGCCCACATAAGCGTCATATTCGGCGTTGTTGCGAAATAACTCGGGTAGTCCGGTCCGCGGCAATTCATCATAGGCCGCGAGGCGATAAGCTTTGAGCCCCGTCCTGTGGCCTTGCCAGAACGGCGACGAGGCCGAGAGCGCGATGAATAGCGGCACGTAAGGCAACATTCGATTCATCACCTCGATTCGTCGCGCCGGTTCGGCGAACTCGACATGAATATGCGTGCCGCACAACATGTCACGATGACCAATCATTTGCAGATCATCCATGATCTGCGCGTAGCGCTCCTTCGGGGTCTGCACCGAATCTCGCCAGCGCGCCAGCGGATGCGTTCCGCAGGCCAGGATCGACAGACCATACTCGCCGGCAGCCGTCGCGGCGCTCTGGCGTAGGCGCAACAGCTCACGCCGTGCTTCATCGAGATTTGAATGCGGCTCCGTCGCGACTTCGATCTGCGCTTGCAAGAATTCCCGGCCGATACGGCCCGTAGCGTAGCTATCAGCGACTTCAAAAAGCGCGTCCGGTGTCTCTGCTGGCGTCGCAAAGGTCTCGCTATCAGAGAGAAAGTACTCTTCCTCGATGCCAAACTGAAACAGTTCGTCGGGCGCAAAGACACGCGGCTCGTGACCCGCAGGAACGAGCGTGCGGATACGAAGTCGCCGCTCGTATGGATCGAATTTAAATTCCATGCTTGATCTCCGCTCGCTTATTCCGGACTTCCCAGAACCTGCGCTTGAAACCAGCATTCCAGTTACGCCACACCCCGCGATTTCGACGGCTCGCTTCAACGCCTATCAGCGATCTAAGTTCCTAGAAAATTTCAGTTTTTTCTGAAAGGTCAGATGAATCAATCGTCGTATATTGGTGGCCGGCGCCATCCGCTTGGCCTGGATGTCGGACAGGGCAAGGTGCAGGTGAACCAATTCCTCAACCACTTTGGGCATTGAGGTTGGGCGGAAAACTACAATCCCGCTTTTGCCAAAGCCGCGGCCTGCCGCTTGCCGACGCGCTCCATCGAGAAATGCTCGATCGCATCGTTGAACAAGCGATAAAAATTAAGCTCCGCGCGCAGATGCAGGAATACCGCGCCAAGTCCGATCGCGGCGCGATCCATAAAGACGAATTCGCGCGGCACCGTCACCGGCCCCTTTTGCTTGAGCGCCTGGTGCACGCGAAACGCTTCGCGGCGGCCATATTCGGCCGGCGCAACCCCATCGGCGATGGTGCGCACGCGGTCGTCGAGCAGCGGCGCATAGATGAACTGCGCCCAGATGTTGAGCGTCTCGATCAGCTCGCGCGACAGCTTGCGAAAACCCCAGGTCTCGTAAGCGTGCACGATCAAATCGTCCTTGCCGTGCAGAAGCCCGTGATAGAGGTCGACCACCCCGCGCACGAATTTCGGGGCGAAGATGCGGATACAGCCGTAGTCGAGCAGGTTGATGCCGGAAGGCTCGCCGTCGTGGACGAACACCGTGTAATTGCCGAGATGCGGATCGCCGTGGATCACGCCGAAGCGGCTGAAGGGA
>JBQCCX010000112.1:0-2613 GCA_051961815.1 Xanthobacteraceae bacterium
AGGCAGCCGTCGACGACGTGTTCGGTTATCGCGACCGGAAGCTGCCCGCTTGGCATCATGACCGGATTTGCGCCGAGCGCGCGCATCGCTTCGGCCGCCAAGCGCGTCTGCACATGCACTTTGAAGTCTTTCATATCCTCGGTCGTGCGCACCGGCCGGGTCGCATGGATGACGGCACTATCCGAGCAGGAAAAACAGATCGGATAAAAATCCCGGAATTCGTCTTGCAGATTGGAGGCTGCAAAACCAGTCAAGGCCTTCGAACTCACCAGCGCACGCCGTGACGGCAAAAACGGCAACTCGAACGTTTCGATTTTGGCAAATCGGCCGGGAGTAAGACTGGGAGCCGCCCAGACGATATCGGACGAACCGTCGCGTGCCTGATCGAGCAGCGCCGACGGCGCTCCGCCAAGCTGCATCGACGGGAATAGATCGATACGGAGGCGGCCGTCAGATTCGGTTTCGACCTTGCGTGCCCAGGGGACAAGAAATTTGTCGTGGACGCCGGATACCGCCGAAAACGAGTGATGCAGCTTCAGCACGGTTGGCGGCGCGTCCGCACGCGCGAGACGCAGGATGGCCGGAGCGACGGCCATTCCGATCGAAGAACTCAAAAACGCGCGTCGCGCGATCCGCATCAAACAATATCCTCGTCACGGTCGGCGACTGGTCTGGCGCTTTGTTCAATTGAGCCGCGACAGGCGATCCGCATGGTCTTTGGGCCGCACTGCGCTGCCGGTGACACCTGGGGATGGTAGCATCGTATCGCGCGTGCCCTCACGCATCCCCTCCCCCACAGATTCACGCGAGCGCCGCTGATAGCGCCGATAAGACAGCCAGCCGAACGGCAGGCTGCCGAGATAGGCCAGCGTGCCGAGCGTCAGCAAAATCCACGGATAGGCAATCAACAGCCCAATCGACAACACGATGATGACGATCAGCGGGCCAGCCATTTCGGGCGGGATCCGCGTGCCGACCCGCTTACCGGAAAAAACCGGCAAACGCGACACCATGAGCAGCGCAATCACCAACGTGTAGAACAGCGTCGACCAGTTCAGGATGCTCGAATGCGGCACCCCGAGGAAAGTCACATAGATCGGCAGCAGCACCGCGATGGCGCCCATCGGCGCCGGCATGCCCACGAAGAAATTACTCGCCCAAGCCGGCCGGTCGGGGTCCTCGGCCATGACGTTGAAACGGGCCAGCCGCAGTCCGCCACAAATGGCGAACAGCATCGCGGCGATCCATCCCGCCGATTTCAGCTCGTGCAGACCCCAAAAGTACAGGACCAGCGCCGGAGCGACGCCGAAATTGACGAAATCGGAAAGGCTGTCGAGCTCAGCACCAAAGCGCGACGTTCCTTTCAGAAAGCGCGCCAGGCGCCCGTCGATTCCGTCGAGAATTGCCGCAAATACGATTGCCGCGAGCGCGAGCACATACCGGCCCTCGAAAGCCATCCGGATCGCGGTCAATCCGGCGCACATTGCGAGGAGCGTGACCATATTCGGCGCTAGCGTCCGCACTGGAATGCGGCGGAAGCGCCGGCGGCGCGGGTCGCCCGGGTTTGGCGATGCTAGGGCCATGGCGACAATATAGCCGCTCGCGCCAAAGCCTGCCATCGTCCGGTCGGCTGCGCCGCGACAGGTTTAACGGCTCACTTTGTGCTTAATTCTGCCGGCCGCAACAGACCGATAGCGTGCGTCACGCGACGAGGGGCTATACCACGTTTGTCAAAGTGCGCCCGATGTTACGCACAAAGGCCTCCACTCCCATCGGCTTGGCAAATAAGAAGCCCTGGATCAGATCGAAGCCAAGTTCGCGTGCGGTCAGGAAATCATCGTGGTTCTCGACACCGACCGCCACGGTGCGGGCGCCCAATTGATTGGCCGCCGCGACAATGTGACGGCAAAGCGTTCGCTTGGCGCGATCATGCGCGCAGCCGGTCACCAATTCGGGCTCAATTTTGATTTCGACAA
Organism: Xanthobacteraceae bacterium; assembly: GCA_051961815.1. Classification (GTDB taxonomy): domain Bacteria; phylum Pseudomonadota; class Alphaproteobacteria; order Rhizobiales; family Xanthobacteraceae; genus BOG-931. Next base: position 1,977 of record JBQCCX010000112.1, read on the forward strand.
AAGGAAAATCCCGCAATTGCAGGAGCGATGTCCATTCGCTGCCGAGACGGTCGACCGATATCGCCAGTTTGCGCAGCCGCGCGCGTTGGGCGAATTCGCGCGCGGCCGCGAGATCGCGGGTGATTTCGCCGCCATCGATCTCCAGAATGAGACCTGCGAAAGCGGGATTGTCCGGCAGCTGGTGACAGAGGTATTCGAAAGAGGTGGCATCATCGAGAAACGAGATCGGCAGGTTGATCGACAAATCAAGCGGCTGCTGCTCGGCCAAGAAGTAGCGCCAGTCGGCGAGCGCCTGGGCGATGACGAATTGCGACAAGGCCGGTAAAAGTCCTTGCCCCATCCGGGGCATGAAAACGGCAGGCGCAATGATTCCCAGCTGCGGGTGGCGCATGCGAACAAGCGCCTCGGCGCCGCGAAGATGGAGTGTTAGGCTGTCGACTTTGGCCTGGTACCACAGTTCAAGCGAGCCGGCGCCAAGTGTTTCGGCCATTTCGTCAGCCGGAGCGCGCAGGGCGGACTTGCCGCTTGCCGAGCCCGCCGCGACGGCGGCAGCGGAAGACCGATCGGCGGCGCCAATGCGGCCTGGATTGACGCCGCTCGCGAGCGCGGCCGATACTCGTTTCGGCTTACCAGACAC
>JBQCCX010000113.1:0-2917 GCA_051961815.1 Xanthobacteraceae bacterium
AGCGTGAGGCGGCAAATGCCTCCTTTTGCGGTCGCGCCGATCCGCGCGGTCTCCATCAGCGTGTCCCACAGCCGCCGGGCATCGATCTGTAAAAGCGCCACGTCCAAAACTCCTTGAGCGCGAGGGCAGGGGAGGACTTCGTGATAACGGCCAATGGCCGACTAGGCCATCGTATCAGTCTGTCATTGGCAGAGTGGATGTCCCGCAGTGCTGTACTAACTCATTGAATCGACGACGAATCAGTTATGATGGCCGCCTGGAAAGCGCGGGGGCCGGCGCCATGTTGCGCGTGCGGTTGAAAGCAGACGGACGACTGGTCGAGGTTCTGCCCGACGGCAGCGAACGTCCGATCGCCAGCGACCCGCGCGCCATTGCCAGCGCCGCCCATCATGCCGCCCGCGCCGGGGAAGCCCGCTATGCGCGCAACGTGCGCGGCCGGACCGGCCTCACCCAGGCCGCCTTTGCGGCACGGATCGGGGTGCCGGTCGAGACCGTGCGCAATTGGGAACAGGGCAAGCGGTCGCCGCGCGGCCCCGCCCGCGCGCTCCTGAAAGTCATCGAAGAAGCGCCGGACGCCGCCTTCGCGGTCCTCGCCAAAGCGCGCTGACGCTGCATAGCTCTCCTGTCTGACAACGGGCTGGAACTGCCGCCGGCAATCGCCGATGCTGCGGCCCGCCGCGGCATTGGCGGCGTTTGCAGGGAGGTCATTGCCAGCATGGATGTCATCGAAACTCATGGCGCGCGTATTCCCGTCCTCGGCTTCGGCACGATGACGCTGAAGGAGGATCTGTGCGTGCAAATGGTCGACGCGGCGCTGCGGCTCGGCTACCGCCACCTCGACACCGCGCAAATGTACGGCAACGAGCGCGAGGTCGGCGCCGGCATGCGCGCATCGGGTCTCAAGCGCGACGACATTTTTCTCACCACCAAAGTGTGGTTCACGCGGCTTGCCGCCGGCGATTTTGAGCGCTCGGTGGACGAGAGCCTGGAGCGTCTGGCGCTGCCATGGGTCGACCTGTTGATGATTCACTGGCCAAACGCGCAAGTGCCGCTGGCGCAATCGATTGCCGCACTGTGCAAGGTCAAGAAGGCCGGACTGGCCAAACATATCGGCGTCGCCAATTTCAACGCGGCGATGATCGACGAAGCGGTGAAGCTCGCCAGCGAGCCGATCGCCGTCCTTCAGATCGAGACCCATCCCTATCTCGATCAGAGCAAGGTCATCGCCGCGGCGCGCCGCCATGGCATGGCGGTGGTCGGCTATTGCCCGCTGGCGCGCGGCAAAGTCCCTGCCGATCCGACGTTGCAGAAGATCGGCGCGGCTCACGGCAAGACGCCATCGCAAGTGGCATTGCGCTTTCTCGAACAGCAAAAAATCATCCCGATCCCGCGCACATCCAAGCGCGAGCGGCTTTCAGAAAATCTCGGCAGCCTCGCGTTCGCGCTGAGCGACGCGGAGATGGCCGAGATCGGCAAACTCACCCGGCCGGATTCGCGGATCGTGTCCCCGCCGCAGGCGCCGAAGTGGGACACATGAACGTGAGTGCGTCCGTCCCCGGCGTGACGGCGCATGGCGCCAAGATCCCGCTTCTCGGGCTTGGCACCTGGGATCTGCGCGGGCGGACCTGCGCCCGCATGGTCGAAGCGGCACTGCGGCTCGGCTATCGCCACATCGACACCGCGGAGATGTACGACAACGAGCGCGACGTCGGCGAGGGCGTGCACGCCTGCGGCCTCAAGCGCGGCGAAGTGTTCGTCACCACCAAGGTCTGGCCATCGCATTTCGCGCCGCGCGAGCTCGCGCGCGCCGCGCGCGATTCGCTCAGCCGGCTGCGCCTTCGCGAAGTCGATCTGTTGCTGCTGCACTGGCCCAATCCGCAGGTTACGCTCGCCGATACGCTGGGCGCTCTGTGCCAGGTCAAGCGCGACGGGCTCGCGCGGCACATCGGCGTGTCGAATTTCACGGTGAAGCTCATCGAGGAAGCGGTGGCGCTTTCGACCGAGCCGCTCGTCTGCAATCAGATCGAATGCCATCCGTTTCTCGACCAGTCGAAAGTGATCGCCGCTTGCCGCAAGCAAAGCATGGCTGTGATCGCCTACAGTCCGATCGCGCGGGGCGGTGCGCGCAACGACAAGCTTTTGGCGCGGATCGGCGCCGCGCACGGCAAAACCGCTGCTCAGGTGTGCTTGCGATTTCTGGTGCAGCAGAAGATCGCGGTGATCCCGCGCACCAGCAAAGAAGCGCGTCTCGCCGAGAATGCCGCGATCTTCGATTTTGCGCTCAGCGCTGCCGAGATGAAGGAGATCGCCGGGCTCACCCGCCGCGACGGCCGCGTCGTCGACTGGTCCTATTCCGGCCGGATGCAGTGGGATTGAGTGGGTCATCGTTTTCTCCGCGCAGCGGCAAATAGATTATCGTTCTCGCGGCGCGGCTTCGCGTCCGAGCTACGCCACAGCACACTTGAAAGCCGTCACCGCCGGACTTGATCCGGCGGTCCATGCGGACGCGACGCGCCTGGGCGCCGGTGGAAGCGCTGTGCCAGCGAAGCTTCTGCATGGATTGCCGGCATAGGTGAGCTTCGCGACGCCGTTCTACGAACGGCTATGTCCGGCAATGACGAAGGAAAGAACGGAAGAACGAAAAAGATTCGGAGGCGAAACGCCGACAGACGCACAGCTCTTGTGCCGCGCCGAAGACGGGCGCGGCCGCGCCTGGAGCGCCAGGCGCACATCTATCGGCGTTCCACCGCGGCTCTGGCTTAGGCGACCGAACGCCACCGCCCGGCTCCAGTGTCCGCGCTTCCTTGACTGGTGCCTTTAAGCGGGCGTTACCCGCGAACCGGCCAGCCGCAGTACAGCGATGCTTCTCGCAGACCGGTCGTAGTGCCGGCCGGGCGGAAGTCCCGGAGCCGCCCGG
>JBQCCX010000114.1:0-10569 GCA_051961815.1 Xanthobacteraceae bacterium
GGCTTGGACGCTGATCGTGGGGAAAAGCTTGGAATTAGAGTAAATTAGACAGTGGCGGAATGGGTATAGGCTACGCCGCGAATTACCTATCCGGAGGCAGCGATCAGCGCCTCACTCTCGATGATTCGTTCGCCTCGACCCGCTACGTGTGAGGACAGAAGCTTGCAGGCTCGTCATCACCGGACCCGGTGAGTCCATGCTGAACGTCCGCGCGAAACTTCGGTTCAGTAAAATCCTCACTGCCGCATGGATTGCCGGATCGAGTCCGGCAATGACGGAAGCGCGAACTAATTCGGCTTTGCCGCCGTCCCGCCCCCCGTCAGCTCCTTCTGCTCGCCGTACAGCCAGTCCATGCCGGCCATGGCGTCCTCGGGCGTGCGCGAGCCAAGCATCAGATTGCGCAGCTCTTTTGCCACACCACTCGCGTGATAAAATTCGCCGTAGACGCGCGCCATGATCTGCACGCGCCCGGTGCGCAGATAACGCGCCGCCTGATAGGCGCGGAACGCCGCGGCGTAATCGCCGTCCATCTCGATCGCTTTATCGGCGAGGCAGACCGCGTCCTCGACCGCCATGCAGGCGCCCTGCGCCAGGTATTGCAGCATCGGATGCGCGGCGTCGCCGAGAAGTGTGATGCGGCCGCGGCTCCAGTCCCTGATCGGCGGCCGGTCGCACAACACCCACATGCGCCAGCTTTCGATTTTGCTAAGCAGCGCGCGCACCGGCGCACAGGTTTTGGCAAAACGCTCATGCAGCTCGGCGGGATCGCCGTATGAGTCCCAGCCTTCCTCGTAACGATTGGAATGAAACACCGCGACGAGATTGTAGAGCTCGCCAGTGCGCAGCGGATACAAGACGAAATGCACTTTCTCGCCGGCCCACAGCACCATGTCGCGCCGGCGGAACTGTTCCGGAATTTCGGAGGTCGGCAGCACGGCGCGATAGGTGATGTGGCCGGCGGGCTTCGGCTTGCCGTCGCCGACCACGATCTCGCGGATCGTCGACCACAATCCGTCGGCGCCGATCAGAGCGGCGCCGCGATAGGCCTTGCCGCTGACTGCTTTCGCCATGATCCCGCTGTCGCTCGCGTCGATATCGACGATCTTTTCGGCCGCATCGAGCTTGATCAGATTGGAGTTGCGGCACTGCTCGAGCAGCACGTTGTGGAAATCGGCGCGATGGATCAGCGCGTAGGGATAATGAAACTTGCTGCGGAAGGCGTCGTCGAGCGGAATGCGCGTGACTTCATCGCCGGTGATCGAATCGAACATGATCAGATTTTCCGGAAACACCGCGAGCGCGCTGATCGGCTCGGTCAGGCCAAGCCGCTCGAACATCCGGAACACGTTGGGCCCAAGCTGGATGCCGGCACCGATCTCCTTGAACACGGCGGCCTGCTCGATCACCTGCGAGGGGATGCCTTGGCGCGCCAGCGCCAGCGCGGCGGCGAGCCCGCCAATACCGCCGCCGACGATCAGGACCTGCTCGGATTTCCAGGAGGTCATCGCGACCTACTCCGCGCCCTTATCTTACTTTCACCTCTCCCCGTCGGGGAGAGGGAGCGTTACTAGTTCGCGTTTCCCGGACGCGGTGCAGCGCGATAGCGGTGCACCGCAGATCCGGGATCGTCACAAACTCAGCGCTTGTGAAGATCCCGGTTCAGCAGCGCACCATTTCATGCTGCGCTGCGCCCGGGAAAAGCGGGTCACTGGTTGCTACCGTGGCAACGCCGCCAGCACACGCTCCGGCGTGATTGGCATTTGCGTGATCGGCGTAGCGCCAAGCGGGCGCAGCGCGTCGTTGACCGCGTTCATCACGCAGCCCGGCGCACCGGCGGTGCCGGCTTCGCCGGCGCCCTTGGCGCCAAGCTCGGAATCGGAGGTCGGCGTCACCACATGGCCGACCTCGATGTCCGGCATTTCGCTCGCCATCGGCACCAGATAATCCATCATATTGGCGTTGAGCATCTGGCCCTCGGCATCATAGAGGCAGTGCTCGAACAACGCGGCGCCGATTCCTTGCACGATGCCGCCGCGGATCTGCTCGTCGACGAGCTGCGGATTGATCACGGTGCCGCAATCCTCCACGCACCAATGCTTGAGAAGCTTCACCTCGCCGGTTCTGATGTCGACGTCCAGATACGAGGCCTGCACCCCGTTGGTGAACGCAAACGGATAGGCGCGCGGCACGTAATGGCGCGTCGCCATGAACTCGGCCTGAAAGCCGGGCGGCAAGGTGTCCGGACGGAAATAGACGATGCGCGCGACTTCTTCGAGCCCCATACGCTCGCGGCCGCTACCGGCATCGACGACAACACCGCCGCGAATATCGAGCGCAGCCGGATCGGCTTGCAGGATCGAGGCGGCGGCGGCGAGCACGTTGCCGCGCAACGCCTTGCCGGCCTGCCAGGCGGCTTCGCCGCCGATGCCGGCGGCGCGCGACGCCCAGGTGCCGCCGCCATAAGGTGTGTTGTCGGTATCGCCGGTGATGACGCGCACCCGCTCGATCGGCACGCCGAACGCGGTCGCGACGCATTGCGCCAGCACGGCTTCGGCGCCCTGCCCCTGCTCGGTGACGCCGGAATGAACAAAAACCGCACCGGTTGCATCGAGCCGCACCGTGGCGCCGTCCTGCGAAGAGATTCGCGCGCCGCCGACGCCATAGAACGCCGCCGACGGATTGGTCACCTCGATAAAAGAGGCGAAGCCGATGCCGCGATGGACGTTTTCTTTGCGCAGCCGCGCCTGCTCGGCGCGAAGGCCATCGTAGTTCATCATGCGCAGGATCTTGTCGAGCGAGGCATGATGCGACAGCCGCTCGAATTTCAGCCCCGCGGCGCTGGTCGCCGGATATTTGTCGTCGGGAAAAAGATTGCGCCGCCGGATTTCAGCCGCATCCATGCCAATTTTCGCGGCCGCGAGATCGACCAGCCCCTCGGTCACGGCGGTCGCGATCGGATGGCCGACGGCGCGGTACTGGCACATCACGTTCTTGTTCTGAAAAACGACGCGGGCGCGGGCGCGATAATTGGCGCAGGTATAGGGACCGCCGACCAGATTGACGATCTGATTGGCCTCGATGCCGCTGGTGCGCGGATACACTGAATACGGCCCGATGCCGGTCAGATCGTCGATCGCGAAAGCCGTGATCGTGCCGTCGCGCTTGACGCCGATCCTGGCGTCGACGCGATGGTCGCGGGCGTGGATGTCGGTGACGAAGCTTTCGAGGCGATCGGCGATGAACTTCACCGGCCGTTTGAGCAGCTTCGACAGCGCCACCGCCGCCATCTCGTCGGCATAGATGTGCACCTTGATGCCGAACGAGCCACCGACATCCTTGGTGACGACGCGGACCTGATGCTCTTCGAGTTGAAGATGCTTGGCGAACAGGTTTTGCGTCATGTGCGGCGCCTGCGTGCCTTGGTACACCGTCAGGCGCTCTTCGCCGGCATTCCAGTCGGCGACGATAGCGCGGGGCTCGTTGGTGACGCCGGTATGGCGGCCGAACACAAAGGTGGTCTCGACCACCGCGTCGGCTTCGGCGAAAGCTTTGTCGACGTCGCCGGCATTGAGCACGCGCTCGAAAGTCAGATTGTCGCCAAGCTCGGGATGGATCACCGGCGTCTTGGCCTCGAGCGCGGTCTCCGCATCGGTCACCGCCGGCAGCACCTCGTAGGCGACCTCGACCAGCGCGCAGGCGTCCTCGGCCTCGGCGCGGGTCTTCGCCACCACGGCGCACACCGCTTCGCCCTGCCAGCAGGCGCGCTCGACGGCGATGGCGTGCTGCGGCGCCGACTTTATGCCCTTGAGATGCGTGAGCACACCGACCCAAGGCGTGATCACCTTGGCAAGCTCAAGCCCGGTGACGATCGCAACCACGCCGGGCGCTTTGCGCGCGGCGTCAGTATCGATCGCTTCGATCCGCGCATGCGCGTGCGGCGAGCGCACGAAGGCGACGTGCACCATGCGCGGCAGCACCACGTCGCTGACATATTGGCCGCGGCCTTGCGTGAGGCGCGTCAGATTCGGACGCGGTACCGAGCGGCCAATATAGGAATTCGGCCGATCGAGCGCGGTGAGACCGGACGGCTGATCCTCGGCGATGGTCATTGTGGCGATGCTACAATCCGCTCATTCCCGCGCAAGCGGCCACAGTGAATCAATTTTCCGCTCATTCCCGCGCAAGCGGGAATCCAGGGTAACCACATGAGCTTCTTTGTCTATATCCTTGCAAGCCGCCGCAATGGCACGTTGTACATCGGAATGACCGACAATCTTGCGCGCCGCTACTGGGAACATCACAACGGCGCCATCCGCGGCTTTACAACCAAATACGGCGTCAAAATACTCGTTTGGTATGAAGTACACGACTCTCGTGAGAGTGCGTTTCAACGTGAACGCCAACTGAAAAAATGGAATCGCACCTGGAAGCTCGCTTTGATTGAGCGCACAAATCCAAAATGGAAAGACCTCGCAAACCAACTTGTTTGAACCTGGATCCCCGCTTTCGCGGGGATGAGCGGAGGAATTGTCGATGCAAGGAATAATCCGCTCATTCCCGCGCAAGCAGCCACAGTGAATCAGTTTTCCGCTCATTCCCGCGCGAGCGGCCACAGTGAATCAATTTTCCGCTCATTGCCGCGCAAGCGGGAATCCAGATAAGGATTCTACCAAACGATTATTATGTTACTGGATCCCGGCTTTCGCGGGGATGAGCGGTAGAACCCGCGCCCCGGAATGACGGCTCAGAGAAACCGCGTCGGCCACATCAGCGTGCGCCACATATGGGCGGACGGCGAGTCGTCGAAACCGAGGCCTTCCTCCGGCTGGCGGAAATTGCGGCCGATGATGTCGACGAAATCATTGAGGTCGACTTTTGCGTTCGGGTCAAACGAATAGATGTCGTTCACGCAGATCAGCCGGGACGTCATATAGTATTTGTGATTCCGGGCGCGCTCGTATTCGCGCACGATGTACGGCTCGGGCTTATAATCGGCGCCGAAATATTTGATGTACATTTCCGGGTATTCGTAGCCGACCGACGGGTCGGGGAAGAAGCGCAGCGCCTGGTGCGTGCGCACCGCCCAGCTCACCTCTTCGTCGACATAGGGCTCGATCATCTGCGCGCCCCAGTACCCGTGATCGGCGCGGATGAAGCTGGCGACCCCGATGTCGTGGAGCAGGCAAGCCAGCACGACCTTCTCGCTATGTCCGCCCTTGAGCGCATGCGTGGCGCTTTGCAACAAGTGATTGAGCGAAGCGAAGCGGTTGTGGAAGAAGTCGATCAAGGTCGGCTTCTTCGGCATTTTCGGCAGCCGCGGATCGGCGCCCATCAAAAAATACTTGTCCGGATTTGCGGCCTTGAGCGCCGGGCCGTTTGGCATCTCGACTTTGCCGTCGGCGATGTAGAACAGCGTCGATTTGGTGGCGATCCGCTCGCCAAGCTCGTGCATCATCTGCTCTTCGAGCTCATCGGCGCGCTCCGACAGCGTCGGCGGTTTGGCGTGTTCATTCATGGCTTAAGCCTCTGCCTTTCGCGCCCGCATTTGGGCGCGCGTTTTGGCGACGGATTCGATCGCGTCGACGATCGCCTGGTATCCGGTGCACCGGCAGTAATTGCCGGCAATGTGTTCGCGGATCATATCACGGCTCGGCACCCCGCCGCGCGACAAAAGCTCCTGCGCGCCAATCAGCATGCCGGGCGTGCAGAACCCGCATTGCAGCGCGTTCCGCTGCCGGAACGCGTCCTGCAGGTCGGACATGACGCCGGAATCCGACAATCCCTCAATCGTATGCACCTCGGCGCCGTCACATTGCACCGCAAGGACAAGGCAGCCGCGCACCACCGCATCATCGAGCAGCACAGTGCAGGCGCCGCAGACACCCTGCTCGCAGCCGATATGGGTTCCGGTCAGCCCGAGGTCATCGCGCAGGAAATCGACCAGCGACTTGCGGGCTTCGACCCGTTCGCGGACGTCCTCGCCATTGACGCGCAGCGCGATGTCAAAAAAGCGTTCGGCCATGATTGAAGGCACGAGGTTTTTTTGGCTTCCGCTCATTCCCGCGAAAGCGGGAATCCAGTTATTCGGGAAAGAACCTGGGTCCCCGCCTTCGCGGGGACGAGCGGACTATAAAGCCGATTCAAGGAACGAACACCACAATTAGGCAGATTTCGCGACGATATCGCGCACGATGTCGATGGCGCGGCGGAGGAGCGTCATCGAGGCCTCGAGCGTGCGGAACGCGGCATGCGCGGTCAATGTGACATTCTCCATGCGCGCCAGCGGGTTGTCCTGACCAAGCGGCTCGGCATGAAAGACGTCGAGCCCGGCATGGCGGATACGGCCACTGCGCAATGCGTCAATGAAAGCCGCCTCGTCGACCAGCGCCGCGCGCGCGGTGTTGACGAAGATCACGCCCGGCTTCATGCGCGCGAACTCGGCGGCGCCGAGAAAGCCGCGGGTCTCGTCGTTGAGCGTGAGATTCATCGAAATGACGTCCGAGCGCGTCAACAGTTCGTCAAGCGCGACCAGCGGCGCACCGGGCCGCGGCGATCGGTTCCAGGCGATCACGTCCATGCCCATGCCGCGACCGATGCGCAGAACCTCGCTGCCGATGCCGCCGAGCCCGATCACGCCGAGAGTCTTGCCGAGGAGTTGCACGCCTTCATGCGGCACCCAAGTGCCGGAGCGCACTTCGCGGTCCATCCGCGCCACTTCGCGGCAAGCGGTGAACATCAGCGCGATCGTATGTTCGGCCACTGCGGTGTCGCCGTAATTCCTGATGGTGTGGACCTTGATGTTGCGGGCGGCGAGGTCGGAAAGACTCATGTAGCTCGCCGGTCCGGTGCCGAGAAAGACGACGTGCCGCAGCGCGTCGCAGCGATCGATCAGCTCGGTGGGCAAATAGGAATGATCGTCGATGCAGATGGCATAGCCTTTGAGCACCTGCGGCAACTCGGCCTGCGCATAGGCGCGGCGGTTGACGTCGATCGCCGGATCGCCGGGCCGCACGACCTTCTGCCAGACCGGCGCCAGCTGATCGTTGCAGTCGAGAAAAAGCGCTTTCATTTTTTATTCCCCTCCGCGTCCGACTCCCTCTCCCCGTTTACGAGGAGAGGGTTAGGGTGAGGGGGCCTCTCCGCCGACGCTGCTGACAAGATCGTGTCCCAAACGCCTTCGATGTTCTCCAAAACCTCACTATTCCAAAAGCGGAGAAAACGATAGCGATGGTCAGCGAGCCATCGATCGCGCATCAGGTCACGTTTGTTATCGGCGTGCTGGCCACCGTCGACTTCGATGACGAGCCTTCGCTGTCGGCAAACGAAGTCGACGACATATGGGCCAATGGGTTCTTGACGCACGAACTTGACACCATTCAGCGCCCGCGAGCGAAGGTATTTCCACAGCAGCTTTTCAGCGGCGGTAGAATTGCGGCAAAGATTTCGCGCTAGCCGAGTCACACTCTTTTTTGCGCCGCGCATTTCGGCGAAGCCCCCTCACCCCAACCCTCTCCCCGCGCAGCGGAGAGAGAGCCATACGATTGGCTGCGCCCTCACCCACCCTCCCCGCGCGGCGGGAAAGGTAGTCTCAGACAAACGATTGACGCTGCGCACGGCGGCTTCTAACACATCGCTCACTAGTGGTCCGATTCTAACATTCGCATCCGGCTCCGGCAGGCTTTCATGCGAACGTTAGAATCACAGGACCACTAGCAAGTATTAAGTCTTAGTGGAGCTTTGGATTTGACATTCGCTTTCACGAGTTCGCGGCCAGGTCGATAGCGAATATCAAATCCGCTCCACTAGAATGGGGGGAGCACGAGATGCGTCTTGCCAGCTATGCGTTGCGCGGCCGGCCGAGTTTCGGCGGGGTCGTCGGCGACGGAATCATCGATCTGCGCCCTCGCCTGCACCGTTTTCAAAGCCTCACGGAGGTCTTTCGGGCCAGGGCCGTCGACCAGGCGAAAGCGGCAGCCGAGGGCGTGCGCCCGGACGTGCCGCTTGCCGAGGTGGAGTTGCTGCCGCCACTGGCCGCGCCGGAGAAGACCCTGTGCATCGGAATCAACTATGCCAATCGCGGTCAGGATTATAGTGTCACCAACAATCCGAAATATCCGAGCATGTTCTACCGCGCGCCAAACTCGCTGGTCGGCTCGGGACAGAATCTGGTGCGGCCGAAAATTTCCGAGCAGCTCGATTACGAGGGCGAGATCGCGATCGTGATCGGGCAGGATTGCAAGCACGTGGCGAAGGACCGCGCGCTGGAAATGATCGCCGGAGTGACGTTGTGCAATGAGGGCACCATCCGCGACTGGACGCGGCACGGCCAATTCAACGTCACGCAAGGCAAGAATTTCGACGCCACCGGTGCGATCGGTCCGTGGATCGAAACCGATTTCGATCTCGGCAAGCCGCTGCATCTGGTCGTGCGCAAGAACGGCGAGGTGACGCAGGAGGACACGACTGCGAGCATGATCTTTTCCTTCGCCGATATCATCGCCTATACGACGAGCTTCATGACGCTCAAGGCGGGCGATGTGATTTGCACCGGCACGCCGGTGAAGAAGACCGCCAAATCCGATCCGCCGGTTTGGCTCAAGCCCGGCGACACGATCGAGGTCGAGAGCCCCGAGATCGGCGTGCTGCGCAATTCCGTAGTGGATGAGGCGTGACCAGCAAGCCGCCCGCCGCTTGCGTGATCGGCTGGCCGGTCGAGCATTCGCGTTCGCCGCTCATCCATAATTATTGGCTCAAGGCGTGCGGCGTTGCCGGCGAGTACCGCCGCGAGGCGGTTGCGCCGGATCGTTTTGGCGATTTTCTGCGATCGCTTGCCGGTCGCGGCTATGTCGGGGCCAATCTGATTTTTCCGCACAAGGAAGCGGCCCTCGCCTGGTCGCAGCCGGACGATCGCGCGCGCGCCGTCGGTGCCGCCAACACGCTGTGGCTCGACAACGGCGTGCTGCGCGCCACCAACACCGATGTTGAAGGCTTCCTGGACAATCTCGATGCCTGTGCTCCCGGTTGGGACGCCAACGACGGAACCGCGGTCGTGCTCGGCGCCGGCGGCGCGGCGCGAGCGGTCGTCTACGGTCTGTTGGACCGCGGCATGCCGCGCGTGGTCGTGATCAACCGCACGCCGGCGCGGGCGCAAGCCCTGCAAGAATGGTTCGGCGCGCGGGTCCGCATCGCCGCATGGGACGAGCGGGATCGTTGGCTTGGCGAGGCCAAACTCCTGGTCAACGCGACCAAGCTCGGCATGCCAGGCCAGCCCGGCCTTGCTCTTAACATCGGGGGCTTGCCCGGCGATGCCGCCGTCGCGGATCTCGTCTACGTGCCGCTGGTCACGCCGCTGTTACACTCGGCAATGGCGCGTGAACTCCGCACCGCCGATGGGCTTGGCATGCTGTTGCGTCAGGCGGTTCCCCAATTCCAGTTGTGGTTCGGCAAGAGGCCCGAAATCACCAGCGAGTTGAGGGCCCTATTGGAAGAAAACCTCTCACATCCGCTGCCGCACAGCCAGGAATAAGAGCCGTGCGATTGGGGTTCTATCCTTTTAGCGAATAATCCGAAAACGCTCAGGGAGCACGATAATGAGGTTGTGGAAAGTGTTGGCACCAAGCGCAGTTGCGCTCTTGTGCGTGGTTGCCATGCAGTCGCGCGATGCCGTTCTTGCCCAGGGCATGATGCAGCAGACGCAAGCGGCGCCGCCCACGGTGCGGGTGCGCGGGACGATTACCAGCATTGACGGCGGAGTGCTGACCGTAAAGGCGCGCGATGGCGCCGAAATGAAGCTCAAGCTCGCCGACAACGCGCCGGTCAACGAAATCGTCAAGGCGTCTCTCAACGATGTCAAAACCGGCGCTTACGTCGCGATCACCGGCATGCCGCAACCCGACGGCAGCCAGAAGGCGCTTGCGCTCTTTATCTTCCCGGAGGCGCAGCGTGGGCTCGGCGAGGGTCACCGGCCATCATGGGACTTCGCTGCCAACAGCACGATGACCAATGCCACCGTCGATAGCCAGGTCGCCGGCAAGGACGGCCAAACGATCACCGTGAAATACAAGGACGGCGAACAGAAGTTTGTGGTGACGCCCACCACCGAAATCACCGCGCCCACCAAAAAATCGGCCGCCGATCTCAAGCCCGGCCAGAAGATGACCGTGTTCGCCGCCAAGAAGCTGCCCGACGGCACGCTGGAAGCGCCAAATATCGCATTCGGCGACTACGGGGTGTGGCGCTGACCGATACTTCAAAGCTGATATGAGACCGATGCGATACCGGATCGCGGCTGCACTGGTCGGCGCAGCCGCCGCAACTGCCGTGCTCACGCCGGCGGCCGCACAGCAGTCGGCGGCAACATCTGCTCAATCGATGCGATTTCTCGGCTTGTTCGACAAACTCGACGGCGGCGCCGTGCTGGCGAAATCGAGCAAAGGCGATGACGTCAGGCTCAAACTTGCCGACAAGGCGCTGGTGGTCGCCGTGGTCAAGGCCTCGATGGCCGATATCAAGCCGGGTATGTTCATCGGTAGCGGAGCGATGCCGCAACCCGACGGTTCGCAGAAGGCG
>JBQCCX010000115.1:0-2418 GCA_051961815.1 Xanthobacteraceae bacterium
CCCCGGCCACCGCGCTGTCCACACTGCGCGCAGTTGATGCGACTGGTTCGAAGAACGCCGCGATTCGGCGGGTTGTCCGAACTTTTTACATTTGAATGCGCGAGCTGTGGCGTGTTCCATATCGAGGGATCATGACCGCAATTGCAGTCGCAATCATGTTGATTGCAATCGCGACGGTCACGAGTGTTGCTTGGCACGGGCGCGGCCGCTGGTACTAGCCGTCTCGCGATCGCCAGGACTCGATCGCCGAGACACGCGCCATGGGGCGAGGTGGCTTGAGGTTAATGACGGCCTCAACCTCAGTTGGGGGCTTGGGGGGGAAGGGGCTACTGAGATCGAGGCCGTGCTCCTGGGAGGAACAGCCGCCATTAAGAGCGGCGAGAGCGTCGACATTGTGATCATTTCATCAAACTAAACCAAAAGCTATTTCAGTACGACCATTGTGCAAAATCTGAACCTTCGCGTTCGGAAGCGTCCATGCGTTGCATGCAATTCTATTCAACGAAATTTGCGACACGGTGGATTTAGCGCCGAACGGCGATCTTCTGAACGTCGGCAGCAGTCGTTTCTATCAAGCTGAAACTGACATCGTTTCTAATTTCGCTCCCGGCCCGGAGCGGATATTTGTTCGAGTTCCAATGTCATAATTGGTTGAGCACGTCAGTTTGCGCAGGATCAAAGAAAACAGGTCCGATCGTCGGTTAATGATTGCGGTCGAGTGGGGACGATCAGGGGCACAACGATGGAGGAGAAGTCATGAAGAAGCTTCTCATCGCTACGGCGATGCTCTGCACTGCGTTGCCGGTCAGCTTTGATGGCATCACGCCCACGGTTTCCAAGGCGCATGCCATCATTGGCCGCCCGCTCACGCCCATGTCGGTTGCCGGCGTTCATCGCCGCGCGGTCCGCCGTACGTTTGGCGTCGGCGCCAATCTCGGCTATCGCGGAGTTTATCATCGCAACTTCGGCCCCTACGCTTACGGCTCCGGTTGGGGCGGCGGCTGGGGCGGTTCGGGCTGGAATCGACCCATCGTCGGCACGACCGTCGGTTGGGGCGGCGGCTGGGGCGGTTGGGGCTGGAATCGACCCTTCTACGGCACGACCGTTGGCTGGGGCTGGAATCGGCCTTGGCGTCCTCTCTATGCCAGCGCGCCCGTCGGTTGGGGCGGCTGGGGCTGGAACCAACCCGGCATAACCGTCGGTTGGGGCGGCGGCTGGGGCGGCTGGGGCTGGAATCGCCCCTGGCGCCGGTGGTGATGATCGACGAGTCTGTGCTTACAGAGCACCGCCGAACGGCTAGTTAGAACGCTTTGCAATGCCAAAGGGTGTCAGTAACTTGGCACCCTTTGGGAACGCGCCGCCTCGGCGGCGCGCCGACGTGCCGGCCGCGGCGATGACCATCCGCCTGTGTCGCGACGACGAGCGCGACGACATTCTTCTCATTATCAACGCGGCGGCCGAAGCCTATCGCGGCGTGATCCCGGCCGACCGCTGGCACGAGCCTTACATGCCGGGCGCCGAGCTCGACCGCGAACGCGCCGCGGGCGTCATATTCTGGGGCGTCGAGGATCGCGGCCGCCTCGTCGGCGTCATGGGACTGCAAAGAGTGCGCGATGTGAGCCTCATTCGCCATGCTTACGTGCTGCCGGCCAGGCAACGCGACGGCATCGGCGGCACGCTCCTGCAGCATCTGCAGCGCACGAGCAGCAAGCCGATCCTGGTCGGCACCTGGGCCGCCGCCATCTGGGCGATCCGATTTTATGAGCGCCACGGCTTCGCGCTGGTGTCGCCGGCGCGCAAGGCCGCGCTCCTGAAATCGTACTGGAGCATTCCCGAGCGGCAGATCGAAACCTCCGTCGTGCTCGCCGATCCGCCGGAGCGCGACAGTGATCATCCGGGTCAATAGCGTAGCCGCCCTTCGGCGGTGCAGCCGATCCAGAGCAATCGCGCCAGCGGCTCCACGGCCCCGCGCAGGCGCTGTGCATCGTCGAACGGCATTTTATGCAGGCGGCGCCAGTAGCACTGATAATCCTGACAGCCGCGAGCATATCGACCGGCCGGCGGGACCGGTGGATGTGCCGCAAACGCAGGGAGCGCCGCGATAGCGCCGGTTTGTTTGCCAAGTGCTGTGTTTGCCAAGTGCTGTGTTTGCCAAGTTCTTTGTTTGCTAAGTGCCAGAGCAAACACAAGCGTGCAAAGATCGGAAACAATTCGTGCGCCGCGTGAGCTGAACTAATGTCTCGCTCGCGACGTTGCTCGCGCCGTTGCACGCGGGATTCTCGGCAATGTTTGCTCTTTAACAAAATCGGAGATGGGTATGCGTCGTTTGTTTGTCGCGGCGATGGCGGTAGCGTGTCTGAACGCGCCGGCTCTGGCTTCGCATCGAAGTTCTCATCATCACTCCGCGAATGCCTCTGT
>JBQCCX010000116.1:0-2609 GCA_051961815.1 Xanthobacteraceae bacterium
AGCGTGAAGTTCATCATGCGACCTAGCTATTGGCCGGCGCGCAGGCCGCCACCCGTTTCCTGATCCGCCTTCATCGCGATCCGCAACGGCTTGGGGATCGGGCGCGCCCGGCCGCCCGAGATAAAGGCGACACGCACCCGGGCCTCGACCAGAAGCTCGTCGCCGCGCAGGATCCGCTGGCGCACGGTCGTCGAGGCGCCTTTGACGTCCTCCGGCTCGGTTATGATGTCGAGCACGTCGTCCATGCGCGCGGGTTTGAGAAAATCGATACTCATCGAGCGCACGACAAAGGCAAAGCCCGGCGCCTCCTTTTCCGTCTCCTCGAACAGCGCGCGATGATCGGCTCCGATCAGGCGCAGATAATTCGTCCGGCCGCGTTCCATGTAGCGCAGGTAATTGGCGTGATAGACGATCCCGGTAAAGTCGGTGTCCTCGTAATAGACCCGCACGGTGAGGACATGGCGGCCGTCGCGGATCTGGCCATCGAGAGGAACGCTGGTCACTCGACTACCTCCACGGCACGCGGCGCGTCATCGCTTCTTCCCAATTGCGGCCGTCGAAACGGCTGACGGCGAGCGATGCGACATCCACGTCGTCCAAACAACGCACATTCACGTCGATCTTATCGGGATCGGAGCGCGGAATGTAAAACGGATGAATGCCGCAGGTGGTGCAAAATGTGTGCTGGGCAACACCGGTATTGAAGCGGTAGGTCGTCAGCGCATCCTTGCCGCTGACAAGCTCAAACGCATCCGGCGGCACGATGAGATGCAGAAAGCCTTTTTTGCTGCAGACCGAACAATTGCATTCCGTCACACGCGCGAGATCCGCGGTGACGCGAAAGCGCACGCGCCCGCAATGGCAGCTTCCCTGGTATGTTTGCATCTTGCGCAAGACCCAAAGACGTGGATGCCCGGCGGTCGGCGAACGAAGCGATGCCGTTCTTTGAACGGATACGGCCGGGCAAGGCGAAACCTACTCCACATCGTCACCGTTAAACAATCCGAACTGCGCCGGGTCGCGCGCCGGTTCGGGCAGCCCGAGATGGCGGAACGCGTGCGCGGTGATCAGCCGGCCGCGCGGCGTGCGCTGGAGGAGGCCGCATTGAATGAGATAGGGCTCGATGATGTCCTCGATCGCGTCGCGCGGCTCGGACAGAGCGGCGGCCAGGGTCTCGACGCCGACCGGGCCGCCACCGTAATTGACGGCGATAGTCGAGAGATAACGGCGATCCATGGCGTCGAGCCCGGCGGCGTCGACCTCGAGCGCGGCAAGAGCTTTGTCGGCGACGGCGCGATCGATCGCCGCAGCGCCGGCAACGGCGGCAAAATCGCGGACGCGGCGTAGGAGCCGTCCGGCGATGCGCGGCGTGCCGCGGGCTCGGCGTGCGATCTCGTTGGCGCCGTCGGCGGTCAGCCCGATGCCCAGCACGCGGGCGCCGCGATTGACGATCTCTTCGAGCTCGGCTTCAGAGTAAAAATTAAGCCGCACCGGAATGCCGAAACGATCGCGCAGTGGGTTGGTGAGAAGGCCGGCGCGCGTTGTCGCGCCGACGAGCGTGAACGGCGCCAGATCGATCTTCACCGAGCGCGCGGCCGGGCCTTCGCCGATGATCAGATCGAGCTGAAAGTCCTCCATGGCGGGATAGAGGATTTCCTCGACCGCCGGATTGAGCCGGTGAATTTCATCGATGAACAGGACGTCACGCGCTTCCAGATTGGTCAGAAGCGCGGCGAGGTCGCCGGCTTTGGCGATGACCGGCCCCGAAGTGGCGCGGAAGTTTACGCCGAGTTCGCGTGCGACGATCTGCGCCAGCGTGGTCTTGCCAAGGCCCGGTGGGCCGACAAAGAGCACATGATCGAGCGCTTCGCGGCGCGCCCGCGCCGCCTGGATGAACACGGAAAGATTGGCGCAGGCCTGGCGCTGGCCGATGAACTCGGAAAGCCGTTGCGGCCGCAAGCTCGATTCGGCGGCGTCTTCGTCGCGCCGTTCCG
This sequence comes from Xanthobacteraceae bacterium, assembly GCA_051961815.1. Classification (GTDB taxonomy): domain Bacteria; phylum Pseudomonadota; class Alphaproteobacteria; order Rhizobiales; family Xanthobacteraceae; genus BOG-931. Next base: position 1,995 of record JBQCCX010000116.1, read on the forward strand.
CCGAGACCAGCTTGCGTCCGGGATTGCCGCTCACCGTTCCGGCCCCCGCGTATATTTGTTCGGCAACAGATCGGCGATCGCTACGCTCGACGGCGTTTTGCCGTTGGGCACGATCACCCGCGCCTTGGGATCATAATCGAAAATCAGTTCGCGGCATGCGCCGCAGGGCGACACGACCGCGATTGTCTGATCGTCGTCGTGTGGCGCCGGATGGCGCACTGCGACGATCGTCTCGATCCCGGCATCGCCGAGATCGACGACGGCATGGCCGAGCGCGACGGCTTCAGCGCAGACCGCCATGCGGCCGAGATAGGCATCGAGGTTGACGCCGGTGAAGATTTTTCCCGACCGGGTCCGCAACGCCGCTCCAACTTCCTGCCAGTCGCCGCGATAGCGCCGTTTAATCGTCGCCCGCGCCGCAGCGATCAACTCCTCGTCGGCCTTGCTGAGCTTCACGTCGTCTTTCACTTCGCCAATTCCCTCAAACCCAATCGTATCAGCGTCGTCGCTTCGGCGCCCTCCCCGGCGCTGCGCGCCGCGGCGGCGATCGCGGCGGCGGCTTGCGGCTGCGCATAGCCAAGATTGACCAGCGCGGAAACGGCGTCGGTCACCGGC
>JBQCCX010000117.1:0-11038 GCA_051961815.1 Xanthobacteraceae bacterium
GTGCAGAAATTGACCCAAACCATACCACTCGTCGGGATGACCGAAGACATGGTCGGGGAGGGGCTCGTCGGTTCCTTGGCGCGTCCGGGCGGCAACACGACCGGCGTCAGCCTGCTGTCCCCCGAACTCGACGGCAAGCGCCAGGAGATTTTGATCGAAGCGGTGCCGGGGCTGCGCAAGCTCGCCATTTTCGCCGACGCCAATACGACGAAACCTGCGCATCTGAAAGAGCTCGAGGCGGCGGCGCACAGCCGCGGTGTCGAACCTTTGGTGCGCCGGGTGGCCAAACGCGATGACGTGATCCCGGCAATCAGGGACGTGCAGGCCGCGGGAGCCCAGGCCATTAATTTTTTGGCGACGCCGCTGTTTTCCGTCAATGCCGCGAGCTTCATCGCGCAAGTCAGAGAATCGGGGCTCGCCTCCATCTATCAGTGGCCGGAGAACGCCGAAGACGGCGCCTTCGCCGCTTACGGCCCGCGCTACAGCGAGATGTACCGCCTGCGCGCGCGTCTCGACATCAAAGTACTGCGCGGAACCAAGCCGGCCGACATTCCGGTCGAGCAGCCGGCCAAGTTCGAACTGGTGATCAATCTCAAGACCGCCAAAGCGATCGGGGTCGAGGTGCCATCGCCGCTGCTGTTACGGACCGACCGGGTGATCGAGTAAAATTTCATCCTCCCCCGCAAAGCGGGGGAGGAGAGACAATGGATCACCAACATGCCGCAGCGGTATCTCGACGATGTCACGCCCGGCGAAGTTTTCACCTCGCTGCCGCAAACCTTGAGCGAGAAACATTTTGCCGCCTTTGCGGCGATGACCGGCGACGCCCATCCGCTGCATTACGACGCCAAATATGCGCGTGACCGCTGCTGGGACTCGCCGCTCGCCCACGGGCTCATGCTTCTCGGCCTGTGCGCGCTTGGCGCGGCGCCGCTCCACCATGAACTCACCGAATCGATGATCGCAATGCTCGGCAACGAAGCGCGTTACAAGCGGCCGGCTTTTGTTGGCGATACCGTGACGCCGCAATTCACCGTGATTGCGGTCGAGCCGAAGGACGGCGATCGCGGCATCGTCCGGCTCGCAATCGCGCTGCACAACCAGCGCGGCGAGGTGGTGCTCGAAGGCACGCACGTGTTGATGCTCAAGCGGCGCCGGACTGCAAAGTAGGCGGAGATGCTCCGCTCCTCCCCGCGAAAGCGGGCACCCAGCTTTACTACGGCAGCAACGCCCGGCAGATGCGGCCGATCAGCCAGACTGCCATCGCGGCGACGAAGGCGACGACCCGCACGACCGGCTGGCCTTGCGCCCAGCTAATGGCCAAATCCGCGAGCGCGAAAACCACAATGAGAGCCGCGATTACCGTCGCGAGCCAATACAACGTCCGACCGGCGTGTAATCCGGTGTCGACCGGTTCCTGCCATCTCTCGTCGTCGATCCAGGCCATCGCTACCTCCCTCGGTTCGGGAAGAGCGGAAACCTGCGCTCTCATTGAACGGAGCGCGTCGCAGCGCTGATCGTTTCGCATTGCAGCGAAACGGAGCGGGGTTCCCGCCCAGCGGCAAAATACCAACGAAAGAACCGGGCCCAAGTTTCAAGCGGTTTCAGGCGCTGCGGGCGATCGGCGTCACGCGATTATGCCGCCCTGCGCCAATTTGCTGGCCTGTCCGCAGCTGCATTCTGATCAAGGACGCCGACGCGATGGCGGTAGACCATCTCCCAGCCTTTCCAGCCGGTGAACAAGAGAATGCAAGTCACCACCAGTGACAGGATCAGGCCTTTCGGCGCGACGGCCGCGGGGCCCTCGCTGTAACGGGCATACCAGTTGTAAAGCTGGATCAGGACGACGATCACATTGCCGCCGGCATGCCACCACGCGTCGCCAAGCGAGCGGATCCGTGGTTCGCCGATCACGTCCGTCAAACCGGCCAAGGCGGCGAGCGCAGCCATGATAATGCCGGCGCCGAGCAACCAGGGCGTTACCATTGCCCAATTGGCATTTCCGGTGATCCAATAGGCGACGTCGCAGGCAAAGGTTCCGACGAAAAACGCGATCGGAAACGGGATCAGCATCGGGTGAATCGGATGACCCGCAATCTTTGCGGTGCTTTGAGGATTCGCCATTGCGTCCTCCACAGTGCTTTGGCCCCGCACCTTGGATAAACGAGATGTCGGGTCGCGGCGTTCCGCTTTTCGGCCGCGCCGCCGGTAATCCGATCGCGGTGTTCCAATGTCTGCTTTTCAACCTAGCGGCTGCCGCGTTCCGGAACGCGGCCGCGCCAATCCCCGTTGCTCTTTCGATTAGATTTGCAACGTGGAGTTAAACCAATGAAAGCTCTTGCCGCCCTCGCACTCGCTGCCGCCGTGTTGACGAGCGCGACCATAGCCAGTGCGCAGAACACGGCGCCGACGACCAAAGTCACGCCGTCCCCGAGCAATATCAACAAAAGTAACCGGCCGACCGTGCCGTCCGGCGCTGAAGCGCCCGGCGCGGTGACCGGGCAGCATGCACGGGTCGTCGGCCATGGCAAATTCTGCAGTCCGATGGCCGCGAACGGCACGCTCAATTGTCGCTATGCGAGCATGGACGCGTGCGCAAAGCACAACAAATCAAGCAATCTGAAATGCGTCGCAAATCCGAGGCCCGGGACCTAAGGACGTAGCTTTTCCAGACACTCCGCGCCACCACGCGATCGGCGTCGCGCCGCGCATTGCGTCCGCCGCTCCATCCGGACGTCAGAACAGCGGCGGCACGACCGCAACCGGAATGATGCCGACATAGACGACGCCGTCGGTAACTCGAAGCGGCAGCGCGATCGCCGGCTTGCCGTCAAGCTTGGTCGGCTCGCCCATTCTTTTGATGGTCTCGATCACCCCGGCGCTGGCGCTCTCACGCACCACGCCGCCCAAACCGGGCAACAGGCGATCGAGCGCGCCGAGCCCTTGCGCCGAGAGTCCGCTGCCGCCGGTCATCCGGTCGATCCCTTGCCCGATCAATTGGTCGACCCCGAGGAGCGGCACGATTTTCTCCACGCCGGCGACGGTGACGCGAAGCTCGCCCTCGATCCGGCCGGAGGCGTTGATCGTCAAAGTGCCGGCGCCGAGCACGGCGGCGTCGCTCCGCGTCAGACGCAAGGTCTTGATGTCGATGCCGCCGCCGGCAGCCTGCATGTCGCGGAACAGAGCCGACCACGGCTTGGGCTGGAAGTCCTTGAAGCCGCGCATCACCGCGTCGATCTCGCCGGCCAAGGGCTCGGCGAGCAGCGGATGAAAGCTCGGCGCCAGCGCCGCAGCGACCTTGGCGCTGGCTTCGATGACCGGGTTGCGGCGCGCCGATCCGGCGATGATGCGGCCGTCGACCTCGACGCGATCGGCCTGGAAGATCATTCCGGCATTGGCGCCGTTGCGGTCGATTCGCGGCTTGCTCAAATCGACGGTCACCCGTTCGGGTTCCGGCGGCAGGCCGAGCAAGGCCAGCCGCGCGGCCGACCAGTTGGCGACAAAGACCGGCCCCTGACCCGGATCGGCGAGGGTGACCGGCGCGCTGATCTCGCCGTTCAACAAGGTCGGGCGAAAAACTTGCGCGGAAAACGTGAAGTTGCTGGCGCTGAGATCGAATGGCGGGCGATTGCTTTTGAATTCGGCGGCGGCCTTGTCGCATCGGATCACAATCCCGAACGGGAAACCGCCGATCGACTGCGACCCGCAGGCGTAGATGCGGCCAAGCGCCGCCTCGCGGCTGATCCAGCCGGCCAATGCCTGGTTGGCGATCGAGGCGGCATAGGACCACAGCGCCGTCCAGCCGATCGGCAACGCCACGATGACGGCCGCCAGGACCAGATAGCGCCAGAGCCGACGGCGCGGAGGAGGGCCGCGGCGCGCCCCGGCCGGAGCCCGCCGCGGCTGCATCATGCTCAGCGGAGATTGCGCGGACATCAGCCTTCGTCGCCTCTCGTCAGGGCATTTTCAAGATGGCCAGGATGCCGCGTCCCTGTTTTGGACTAAGGTTCGCGGCGCTGGCGCAAAGTTCGGCCACAGTTTGACGCGACGTCCGCGGCGGGCCAATGACGTACCGCAATGATGAAGACCGCTGAGCGCGATCACAAGGATCTGTGGGTTTTTGCCTACGGCTCGCTGATGTGGCGGCCCGGATTTTCCTATCGCGAGCGGGTTCCGGCGCGCTTGATCGGGCTGCATCGCGCCCTTTGCGTGTTCTCCTTCGTCCATCGCGGCACGCCGGAGCGTCCCGGGCTGGTGCTCGGGCTCGATCGCGGCGGGATGTGCCGCGGCATCGCCTATCGTGTCGCCGCCCCAGCGCGCGCGCAAACGTTGCACTATTTGCGCGCACGCGAGCAGGTCACGACGGTTTATGTGGAAACCATGCGCCAGATCGAGCTCGAAGAGCCGGCACGGCGCCGCGTGCGCGCGGTGTGCTACATCTGCGATCGCAGCCATGTGCAATATGCCGGGCGGCTGACCTTAGGGGAAAGTCTGCACCACGTGCGGCAAGGCCACGGCCAGTCCGGGGCCAACCGCGACTATGTGCTGGAAACCGTGCGCGCGCTCGAAGCGCTCGGCTATCGCGAGACCGATTTGCATTTGCTGGCGGAGCGGCTGGCGACGCAGGAATCAGGGATCAGGAAGTCAGGGATCAGGAAATCAGGTGCCGGGGATCAGGATTCCCTGATACCTGATGCCTGATTCCCGATCCCTGATAACCGCGCGCTCGCGGCTTCGATGGTATCTTGCAGATGCGAAAGGAATTCGTCGCGCGCGAATCCTGCCGGCATCGGCGGCAGAAATTCCACGACGATCGTGCCCGGCAGCCGCATGAGCGAACGGCGCGGCCAGAACAATCCGGACTTGAGCGCGGCCGGTACGCAGGACACGCCGGCGCGGGCGAAGAGATGGACGATGCCGGGTTTGTAGCTCGGCGCGGCGCCAGGTGCGCGGCGCGTGCCTTCCGGAAAGATGACGAGCTGCCGCGGTCGCGGCCCCGCCAGCGCGCGCTGCGCCCGCGCGGTCATGCGGGCGAGCGCCGCCATTCCGGCCCTGCGATCGACGGGAATGAGGCCCGCTTTCCATGTGTACCAGCCGAACAGCGGGATCCACATCAACTCGCGCTTGAGAATGTAGATCGGATCGTCCAGCACCGCGTATAGCGCAAACGTGTCCCAAGCCGATTGATGCTTGCAGGCGACGATGCAGGACCCTGGCGGAATATTCTCGGTGCCGCGCCAGGAGACCTTGGTGCCGCAGATTGCTTGCAACAGCCAAAGGCTCGTTCGCGCATAGGAGCGGATGAAAACGCGCAGTACCGGATAGGGCAGGAGCAGCGTCGGCAGCGCCACGATCATATGACCGAGCAAATTGGCGTAGAACAACGCGTTGAACAAAAGCGAGCGGGCAAGAATCATTCGCGATCAGCTCGATGCCGGCGCCGGCTCGAATTGCATGCGCAGCTTGGCGGCGAGATATTTGAAATATTCCGACAGCACGACTTTGGTGGTCGCGCCATTCGACCACCACGGCTCGATCCGCAACCGGTCGGACACGACCGGATAGGGAATCAAGGCGACGTCCGGCAGTTGATGCGAGAGCTCAGCGAGCGCGCGCGGCATGTGATAGGCGGAGGTGACGACGATCAAGGAATGAAAGCCGTTCTTCAAGGTCCACTGCCGGGCGCCCACCGCGTTGCCGAGCGTGTTGAACGCCGAATAGTCGAGATCGACGCAACAGGACATCATGCGATTGTAGTCGACCACCTGCCGCGCGATGTCGTTCGCGGTGGTGCCGGTATACACGCCGGAGATCAAAAGCCGCTTGGCCCGACCGGAGGCGAGCAGCGCCAGCGCGTCACTGACGCGCGAGTCGCCGCCGGTAAGCACCACGATCCCGTCGGCATTGCGATTGAGCTCGATTTGCTGATCGGGCAAATGCCAGATGAAGTAGCCAAAGCCGGCGACAAAGAAGACCGCGCAAAAGACAACGAGCTTGATCACCATTGATCCCGCCCGGCGCCGTCTCACCGCCTTTCTAAGGCTCGGCATTTCAGCGTTTCCTTACCAGAGCTCGACGAACGGCGGCCCTCACTCGATATTCTCCAGGGTGTGCCCGACGGTGCGGCGCGAGGCCACCGCAGTGACCAGCGCCATCAGCACGATAACGACAAACATGGCGACATATCCGGCGGGCCCGATGGCCAGGCTGCCGAACAGCGCCGCCGCCTCCTCTCCGCCGGGCGTGCCGATCAGCCAGACATCGACGGCTTGCAGGATTCCGAACAGCGCCATGGCTGCGCCGCCGCCGATCGCGCCGCCCTTGAGACCCAGAAACAAGAAATGCCGTTGAAACTGGCTGGCGACAAAACTGTCGGTGGCGCCGACATAATGCAGCACCTCGATGGTCGGGCGATTGCTCGCCATGGCGCCGCGGGTGGCGAAACTGACCGAGAGCACGGTGACGGCAATGACAAGCGCGAGGATCACCATGCCGGCAGCAACCGCTGTCTCGGCCATGGTGCGCATGCGGTCGATCCAGCCGCGATGGTCGTCGAGCGTAGCGCCCGGCACTTGGGCCGCGAGCGCCTTGCGCAACTCGGCAAAATTGGCGGCGCCGCCGGGCAATAGCTTGACGACGATGATGCGCGGGATCGGCAAGTCGCCAAGCTTGACGCCCGAGCCGAGCCACGGCTCGACGAGCTCTGCGGATTCCTGCTTGGTATAGGCGCGCACATCGGCAATGCCCGGCGCCTGGCGGATCACGGCCGTGGCGGCGGCGACATCGGTGTCGAGGTCGCGCCCGGGGGCCGGGCGGACCTGAACCGTCACTTCGCGCGCGACTTCCGATTCCCAATCGCTCGCGGCGCCAGCGACGAGCATGGCGGCGCCGGCCGCCAAGGCGGCGAGAAACGTCATGATCGCAACCACCGCGCCCAGCGAGCGCCCGGCGATCGAATCGCCGGGCACGATCGGCGTCGGCCCGCGGCGCGCGGCAATGGCGGAAGCGGCGTCGCGCTCGCGCCACGCTCTCGCCACGTTGTCCAAGGGTTCACTGGCAGACATGGGGCTCACTCGTAGACATGCAAGCGTCCCTCGTGCAGCACCAGGCGGCGGGCGTCGTATTCATCCATTAGCGCAATATCGTGCGTGGCAATAATGACCGAAGTCCCCAATCGATAGAGCTCGATGAACAGCCGGAGCAGCCGTTGCCCGAGGTTAGGATCGACGTTGCCGGTCGGCTCATCGGCAAGCAACAATTGCGGCCGGGCAATGACCGCGCGCGCGATTGCGGCGCGCTGTTTCTCGCCGCCCGAGAGCACCGGCGGCAACGCGTCCATGCGTTCGCCGAGACCGACCCATTGCAACAGCTCGACAACTTCGCTGCGATAGGCAGTCTCGTCCTTGCCGACGACGCGGAATGGCAGCGCTACGTTCTCGTAAGTGGTCAGATGGTCGAGCAGACGAAAGTCCTGAAAAACGATGCCGATACGGCGGCGCAGCGTGGCGCGATCGTCCTTGGTCAGCGTGGCGGTGTCGCGGTTGAACATGGAAATGAGGCCGCGCGTCGGTTTGAGCGACAGAAACAACAACCGCAGCAGCGAAGTCTTGCCGGCCCCCGAGGGTCCGGTGAGAAACTGAAAAGAATGACTGTCGATATGGAAACTCAGGTCGCGCAGGACCTCCGGGCCGAAGCCATAGCGCAAGCCGACATTCTCAAATCGGATCACGCGGTCCTCCGCAAAGCGGCATTGTGATTCGCCCCCAGTGGTCCGATTCTAACATTCGCATGCAATTTAGCAGCCGAAGCAGCGCCTGCCGGGCGCGCCGAGTCTGCGGGCTCGGGGGCTCGGCGGCTTTACCTTTCATTAACCGGTGCTGTCAGGTCCCCGGCGCGCTCCCATTGCGCTACATCCTATGGCGTCGAAATGGCAAGCCTGCGGCCGCGGCACGTCCCTCTTGCGCCCAGCGAGGGCGGCCAGAAGCAGAGATTGGCTTGTTAACTCACGCTATCGCCCCTTTTTGAATGCGACAGTCCAAGGCCGCCAAGTGTCGCCACCTGCGCCTCGCGGGGAGCCCCGCGTTCATATTGAACCAGGCTCGTTCAAAATTCAGGCGAGATTTCGTGATCCTTTCGGGAATGTGGGAACGCCCGACCGTTCGACGCGGTTGTCGGCTTTTGGGGCGCAGATGAGGAAGGTCTGGGGACGGGCATTTCAACGGGGCATGACATGATTAATCGGTTCATGACGGCGCAATCCACCATGGCGACGCGGCGTTGGAGGATTCCCGCCATTCTGACGTTCGCGGCGATGTCCGCCTTGACGGCACCGACCGCCGACGCCGCGACAAGACAAGCGCGACCCGGGCCAACCACCGAGGTGAGGGCGCCGCGCGAAGCCGGCGAGCCGATCATGGCGATCGTGTCGATCAAGAGCCAGCAGGTCACGTTCTATGACGCTGACGGATGGATCCTGCGCGCGCCGGTGTCGACCGGCACCACAGGACGCGAAACGCCAGCGGGCGTATTCGCCATAATCGAGAAGCAAAAGGATCACCACTCGACCCTCTACGACGATGCCTGGATGCCGAACATGCAGCGCATCACCTGGAACGGCATCGCGCTGCACGGCGGGCCGCTGCCCGGCTATGCAGCTTCGCACGGCTGCGTGCGGATGCCCTACGACTTTGCGGAGAAGCTGTTCGACAAGACATGGATCGGAATGCGGGTGATCATCTCGCCGAACGACGCCACCCCGGTCGAGTTTTCCCACCCGGCGCTATTCATGCCAAACGCAGAGGCCGTCGCGGCGGCTCCGGCGCGTGCCGAGAGGCCCGCTCGCGAGGCCGCGGAAGCGGCCAAAACGGCCGACGAGTCGAAGAAAGCCGCCGCGAGCGCGGCACGCGAGGCCGCATCGCTCTCCGCCTCGCTGCGCAAGCTGGAATGGCTCAAGCACCGCGCCGATGCGGAGCTTGCGTCCGTCGACAAGGCGATCGCCGCTGCAAAGACAGACGAAGCCACGGCGCGGGCCGAGGAACTCAAGCAGAAGGCGGCCGCCAGGGCCGCGGAAGCGGGGACACAGTTCGACAGGGCTAAGGCCGACGCGAAGTCGAAACTCGATGCCGCTGCCGCCGCGAAGGAGGCCGCCAAGGCCGCCGAGACCAAGAAGGCCGCCGCCGCCAAAGCGGCAAGCGAGGCGAAGCTCGCGCTCGAGCCGGTCTCGGTTTACATCAGCCGTGCGACGCAAAAGCTTTACGTGCGGCGCAACACGCATAAGCGGTTCCCGGACGGGGGCGAGGTGTTCGATTCGACCATTGAGGTTCCGGTCACGATCCGCAGTCCCGACAAGCCGATCGGCACGCATGTGTTCACCGCGATGGCGCGCAACGAGGCGGGCCTGCGCTGGACCGCGGTCACGATCGACAACGGCGACGACGCCAAGGATGCGCTCGACCGCATCACAATTCCGCAGGACGTGCTCGATCGTATCGCACCGACTGCATTGCCGCGATCCTCGATCATCGTCTCGGACGAACCACTAAGCAGCGAAACCAACTATCGCACCGAGTTCGTCGCAGTGCTCAACAACCAGCCGCAGGGCGGCTTTTTGAATCGCCAGCCTACAGTCGCTTACCCCGTGGCGAGCAACTGGGGCAACGACGGCTTCGGCTTCTTTTACCAGCGCAACTGGAACTCCCAACCTCCTCCCTATAGGCGTCCGCGCACCGGCCAATACTATCAACCGATGCAACAGCGCTGGTGGTAAGACGCGGCACGCCGCAGACACGGCGGATGCGGGCGGCGTTGAAAACGGGATTAACAACACGGATCGCAACGATGTCCGTGGCGCAGCGACAATTCGAACGCCCATCGATGCCGCGGCCCTGCCGATGTCGCAAATGGAGACTGTTCTTGCTTTGAGGGCAACGCATGAACAAAAGCCTGACAGTCGCAATAGTCTTTTTGCTGGTGCTAGGCTGTACTGCCGCGGCAAAAACCGCGGCTCCTGTTCACGTACCTTTGCCGCGCAACAATCCTTTGAAGCAAACTGAACAGGAGAAAAAGCAAAACTTGCCGCCAGCAAGCGCTCTATTTGCAGAAAAGAAGCTGCCGAGTGCTGGAAAGAGTATGGCGATTGGCTACTACCCGAGCGGGTGTCTTCAAGGGGGCGTCGAACTTCCGGCGACCGGGCCGACGTGGCAGGTGATGCGGTTGTCACGCAATCGCAATTGGGGTCATCCGGAGCTGGTGCGATTCCTGGAACGCTTCGCGCCGCTCGCCACCATGGCTACCGGCTGGAGGGGAATTTTGATCGGCGACATGGCGCAACCCCGTGGCGGTCCGCTTCCGTTCGGACATAAGAGCCACCAAATCGGACTTGATGCCGACATCTGGTTCATGCCGATGCCCGATCGTGTCTTAAGCAAAGCGGAGCGCGAAAATATTTTAGGCAGCAATGTGGTTGCGGCGGATGGAAAGCATGTCGATGACAAAACCTGGAGTCCAGCGGACGTGGCCTTCATCCGAACCGCGGCTGAGCAGCCTGAGGTCGAGCGCGTCCTCGTGAATGCTGCGATAAAAAAAGAGCTTTGCCGCGTTGAGAGCCACAATGATCAATCGTGGATGTCCAAGGTGCGTCCATGGTATGGCCACGACGACCATATCCATGTGCGCCTGAAGTGTCCCGCCGACTCACCGAATTGTCGCGCGCAGCCGCCTGTGCTAGGTGGCGATGGGTGCGACAAGTCCCTCGATCATTGGTTCGCCGAGTCGATTCTACGGATAAAGATCCCGGAGTTTGGCGGCTCATCCGCAGGCCTGAAGCTTAAAGATTTGCCGCCGGCTTGCATTGCGGTGCTTAATGCGCCGCCGAGTCCGGCCCGTGCGGCGACGGAAGAACACTCAGGGCCGAGATAAGAACGGAAACTGAGCGGAATCGAAACTTAATTCACGTGACTGCGGCCACGGCGAAATACCGACCTCACGGTCGGTGCAAATAACCAGTTTTGATCCTAATCGTCTGAAGCCGCGTAAGGCC
>JBQCCX010000118.1:0-10069 GCA_051961815.1 Xanthobacteraceae bacterium
CTCAATGCCCACCGCCGTCCCGATACCCCGGTCGATCTGGCGCCGATCATTCGCCAGGTCTCCGACGGACTCGAGAGCCTGGCGCGCGACCGCGGGGTTGCCGTCAACGTCGAGAATTCCGGCGCTTTGCCGGTGCTCGGCGATCATGACGAACTGGTCCGCGTGTTCGAGAACCTGGTCGAAAACGCGCTCAAATACGGTGCCGCCGGACGCCGCGTCGACATCAAGCTTGGTCCTGGCTCATCGGCCGAGGGCGAAGCCGAAGCGCGGGTCAGCGTCCGCGACTACGGGCCCGGCATTGCGCCCGAGCATTTGCCGCGGCTGACGGAACGGTTCTATCGCGTCGATGTCACCGAAAGTCGCGCGCAAGGTGGCACCGGCCTTGGTCTGGCGCTGGTCAAACACATTCTCAATCGCCACCGCGGCCGCATGACGATCGACAGCACGCCCGGCGCCGGGGCCACGTTCACCGTGCATCTGCCCACGGCCGTCGCCCCGTTCTCCCGATAAAGCGCAGTGATTTCAGCGCCTTGCGCTGTCATCGGACTGTCATCCAAGCTTCATAGAACAGCTACGGGTCAGGCCTAACCGTCCGCCTGCTGCAGCTCCGCCCGCCAGGGCAAGCCCTATGGACCCCCCATGATGCAGCGTTCTGACATACGGCGACTGAACGGCTCGACCGCTGCGGTAGTGCGCGGGTCTCGTCGCGCCGGATTCCATCCAGAGGAGAGAGACAGTGAAACACTTCCGGACCATCGCCGTCGCCAGCCTGTTGGCTGCGACGATCATGCCTGCCGCCGCCGACGATATTTCCGGCGCCGGCGCCACCTTCCCGTACCCGATCTACGCCAAATGGGCGGACGCCTATAAGAAAGAGACCGGCGTCGGATTGAACTATCAATCGATCGGTTCGGGCGGCGGCATCAAGCAGATCGAAGCGAGGACCGTGACCTTCGGCGCCACCGATGCGCCGCTCAAGGGCGAGGAACTCGACAAGAATGGCCTGGTGCAGTTTCCCATGGTCATGGGCGGCATCGTGCCGGTGATCAATCTCGAGGGCGTCAAAGCCGGCGACCTGGTGATTGACGGACCGACGCTGGCCAAGATCTTCCTCGGCGACATCAAGACCTGGGACGACCCGGCGATCAAAAAGCTCAACCCGAATGCCAAGTTGCCGTCGACCGCGATCGCGGTCGTGCACCGTTCCGATGGATCCGGCACCACGTTCAATTTCGCGTACTACCTCGCGCAAGTCAGCGATGATTGGAAGTCGAAGGTCGGCTTCAACACCTCGGTCGAATGGCCGGTCGGCATCGGCGCCAAGGGCAATGAAGGCGTCTCCAACAATGTCGGCCAGACCAAGGGCTCGATCGGTTACGTCGAATACGCCTATGCGCTGCAGAACAAGCTGGTCTTCACTAAAATGACCAACAAAGACGGCAAGACCGTCGCGCCGACCAGCGAAGCGTTCCAGGCCGCGGCCGCCAATGCCAATTGGAATTCGGTGCCGGGCTATGGCGTCATTCTCGCCAATCAGCCGGGCGCGGCGTCCTGGCCGATGACCGCAGCGACGTTCATCCTCATCCCCAAGCAGCCGCAGGACGTGGCGGCGGCGACCTCGGCGCTCAAGTTCTTCGCCTGGGCCTATGCCAAGGGCGGCAAGATGGCCGAAGAACTCGATTACGTGTCGATGCCGGCGAGCGTCGTGAAAGAAATCGAGGCGATGTGGGCCAAATCGATCACCGGCAGCGACGGCAAGCCGCTGCACGTGACCTTGAATTGAGTCCCTCTGCACCAAGCCGGGCGCTCCTGTGGAACGCCCGGATTTCATTCACCGGCTCGCCGCACAACCACCTTGTGCGGCGGCCGGTGGTCCGTTTGAGTGGACGCCGCCGGCCTTCGTCAATGGAGCGTCCCGATGGAATCGTCGCGGAGCCGATCCGTGGCTGATATCGCAATCCAGGAACGTGGCCTGATCGCCCCCGCGGCCGGCAGCCGCGCCAAGGTGCTCGATCGGCTGCGCTTGAGCGATGCCTTATTCCGGCAGCTGACGCGCGCTGCCGCCATCGGCGTCTTGGTGCTGCTTTCCGCCGTCATTTTTTCACTGATCAGAGGTTCGATCCCGGCGCTCAAAACCTTCGGCTTCGGTTTTCTTGTCAGCGAGCGTTGGAATCCGGTCACCGAAATATTCGGGGCTATGCCGGCGATCTACGGCACGGTGATCACGTCCTTTATCGCCATGCTGTTTGCTGTGCCGATCGGGCTGATGATCGCCTTCTTCCTCACCGCACTTTGTCCGTTGTGGCTGCGCCGGCCGATCGGCATCGCGATAGAGCTGCTCGCGGGAATTCCCAGCATCATCTATGGCATCTGGGGTTTGTTTGTCTTCGCGCCATTCCTGCAGGAAACGCTGCAGCCTTTCCTGATCAACACTTTGGGCAATGTTCCCCTGATCGGGCCGCTGTTCGGCGGGCCCCCTTACGGTATCGGCATGCTGACGGCCGGACTGATCCTCGCCATCATGGTCCTGCCGTTTGTCACCGCGATATCCCGTGACGTATTTGAGGCGGTCCCCGCCGTGCTCAAGGAAGCAGCCTACGGGCTCGGCTGCACCACCTGGGAAGTCACGCGCAACGTGGTTCTGCCCTACGCGCGTGTCGGCGTCATCGGCGGTATCATGCTGGCGCTTGGACGCGCGCTCGGCGAGACCATGGCGGTGACCTTCGTCATCGGCAACGCGCACCGGATATCCGCTTCGATCCTGGCGCCGGGCACGACCATTTCCGCCACCATCGCCAACGAATTCACCGAGGCGGTGGGCGATCTCTACACCTCGGCCTTGATCGCGCTCGGCCTCATCCTCTTTGTCATCACCTTCATCGTGCTGGCGATCGCGCGCTACTTGTTGCTGCGCATCGAACGACGGATCGGGTGACGTATGAGCGAGACGTTTTCGCAATCCCGCTACAAAGGCCGGCGCCGACGCAACGGCATCGCCACGGGCCTGGCGCTCGCCGCCACGGCAGTCGGCCTGGGCTGGCTGGTGCTGATCCTCGGTGCGCTGTTGTGGGAGGGCTTTTCCGGTCTGTCGCTGACGGTGTTCACCGAAATGACCCCGCCGCCGGGCGCCGCCGGCGGGCTCCTCAATCCGATCGTCGGCAGCCTGATCCTCACCGTGCTCGCCGTTCTCATCGGCACACCTGTTGGAATCCTCGCCGGCACCTATATGGCGGAGTATGGACGCCACGATTTCCTGACCACGGTGGTGCGCTTCATCAACGACATTTTGTTGAGCGCGCCGTCGATCGTCGTCGGCCTTTTCATCTATGAAGTGATGGTCGCGCCGATGGGCCATTTCTCCGGCCTTGCCGGCGGCGTGGCGCTCGCCGTGCTGGTCATCCCGGTCGTGGTTCGCACCACCGAGGACATGTTGACGCTGGTGCCGAACGCGCTACGCGAGGCGGCGACCTCGATCGGCCTGCCACGCTCGTTGACCATTACCCGCATCTGCTATCGCGCGGCGCGCGCCGGCATGCTCACCGGCGTACTGCTGGCGGTCGCGCGGATCAGCGGCGAGACCGCGCCGCTGTTATTTACTTCGCTGAACAACCAATTCTGGAGCACCAACCTCAACGCGCCGATCTCCAGCCTGCCGGTGGTGATCTTCCAGTTCGCGCTCAGCCCGTACAAGGATTGGCAGGCGCTGGCCTGGACCGGCGCGCTGATCATCACTCTGGCGGTGCTGGCTTTGAGCATCACCGCGCGTGCGCTCGTCGCAACGGGAAAACAGTCATGACCATGAGTGCTGCCGTCGCCGTTCCCTCAGTGGCCCACGCGCCGAGCGGTCAAAGCGGACTTGCCGAGAAGGTCACGATCCGCGACCTCAATTTCTTCTACGGCGACTTTCTGGCGCTGAAATCGATCAGCCTGCCGCTGTACCAGAACAAGGTGACCGCTTTCATCGGGCCGTCGGGCTGTGGCAAGTCGACTTTGCTGCGCGTGCTCAACCGGATGTACGACCTCTATCCGCATCAACACGCGACCGGCGAAGTGTTGTTCGACGGCGAGAATATTCTTTCGCCCAAGCAGGATCTCAACCTGTTGCGCGCCCGCATCGGCATGGTGTTTCAGAAGCCGACGCCGTTTCCGATGTCGATTTATGAAAACATCGCTTTTGGCATCCGGCTGTACGAGAAGCTGCCGAAATCGGAGCTCGACGGCCGGGTCGAGACCTCGCTGCGGCGTGCGGCGTTGTGGGACGAGGTGAAAGACAAGCTCAACGCCAACGGACAGAGCCTGTCCGGGGGCCAGCAGCAACGGCTTTGCATCGCGCGCACGGTTGCGGTGCGGCCGGAGGTGATACTATTCGACGAGCCCTGTTCGGCGCTCGACCCGATTTCGACCGCCAAGATCGAGGAGCTGATCGACGAGTTGACCGACGATTACACCATCGTGATCGTCACCCATAACATGCAGCAGGCGGCGCGCGTTTCGGAGTACACCGCGTTCATGTATCTCGGCGAACTCATCGACTTCGACCCGACCAGCACCATGTTTACGAGTCCGCGGGACCAACGTACCCAAGACTACATCACCGGCCGCTTCGGATGACGCAAATGAGCGAGATCTCCACCACCAGAATCGATCACACTGCCAAGGCCTTCGATACCGATCTGCAGGAAATCACCCGCAAGGTCGCCGAGATGGGCGGCCTTGTGGAGCGGCAGATCGCGGATTCAGTGCAGGCCTTGGTCGATCGCGATGTCGAACTCGGCGAGCGCGTGATCGGGCTTGATCCGACCATCGACACCTTGCAGCGCGAGGTCGAGGAAAAATGCATCCTCACCATCGCCCGGCGCCAGCCGATGGCCGTCGACTTGCGCGAATGCGTCGGCGCCATGCGAGTCTGCAACGACCTCGAGCGGATCGGCGACCACGCCAAGCATATCGGCAAGCGGGTGGTTGCGCTCGACGACGACTTCTATCCACAAAAGCTGATCCGCGGCGTCGAACACATGTCGGCGCTGGTGCTGGCGCAGCTCAAACAGGTGCTCGACGCTTATGCCAGCCGCGATCTGCAGTCCGCGCTCGCCGTCTGGAATGGCGACGAAGAAGTCGATTCGATGTGCGTATCGCTGTTCCGCGAGCTCCTCACCTACATGATGGAGGACCCGCGCAACATCACGTTCTGCATGCATCTGATGTTTTGTGCAAAAGACATTGAGCGGATGGGCGACCACGCCACCAACATCGCCGAGACCGTGTACTACATGGTGGAAGGCCGTCCGATTACCGACCAGCGTCCCAAGGGTGACACCACGAGTTTTCCAGCAGGCGTCCTGCAAAAATAGGAGACCGGGATGGGAGCCAACATCCTGATCGTGGAAGACGAGGAACCGCTCACTACGCTGTTGCGCTACAATCTCGAAGCTGAGGGCTACGAAGTCGACGCCGTCGCCCGGGGCGACGATGCCGATACCCGCCTGAAGGAAACCGCACCCGATCTCATCGTGCTGGATTGGATGCTTCCCGGCTTGTCGGGAATCGAGCTGTGCCGCCGCTTGCGGGCGCGGCCGCAGACCCAATCGCTGCCGATCATCATGCTCACGGCGCGTGGCGAGGAGAGCGAACGCGTGCGTGGGCTGGCCACCGGTGCCGATGACTATATCGTCAAACCGTTCTCAGTCCCCGAACTGCTGGCGCGTGTGCGCGCGCTGTTGCGGCGCGCCAGTCCGGAACGCGTCGCGCTCGTGCTCACCATCGGCGATCTCGCGCTCGACCGCGAGAAGAAACGCGTCTCGCGCGCGAGCCGGCCGGTCGATCTCGGTCCGACCGAATTCCGCCTGCTGGAATATCTGATGGAACGGCCGGGACGGGTATTTTCCCGCGAGCAGCTGCTCGACGGGGTGTGGGGCAGCGACGTCTATATCGACGAGCGCACGGTGGACGTCCATGTCGGCCGCTTGCGCAAGGCGCTCAATCGCGGCCACACCACCGATCCGATCCGCACCGTGCGTGGCGCCGGCTATTCGCTGGACGACCGTTTCGGCAAAGCGGGTTGAGCCATCGCGATCGCGGACGGCGCAGGGTGCGGTGGACCTTACCGCGCCGGTCTCTTATCGCGCCGACGATCGGAAGGCGCCTGATAGGCGACCCGCGAGTGATAGGCGCAATAGGGCAGGCCGGCGATGGTATTGCCGCCGCAGAAAAAGAAATCGCTGCTGCCAGGATCGCCGACCGGCCAGCGACAGGTTTGCTCGTTCAATTCCAGGATGGTGCGGCGTTGGCCGATTGGAATGATGTTTTCGATCAATGCCGGTTCGGCTTCCAGTTCGTAATCGTAGGCGTGCGCCAGCGCGGTATTGCCGCGGATCGATGCGCGGCCGATGCGCAGCATGTGCGACGGCGAACGCGGCTTGCGCGGCCGCGGCGAGGCGCTGGAGCTGCTCTTGGCGCGGCCGGACAACCCGAGCCGGTGCACTTTCCCGATCACCGCGTTGCGCGTGATGCCGCCGAGCTCGGCCGCGATCTGGCTTGCCGAAAGACCGTCAGACCACAGCTTTTTCAGAAGCTCGACCCGCTCGTCCGTCCACGACATGCTCAGCCCTCCTTGAACCTGTCGACAAAGCCGTTGCGTGAGTCCCCCCTCGCGCCGGGCAGCGTGTCGCCGCCCAACTCGCACTCAACAACCAACGCTTTAGAAGACTGTCCGCCGCACGAGATGTCGTACTAGACGATCAAAAGGCTACAATTGGCTGGAGTCTGGCGCAAGACTCGCGCTGCTTGCGTCCACACATTCCTGCACGCGTGTGGATGAACTGGGTACAAATCGGGTCCGCCTCGCGCAATTATCGTGTGTTGACAGCGCGCCGGGTGGAAATAGAATGTTGTTCCGTGCCGCCCGGAGAGGCGGCACATTTCGTTTCAGCCGCGCCGCTTTTGTACGCGCAGCTTTGCGAGCTAAAACCGTGACATCGCATCTGATGGCGACCTTTGCGCGTGTCGACCTCGCTTTCGAGCGGGGCGAGGGCGTATGGCTGATCGCCACCAATGGCGAGCGCTATCTCGATTTCACATCCGGCGTCGCCGTCAACGCGCTCGGCCACGCCCATCCGCGTCTCGCTGCGGCGCTTGCCGAACAGGCGCACAAGCTTTGGCACGTTTCAAATCTCTTTGAAATTCCCGAAGCCGAACGGGTCGCGGCGCGGTTATGCGCGGCGAGCTTTGCCGACGTGGTATTCTTCTGCAATTCCGGCGCTGAAGCGGTGGAAGGCGCGATCAAGACCGCGCGAAAATATCAATCCGTGAGCGGCCATCCCGACCGCTACCGGATCGTCACCTTTGAGGGTGCATTCCACGGCCGAACGCTGGCGACGCTCGCCGCCGGCGGACAGAAAAAATATCTCGATGGTTTCGGGCCGCCGGTCGAGGGTTTCGACCAGGTCGCTTTCGGCGATCTTGCCGCGGCCAAAAAAGCGGTCGGCAGCGAGACCGCCGCGATCATGATCGAGCCGCTGATGGGCGAGGGTGGCGTGCGCATCGTCGAGCCGTCGTTGCTGCGGGCGCTGCGCGAGCTTTGCGATCAGAACGGGCTCCTGCTCATCTTCGATGAAGTGCAGAGTGGCATGGGTCGCACCGGCGAACTGTTCGCCTATCAGCGCGTGGGTGTTGTTCCCGACATAATGGCGCTCGCCAAGGCGCTCGGCGGCGGCTTTCCGGTCGGCGCGGTGCTCGCCACCAGCGAAGCGGCCAAGGGCATGACCGCCGGCACGCATGGCTCCACATTCGGCGGCAATCCGCTGGCGATGAGCGCGGCCAATGCGACGCTCGACGTCATGCTGGCGCCGGGCTTTTTCGATCATGTGAAACGGATGGGCATCCTGTTCAAACAACGCCTGGCCGAAATCAAGGACCGTTATCCCGAACTCATTGCCGAAGTGCGGGGCGAGGGCCTTCTGGTCGGCTTGCGCGCGATCGTTCCGGCCGCCGATCTGGTCAATGCGATCCGGGCGGAGAAGATGCTCACGGTTACTGCCGGCGACAACGTGGTGCGGCTGTTGCCGCCGCTCATTGTCAGCGAGCAGGAAATTGCCGAAGGCGTCGCCCGGCTTGATCGGGCACTGGCGAAGCTGAGCCGCGGCGCCAAAGACCCGGCCGCTGCGCCGCAGCGCAAAGCGGAGACGGCGGGATGAAAAAGGTCCGCCATTTCCTCGATCTGATCGAGGTCCCCGCAGCCGAGTTGCGCGGCATGATCGATGCCGCGCGGCAACTGAAATCGCGCCGCGACCGCAGCGAACGGCCGCTTGCCGGCAAGACGCTGGCCATGATCTTCGAACGGCCCTCGACGCGAACCCGGGTGTCTTTCGAGGTCGCCATGCGCCAGTTGGGCGGCGATGCCATCCTTCTCACCGCGGAAGAAATGCAGCTCGGGCGCGGCGAGACGCTCGCCGATACCGCCCGCGTGCTGTCACGCTATGTCGATGCCATCATGATCCGGATGCTCGACCCAAAAGCCGTCACCGAACTGGCGCAGCATGCCGCAATACCGGTGATCAACGGCCTGACGCGGCGCTCGCATCCTTGTCAGGTCTTGGCCGATGTCATGACCTTCGAGGAATGCCGCGGGCCGATCCGCGGGCGCACCGTGGCCTGGGCCGGCGATGCCACTAATGTACTGACGTCGTGGATGCATGCGGCGGAGCGCTTCGAGTTCAATTTGCGGGTGGCGACGCCGTCGGAATTGGCGCCGAAGAAGCCGCTGCTTGACTGGATCAAGAGCTCCGGCGCCGCAATCACACTCGGCAGCGACCCCGAGGAGGCGGTCAAGGGCGCCGACTGCGTGGTCACCGATACCTGGGTTTCGATGGGCGACCGCAATGGCAGTCGCCGCCACAATCTGCTCAAGCGCTATCAGGTCAATGGCCGGCTGATGGCGCGCGCCAAGCCCGACGCCATTTTCATGCACTGCCTGCCGGCGCATCGCGGCGATGAAGTCACCGACGAGGTGATGGACGGTCCGCATTCGGTGGTTTTCGACGAGGCGGAAAATCGGCTGCACGCGCAAAAAGGCCTGCTGAGCTGGTGCCTGGACGCCGACGTGCGGTGAGGTCGGGCTGCCGTCCTCGCAACTGCTTCCTATATTGCGGCCATGAGCAATCCCGATTTGAGCATCCCGGTTCGTCAGCCTGCCGCGACGAGTCTCGACGACACCATCCTTCCGTTTGCGGTCAAGGCCCTTGATCTGCGCGGCCGGATCGTGCGGCTTGGCGGCGTCGTCGACACCATTCTCAGCGGCCACGATTACCCGATCCCGGTCGCCAAGCTCGTCGGCGAGGCCATCGTACTGACGGTGATGCTCGGCTCGGCGCTCAAGATCGACGGGCGATTCATCCTGCAAACGCAGAGCGATGGACCGGTTCGGATGCTGGTGGTCGATTTCACCGCGCCTGGCAAGGTACGCGCCTGTGCCCGGTTTGACGCCGCGCGCGTGGCGGCGGCGATCGCCAGCGGCGAAGCGGCGCCCGGGCAATTGCTCGGCCGCGGGCATCTCGCCATGACCATCGATCAGGGTCCGGACATGAGCCGCTACCAGGGCCTCGTGCCGCTCGAAGGCGGAGACCTCGAACAGGCGGCGCACGAATATTTCTCGCGCTCAGAGCAAATCCCGACGCGGGTCCGTCTTGCGGTGGCTGAGGAGTTCCGCGCCGGCGAGGGTGGTGCGCGCCGGCACTGGCGCGCCGGCGGCATTCTGCTGCAGTTTTTACCCAACTCGCCGGAGCGCGCTCGCCGCGCCGATCTGGATCCCGGCGATGCGCCGGCAGGCACGGCGCCGCACGTGCTGCCCGAAGACGAGGCCTGGGTGGAGGGCCGTTCGCTGGTCGCAACCGTTGGCGACATCGAGCTACTGGATCCCGATTTGTCGAGCGAGCGCTTGGCCTATCGCTTGTTTCACGAGCGTGGCGTTCGCGTTTTCCGCGCGACCGCGGTCGCCGCGCAATGCTCGTGTTCACGCCATGGCGTCGAAAACATGCTGCGAAGTTTTTCGCCGCAAGATCGCGCCGATATGGTC
>JBQCCX010000119.1:0-7005 GCA_051961815.1 Xanthobacteraceae bacterium
GAGATCGGCAAGGTGCTTGCCTCCACATTGGGACGCCGCCTGATCCGGCTGCAATGTTACGAGGGCCTCGATATCGCTGCGGCGGTTTATGAATGGAATTACGCCGCGCAAATGATTGCGATCCGCGCTGCCGAAGCCGAAGGCGAGCATGACCGCGAGCGGCTCGAGCACGACGTGTTCTCCGAGCGCTTTCTGATCAAGCGGCCGCTGCTGCAAGCGCTCGAAGGCGACGCCGCCGGCGCGCCGGTGCTGTTGATCGACGAGATCGATCGCACCGATGAAGCCTTTGAAGCCTTTCTGCTGGAAGTGCTCGCCGCCTTTCAGGTCACGATCCCGGAATTGGGAACGGTCAAAGCCGAACACCCGCCCATCGTCGTCATTACCTCGAACCGCACGCGCGAAGTGCACGACGCGCTCAAACGGCGCTGTCTTTACCACTGGGTCGGCTATCCGAGCGCCGAGCGCGAATTGGCGATCGTGCGCGCCAAGGTGCCGGGCGTCGGCAAGCGGCTATCCGAGCAGGTCGTGGGATTCGTCCAGGCGCTGCGCCAGCAGGATCTGTTCAAGGCGCCGGGCGTCGCCGAAACGCTGGACTGGGCCGGTGCGCTTTCCGAACTCGACGTCACTGCGCTCGATCCGGCGACCGTGTCCGACACGCTCGGTGTGCTGCTCAAATATCAGGACGATATCGCGCGGCTCGAAGGCTCGAAGGTCAAGGACCTGCTTGATCAAGTGAAGTCGGATCTGAGAGCGGCGGAGTAACGAGTGGCGCTCATTCCCGCGGAAGCGGGAATCCAGTTCTGGGTCCCTGCTTTCGCGAGGACGAGCGGTTGAAGGGATATGGCTGAAGAACGACCCACCTCCCGCTCGGCAGCAGCGGCCGCTGATGCGAATAGCGGCCGGCTCGCCGAGAACATCGTTTATTTCGCGCGGGCGCTGCGCGCGGCCGGAATTCCGGTCGGACCCGGCGCCGTGCTCGATGCGCTGGAAGCGTTGAAAGTCGCCGGCGTCGGCACGCGCGACGATTTCTATTGGACGCTGCATGCCGTGTTCGTGAAGCGTCACGAACATTCGGTGTTGTTCGATCAGGCATTCCGGATCTTTTTCCGGCGCCGCGGCTATATCGATCAGTTGTTGGCGATGATGCTGCCGCAGACGCCTGCATCGCCGCAGGCCCCGCCAGCCGGCGCCACCCGCGTGCACGAGGCCTTGTTCGCCGGTCTCGACGACAAGCTCAAAAAAGAACGCGAGATCGAGCTCGACGCCCGCATGACGGTGTCCGACCGCGAAGTCTTGCAACGCAAGGATTTCGCGCAGATGACCGCGGCGGAGATTGCCGCAGCCAAGGATGCGATGAAGCGGCTGGTCATGCCGTTCGCCGAACTGCGCACCCGGCGACTCACCCCGCATCGTCACGGGCATTTGATCGATCTTCGCCGCACCTTGCGCGCCAGCATGAAGGGCGGCGGCGATTTCATCGATCTGCGGTTCATGGGGCCAAAAACGCGCCCGCCGCCGCTAGTGGCGCTTCTCGATATTTCCGGCTCGATGAGTCAATACAGCCGGATCTTCTTGCATTTTTTGCACGCGCTGACGGACGCGCGAAAGCGCGTCAGCACGTTTTTATTCGGCACGCGCCTGACAAACGTGACGCGCGCGCTGCGTGAGCGCGATCCCGACGATGCGCTCGCCGCCTGCTCGGCGGCAGTGCCGGACTGGTCCGGCGGCACGCGCATTGCGTCGTCGCTGCGCGGCTTCAACAAACTCTGGGCGCGCCGCGTGCTGGCGCAGGGCGCCATTGTGCTGCTCATAACCGACGGCCTCGAGCGCGACGCCGACGAGACGCTGGCGTTCGAAATGGACCGGCTACACCGCTCGTGCCGGCGGCTGATCTGGCTCAATCCGTTGCTTCGTTTCGAGGGCTTCGAGGCGCGGGCGCGCGGAATTAAGGCCATGCTGCCGCACGTCGACCAGATGCGTCCCATTCACAATCTGGAATCGATCGCCGGCCTGGTGGCGGCGCTTGAACATGGCGGCAGCCCGGCCGATCCGAAAGCTTGGCTACGTCAGGTGGCCTAGCTGGCTGACGCCATGAGTGAGTGGCGAATAGGAGTGTCGACGCCTATTTTACTCCTACCGCTACTGACTGTTTGATATTCGCTATTCGCCCATTGGGGACAAACCCATGCTCACAACCGACACCGACATTCTCAAAGCCGCCGAGGACTGGCGCAAAAGCGGCCGCGAAGTGGCGCTCGCCACGGTGGTCGAGACCTGGGGATCGGCGCCGCGGCCGGTGGGTTCGAATCTGGTCATCGACGGCGAAGGCAATTTCCTCGGTTCGGTGTCCGGCGGCTGCGTCGAGGGCGCAGTCGTGACCGAGGCGCTCGACGTACTCGAAAGCGGCAAGCCCAAGATGCTGGAATTCGGCGTCGCCGACGAGACGGCTTGGCAGGTCGGGCTATCGTGCGGCGGCACGATCCGGGTGTATGTTGAAAAGGTGGAGTAGCGAAGGAATTTTGTCGCCCGATTGGTTATTCACTGTTCGCCATTCGCCGAATCAAGATGAAACTGGACATCCTTACCGCACTCAATGCCGAACGCACCGCCCGGCGCGCCGCGATCGTCGTTACCAATGTCGAGAGCGGCAAGCAGCGCTTCGTAAAAGCCGCCGAGATCGGCAGGGATGCCCTGCGAGCGGCGCTCGCCGAACGCTTGCGCACCGGAAAGAGCGGCATGGCGGAGACCGCCGAGGGCCGCGTCTTTCTCACCGTCTATGTACCGGCGCCTCAGCTTGTGATCACCGGCGCAGTGCATATCAGTCAGGCATTGGCGCCGATCGGCAAGCTGCTCGGCTATGACGTCACCATTGTCGACCCGCGCACGGCCTTTGCGTCTGCCGAGCGCTTTCCGGACGTCAAAGTTATCGCCGCATGGCCGGACGAGGCTCTGCCGCGGCTGAACGTCGACCGCTACACCGCCTTCGTGGCGCTCACGCACGATCCCAAGATCGACGATCCCGCGCTTCGTCACGCGCTGGCGCGAGATTGTTTTTACATTGGCGCACTGGGCTCGCGAAAAACCCACGCCCGCCGCGTCGATCGGCTCAAGGCGCAGGGCCTGAGCGAAACGGATATTGCGCGCATTCATGCGCCGATCGGCCTTGATATCGGCGCGGTTTCGCCGGCGGAGATCGCGATCGCCATCATGGGACAAGTCACCGAACGGCTGCACGCCGCTGCCGAGATCGAGCAAGCCTCAGGCGAGCGGGTCGCCGCGCCGGCGCCTGCGACGGCGGCGTCATGAAATTCGGCGCGGTGCCGCTCAAGGATGCGCTTGGCGCGACCGCCGTGCACACGATCCGGCAGGGCGGGCTGGTGCTGAAAAAAGGCACTGCGATCGGTCCGGCGGAGATCGCGGCGCTGGAAGCTGCCGGTATCAGCGAAATCGTCGTCGCGCGGCTCGAAGGCGGCGATATCGCCGAGGATGTTGCCGCCGCCGAGATCGCCAAAACGGTCGCCGGCGCGGATGTTCATGTCGAGCGCGCCTTCACCGGCCGCGCCAATTTGTTTGCGCATACGGCGGGGATCCTCGTTGTCGACAAGGAGGCCATCGATCGCCTCAATCGGGTCGACGAAGCGATCACGCTGGCGACGCTGCCGGCCTATAAGCCGGTGGTGGCCGGCGAAATGATCGCCACGGTGAAAATCATTCCATTTGCTGTCAGCGGCGCCGCGCGCGATGCCGTGCTTGCGGGCGTAACCAGGCCGCTTTTGCGGATTGCGCCGTACCGCATTCGCAAAGTCGGCGTGGTGTCCACCCTGTTGCCCGGGCTTGCCGGCAAGGTCATCGACAAGACGCTGAAAATCACCGAAGAGCGGCTGGCGCCGGCCGGCGCCGCGATCATCGCCGAACGGCGCGTGCCGCATGAGCGCGACGCGGTCGCTCGCGCTATCGACGAGGTTCTTAAAGCCGGCGCGGAACTGGCGATCGTGTTCGGCGCCTCGGCAA
This sequence comes from Xanthobacteraceae bacterium, assembly GCA_051961815.1. Taxonomy (GTDB): domain Bacteria; phylum Pseudomonadota; class Alphaproteobacteria; order Rhizobiales; family Xanthobacteraceae; genus BOG-931. Next base: position 4,012 of record JBQCCX010000119.1, read on the forward strand.
TCGCCGATCGGCGTGACGTGATCCCTGCCGCATTGGAAGCGATCGGCGGCCGCATCGAGCATTTCGGCATGCCGGTCGATCCGGGCAACCTGTTGATGATCGGCAGCGCCGGCCACAGCGCCGTGCTCGGCGCACCGGGCTGCGCGCGCAGCCCCAAAGAGAACGGCTTCGATTGGGTCTTGATGCGGCTTCTTGCCGGATTGCCGGTGCAGCGGCAGGACATCACCGGGCTCGGTGTCGGCGGCTTGCTGATGGAAATCGTGACACGTCCGCAGCCGCGCGACGAGCCGCTGCAGGCCGGCCGTTCGATCGCCGCGCTCGTGCTCGCCGCCGGACGCTCGAGCCGCATGGGCGGACCGAACAAGCTCCTTGCCGAAATCGGCGGCCGGCCGCTCGTGCGCATTGTGGTCGAAGCGGCGCTGGGCTCGCGGGCGCGGCCGGTCGTGGTCGTGACCGGTCATCAGCGCGAGCGCATCGAAGCGGCGCTCGCCGGGCTTGCCGTCAAGTTCGTGCACAACAAAGATTACGCCGACGGCCTCGGTACCTCGCTGAAAGCCGGCATCGCCGCTTTGCCGGCGGAAGTCGACGGCGCCGTCGTGTGTCTCGGCGACATGCCGCAAGTCGCCTCCGCCATGATCGATCGACTGATCAATGCGATCGATCCGGACAAGGGCGCGCTCGTCGCGGTGCCGACCGTCGACGGCAAGCGCGGCAATCCGGTGGTGTGGTCGCGGCGCTTCTTTCCCGATCTCATGACTGTGGAGGGCGATGTCGGCGCACGCCACCTGATCGGCCGCTATGGCGAAGCCGTTGCCGAAGTGCCGGTGTCCGACATGGGCGTGCTCGCGGACATCGATACGCCACAGGCGCTGGCGGCGCTCAAAGCGGAGCTTCAAAAAACCTAGCAGGCATTATTTGTTTTGCGTCTGCGCCGCGATCTCCTGCACGATCGGCGCCCATTTGGCCTGTTCGTCGTGAACAAATTTCAAAAATTCCGGTGGAGACATTGTGCGATCGTCGCGACCGAGATCAGCGAGCCGTTTGCGCGTTTGCGGATCGCGCATCACCTTGGTCACATCGGCGTTCACCTTGAGCACGATGTCGTCCGGTGTTCCGACCGGCGCCACCAGGCTTTGCCAGCCGACCGATTCGAAATCGGGCAACGTTTCGGCAACGGTGGGAATATCGGGCGCGTTCGGCAGCCGCGCGGCCGAGGCGACGGCCAGCGCCACCACATTCCCGGCATCGATCGCGCCGGCAAGACCGGAGTAAGCTTCAAATACCATTCCGACACGCTTGCCCATGATGTCATTGAGGATCGCCGGCGTGCCGCCGGTATAAGGCACCATCAACAATTTGACTTTGCCCTGGCGCTGCAAAAGCTCGCCGGTCAGATGCGTGAGTCTGCCGATGCCGTTGACGCCATAGGACAGCTCGCCGGGCTTCTGTTTAGCGAGTGCAAGCATATCCGGCAGAGTTTTCACGCGGAGCCATGGCGCGGCGGTGATGAACATTGGCGCCCCGCCCAGATAGGCGACCGGCGCCACATCGCGCGGGAGTTGGATCGGCAGATTGTCTGCGGTGCCGGGCAGCGCCACGAAAGTGGACAAGGAGGGGACACCAAAAGTGTAGCCGTCGGGTGTCGCTGCGGCAAAGGCGCGCGCCGCGATCGCGCCACCGGCGCCCGGCTGATTCATGATGACGACCTGCTGGCCCCAGACGCGACTTAACCCTTCGGCGATGATGCGCACCGGGACGTCGATGGCGCTGCCGGGCGCGGAATCGGTGATGAACCGGACCGGGCGATTCGGATACTCCTCGGCTTGCGCCGGCGAATACACGCCGAACAGCGCGATGAGGAGCGTGAGCAGGCTTACGAGCTTGGAATGCCGGGGTCCGTGCATCTATATCCTCAACGGTGAGCCGGGCGGCAGGTCTGCCTTGCAAAACCAAGGTAGGCCTATCCCGCTGGGCAAGTTATAGGATAAGTCGATTCACGCAGGAAACAGGCATGAGCTCAACTACGGCTCGCAATGCGGACCAGGCTTCGAACGAACGGTCGCGCCGGCTCGTCGTCGGTTTCCTCAATTGGGCGCATGCGCTCGATCACTTCGTCATCCTGATTTATCCGACCGTGGTCATCGAACTGGCGGTGATTTACGACCGTTCCTATGCGAGCCTGATCGCGCTCTCGACCGCTTCATTCGTCGCCTTTGGCCTGTTCTCGCTGCCGGCCGGATGGCTTGGCGACCATTGGAGTCGGCGCAATCTGATGCTGGCGTTTTATATCGGATGCGGCCTGTCGCTGATCGCGGCGGCATTCGCGCCATCTTTGACGGTTTTGGCGATCGCGCTGTTCGCGCTTGGAGTCTTCGCCGCCATCTATCATCCGGTCGGGACCGCGATGGTCATCGAGCACGCCAAAGAGCGGGGCCGCACGCTGGCGTTCAACGGCGTCTGCGGCAATCTGGGCGTCTCGCTCGCCGCCGGCATCACCGCCGCGCTGACCGCCGCATTCTCCTGGCGCGGCGCTTTTCTGGTGCCGGGCCTGATCTGTATCGCGACCGGGATCGTGTATTTCTGGGTCGGCCCATCGGAGCAGCGTCACGCGGCAGCCCGCTCGCGCGCGCCCGATGTCGCTCTGTCGCCGACCATCGCCGCCGCCATTTTCGCTTTGTTCGTCGTCGTCGCGCTCAGCGCCGGCCTGGTGTTCAACACGATCTCGGTGGCGTTGCCGAAGATTGTCGACGAGCGGGTCGGCAACGGGATTTCGCTGATGCTGGTCGGTGGCCTGACCACGGCGGTGTTTTTATGCGGGGCCGTCGCGCAGATCACGGTCGGCCGGCTCGTCGAGCGCATCGCGCCGCACATCTTATTTGCCGCGATCGCGGTGATGCAGTTCAGCGGCGTGGTGTGGGCCGCCTACGCCAGCGGCGCCTCTCTGCTTGTCGCGCTCGCCTTCACCATGGCGGCGATCTACGGCCAGATCACCGT
>JBQCCX010000120.1:0-10977 GCA_051961815.1 Xanthobacteraceae bacterium
GTCATGTTCACCACCGTGACGATGGATAACGGCGTCGTGGTGATGATCGGCGGCGGCTGGAATTTTCCGCCGAGCTATCCGAATTATTGTTCAACCTGGATCGAAATCACCGGCACCGAAGGCGCGCTCACGCTCGACGATACCCAACGCGACAATTGGCTCAACACCGCCAGGCGTGGCCAGGAATTTGTGATGTCGACGATGCCGGGCGAGTGGGTCGATCATGTCTATGCCGGCGGCATCGGTCCGGAAACGCTGCATTTTCTCGAAGCCTGCATTCGTGACTCCGCCGTCATGGTGACGCCGGAAAGTGCGCGGCGCGTGATGGAGACCTACAGCGCCGCGGATTTGTCGGCCGACCGCAATGAACCGATCGACCTGCCGCTGACCAACGAGACGATTTCCGGAATCGCGGAACTAAAAGAGCGCAATCGCGCCGGCCTCAACGTGTGACGACGGGCTCATGAAAAACACCGCCAAAGGCATCGGGCTTGCCATCATCGGCGCCGGCCGCGTCGGCCTGTTTCGCGGCGAAGTGGCGGCGCGCCATCCGGCGGTGGAATGGATCGGCATCGCCGAGCTCAACCACAATCGCGGCGGCGATGTTGCCGCGCGGATCGGCGCCGACTTCGTCACCACCGACTACCGCGCGTTGTTGGCGCGTCCGGAAGTGACCGCGGCAATCATCGCCACCGACGAGCATCTGCATGTCGCGCCGATCCTGGCGGCAGTCGAGCGCGGCGTGCCGATGCTGATCGAGAAGCCGCTGGCCACCGATCTCGCCCAGTCGGCGCGTGTGCTCAAAGCGATCACCGACGCCAAGCTCGACGCGGTGGTGGGCTATACCCAGCGCTTCCGGCGAAAATGGCTCGCCGGCAAGGAGAAGGTGCGCAGCGGCGCACTCGGCGACGTCACGCTGGTGAGCTCGCGCGCGTTCATGAATCGGCTGGTCGCGATCGATAATTACAAGCGCACCGACGATCCGGCGACGATTTCGCCGATGGTGATTTCAGGCACCCACGCCCTCGACATCGTCATGTGGTACCTCGACGGCAAACAGCCGGTCGAATGTTACGCGCGCTCGGTCGACAAGGTGCTGGGCCCGCTCTATCACGGCATCGACGCGACCGCCGGCATGATCATGTGCGCCGACGGCACCATCTATCACCTCAATATTTCCTGGGCGCTGCCGGTGACCTGGCCGGGCGCGGTCTACAGCCTCGAGGTCGGCATCAACGGCACCCATGGCGTGCTGACGATCGACGACACCCATCGCGACATGGTGCTGGCGGTTTCCGCGCCGCAGAGCGAAGGCTACGCGCCCGACGAAAGCCGGCTCGTCGATTTTCTCGGCTCGTATCCGCCCGGCGACATGGTACTCGGCGAATTGCGTGGGCCGATGCGCGAGGAGACCGATTCGTTTCTCAATCGCGTCTCGCTCGGGCTGCCGACGCAGGCGGCAAGTGCGGCCGAAGCGCATGATCGATTGATGCTCACCAAGGCGCTCGATCTCTCCGCCAAGCGCAAAGCGCCGGTGAAGCTGCCGCTTGACCCTGAGGCTGATCGTGCCGCGGGCGCGAGGACCTAGCGCGCGGAGCGATCCCGGACGCTGTTTTATGCCAGCGCCACCAGCAGGACGGCGATCTCGCCGACCTGTTCCACGGCGCCGAGCACATCGCCGGTTTGTCCCTCGATCTGCCGCATCGCAAGCCAAGCCATCAGCGCGACCACCGCGATCAGAACCAAAGCAGCGATAAAGCCGCGCATCGGGTGCAGGCAGAACAGCACGACGACAAAAGCGATGGCCGCGGCGGCGGCAACACCTTCACCGGGCGGGCTGCCGGCCTTGAATGACAGCCCCTCGCTGCGCGCCGGCGGCAGCAGCCACATCATCGTCACCATGGCGGCACGCGCAGCGGCGTGCGACGCCAACAACGCCCAGACCACGGCATAGGCGTCGGCGAAGCTTGCCAGTGCGCCGGTCCGCAGGAGGAGAGCCAACACCAGGGCGCAAGCGCCATAGGCGCCGGTGCGGCTGTCGCGCATGATGTCGAGCTTGACGTCCCGGCTGTCGCCGCCGCCAAAACCGTCGGCGGTGTCAGCGAGACCGTCTTCATGCAAAGCGCCGGTCACGGCGAGCGTCGCGGCGACGCTCAGTATTGCCGCCGGCCAGGCGGGAAGGCCGAGCCGATGCGCCAGCGCATAGACCAGGGCGCCGGTCAATCCGACAATCAGGCCGGTGACCGGAAAGGCCCAGGCCGCGTTGGCGACCGCCCTGGCAGGCTGCGAGGTGGCGCGCAGCAGCGGCAAACGCGTTGAGAAGGCGAGGCTCGCCTTGAACTCTTCGCTTCGATCTTCAAGCCAATTGCGCGAAATCGGTGTCATGAAACCTTTGGGGCCTCTGGGTCCGGGACCAAGCCAATTGATGGCGATCACATGGGCGGTTTGCTACATCTGTGCGGGCGCCAGCATGCGCACGGGATCGGTCGATATAGTTGACCAACATGGCTGACGACGTGACTGATTTTACCTCATTTTCGGCGCTGCGCGCCGCCTGTCTCGATCTGCCAAGCGGCAATGCCGCGGCGAGCGCCGCAGTGGAGCGGCGCGAAGTGATGCTGACCAAGCCGCCCGGCAGTCTGGGACGGCTGGAAGAGCTCGTGGGCTGGCTCGCGCACTGGCAGGGCCGGGCGCCGCCGCGATTGCAGCAGGTCGAGATTCTGGTGTTCGCCGGCAATCATGGCGTCACCGCGCGGGGCGTTTCCGCCTATCCGGCCGAGGTGACGGCGCAGATGGTGGCGAACTTCGGCGCCGGCGGCGCCGCGATCAATCAACTGGCAAATAGCGCGGCTGCGGATTTGCGCGTTATCCCGCTTGCCCTCGATCGGCCGACCGCCGATCTCACGCAGGCGCCGGCTTTGTCCGAGCAGGAATTTCTTGCGGCGGTGACCGAGGGCTATAACGCCGTGTCGCCGGGATCCGACCTGCTTTGCCTGGGCGAAATGGGCATCGGCAATACCACGACGGCGGCGGCGCTTGCCGCGGCATTGTTCGACGGCGGCGGTGCGCGCTGGGCCGGCCGCGGCACCGGCGTCGACGACGAAGGCCTGGCGCGCAAGCGGCAGGCGATCGACGACGCGCTGGTGCGGCACAGTGCGTTGCTGCACGATCCGCTCGCGGTCGCCGCGGCATTTGGTGGGCGCGAGCTCGCCGCCATATTGGGCGCGACGCTGGCGGCGCGCCGCCCGCGCATTCCGCTCGTGCTTGACGGTTTCGTCTGCACCGCTGCGGTCGCGCCACTCGCGAAGCTGCGCGGCGATACGCTGGCGCACGCGTTGGCCAGTCACACGTCCGCCGAAGCCGGCCATCGCATGCTGCTCGAGGAGCTGCATTTGCGTCCGCTGCTCGCTCTCGATATGCGCCTAGGCGAGGCCTCAGGTGCCGCGCTCGCCGTGCTCTTGTTGCGCGCGGCGCTAGCCTGTCACACCGGCATGGCCACTTTCGCGGAGGCCGGGGTGTCCGATAAGCCTGCTGCCGATGACCTATCGCAAGCGGCAGGCTAACTCTCGCCGCCAGTCGCTATCGCGTGAAAGAACGTGCCGCTGACCCGGCCACGGCGGCCGCCGCTATCGCCGAGCGCGCGGCCGTCGCTGTCGCTCAATTCAGCAAATGGCGCATCGTCGCCGGCCGCAACGAGCGACGCATAATGAAACTCGTGGCCGCGCACGTGCGCGCCTTTGGGTCCAAGCACGCCGCCCGACAACAGCTTCGCCGCGCGATAGCCGAGATGCAGCTTGCGTTTGGCGAAGCTGGTCGAATGGCCGAGCAATCCGGTCATGGCGTGTTGGCCGCCATCGCTGTCCTCGATGCTCTGCCCCAAAACCATGTAGCCGCCGCATTCGCCGTGCACCGGCCGCGTCTGCGCAAACCGCTGCAAGCCCGAGCAAAAATTGAGCGCCGCAGCCAAGGTCTCCGCGTGCAATTCCGGGTAACCGCCCGGCAGCCAGCAACAGTCGGCATGCTCGGGCGGCGCTTCATCGGCGAGCGGCGAGAACGGCAGGATTTCGGCGCCGGCGCGGCGCCAGGCCTGCAAGACGTGCGGGTAGACGAAACTGAAGGCGCGATCCTGCGCCAGCGCCACGCGCTGCCCGGGCGGCGGCAAGATGCCGGCGGTCGCGGCGGTCGCGCGCGGCACCAGCGGCGCGGCGGCAGCGGTGATGGCGTCCATATCGAAGTGACGCTCGGCCAATGCGGCAAGCCGATCGATGAGGCTTGCCAGCTCCGCATGCTCGCCCGCCTGCACCAGGCCGAGATGCCGTTCCGGCAAACTCAGCGTCGCATCGCGCGGCAAAGCACCAAAGACAGAAAGCCCGGACGCAGCGATCGCGTCGGCAACGAGCGCGCGGTGGCGTTCGCTCGCCGTGCGATTGAGGATGACCCCGGCGATTTTCACCGCCGGATCGTAGACAGCAAAGCCGCGCGTGACCGCCGCCGCCGATTGCGCCTGGCGCGCGACATCGAGCACGAGCACCACCGGCAAATCAAAATGGACGGCGAGATCGGCGGTGGCGCCGCGGCGCCCGGCGCTGGCCGCCGCACCGTCGAACAGGCCCATGACGCCTTCGATGATGAAAAAGTCCGCGTCATCGGCCGCCCGCGCCGCCAACGTATCGAGCAGTTTTTGCGGCATGGCCCAGGAATCGAGATTGACCGCCGCGCGGCCGCTCGCCGCGGCGTGAAAGGCGGGATCGATGTAATCGGGACCGGCTTTCGCCGCGCTTATTGTCAGGCCGCGGCGCCGGAGCGCCGCGACAATCGCCAGCGTTATGGTGGTCTTGCCGGCGCCGGATTGCGGCGCGGCGATGATCAGTCCGCGCCCGCTCATTTCCGGTCCATTGTCGCTGCGCCAGGCTCGACTCCAGTCAATTCGCAGCGCAGCTTGACGATGTCGCCGATGACGACGATCGCCGGCGGCTCGAGTTTATGCGCCCGCGCGTCGGCAGCCAGATGTTCCAGCGTGGAGACGACAACGCGCTGTTTGGGCGTGGTCGCCGAGACGATCACCGCCGCCGGCGTGCCGGCGGCCATCCCCGCGTCGCGCATCGCCGCGGTGATCCGTTCCAGATTGTGCATCACCATGTAGAGCACGATCGGTTGGCCGGTCTGGATGAGCGGCCTCCAATCGAAATCCTCCTCGGCGCCGTGCCCGGCCGCGAAAATCACCGCGCGATTGACGCCGCGAAGCGTCGCCGGAATGGCGGCGGCGGCGAGCGCGGCGAGCCCGGCGGTCACGCCGGGAATGATGCGAAACGGGACGCCGGCGCGCGCCAGCGTCATTGCTTCTTCGCCGCCACGGCCGAAGACGAACGGATCGCCGCCCTTAAGCCGCAGCACGCGATGGCGCGCGCGCGCGAGTGCGACCAGGCGTTCGCTGATATCGGCCTGCAACGGCGACGGCTTGCCGCCGCGCTTGCCGGCAAATTCGAGCCGCGCTTGCGGCCCGGCCAAGGCCAGCACGCGTTGGTCAACCAAGGCATCGTGCACGACCACGTCGGCTTGCGCCAACCCCGCGAGCGCATCGAGCGTGAGCAGGCCCGGATCGCCTGGTCCGGCACCGGTCAGCCATACATGTCCGGGCGCAAAGACCGGAATTCCGGTTCGGCGCGCTGCCAAGGCATCCCATGCGGTCATGACGGACTCAACGCGCCTCGTTCTGTTGGTAGTGACGGGTTTCGCTCGCGGGACTAAAGGAAACGGCGAAGGAAGTAACATGGCGAAAGTGGCGAGACAGGAGCGCGTCTTGCGCCGCGGTTGGACTACCGGCACTTGTGCCGCCGCCGCGGCCAAAGCCGCCTTCGCCGCACTGGTGAGCGGGGACTTTCCCGATCCGGTCGCGGTGACGCTGCCGCGCGGCGAGCGGCCGAGCTTCGCGCTCGCCATGACACGCATGGCGGACAATGCCGCGACGGCCGGCATCATCAAGGACGCGGGTGACGATCCCGACGTGACGCACGGTGCGCTGATCTGCGCCACAGTGCGGCTCGGCGTCGCCGGCACTGGCGTGACGTTTCGCGCCGGAGAGGGCGTCGGCACGGTCACGCGCGCCGGGCTGCCTATTGCGCCAGGTGAGCCCGCGATCAATCCGGTGCCGCGCCTTATGATCGCGCAAGCCATTGCCGAAGTTGCAGCCGCCAGCGGCGGCGCCGCCGATGCCGAAGTCGAAATTTCCATACCGGGCGGCGAAGCACTGGCGGCAAAAACGCTCAACGCGCGGCTCGGCATCATTGGCGGTCTGTCGATACTCGGCACCACGGGCATTGTGGTGCCCTATTCCTGCTCGGCCTGGATCGCCTCGATCCATTCCGGCATCGACGTCGCGCGCGCGGCCGGTCTTATCCACATCGTCGGCTCGACCGGCGTCAATTCGGAAGCCGCGGCGCAGAAACTCTACGGCGTGGCGGACATCGCGCTGATCGATATGGGCGATTTCGTCGGCGGCATGCTCAAATATTTGCGGCGCCATCCGGTCCCGCGCGTCACCATCGCCGGCGGCGTCGCCAAGATGACCAAGTTGGCGCAGGGACTGAGCGATCTGCACTCCAAACGCGGCGAAGTCGATCTCGCAGTGATGGCGAAATTCGCCAAGGCGGCTGGCGGCGGCGCAACGCTCGAGCACGAAATTCTGACCGCCAATACGGCGGCGCAGGCCTTTGCCATTGCACAGGCCGCCGGTATTGCGCTCGGCAATCAGGTGGCACGGGCGGCGCAGGACACGGCGGCAGACATTGTCGCCGGTAGCAAAATCGCGATTGAGGTCCTGCTGTTCGATCGCGAGCAAAATCTGGTCGGCCGCGCTCCGTTCAAGCTCTGATCGTTCGGCGCTCATGCAGCGCCTCCGCGGAAGCGGCGGCGGTAGCCGGCATCGTAAAGCGCGCTGTCGCGGAAATCCCGCGCGTCGAGCGCGCGGCCTACCAGAATCACCGCAGTGCGCTCGATGCGCGCCGCCGCGACGGCGGCGGCGATGTCGGCGAGCGTGCCTGAAAGGACACGCTCCGCCGCGGAACTTGCCTCGGCGACGACCGCGGCTGGGCAGTCCGCGCCGTAAAATGGCGTGAGCTCGGCCACGATCGCGTCGATGGCATGGACGGCGAGATGGATAACGAGCGTCGCGCCCGTCGCAGCAAAAGCGGCAAGCCTCTCGCGCTCCGGCATTCGTGAGGCGCGGCCGCCGATGCGGGTCAGCACCACGCTCTGCGCGACTTCGGGAACGGTGAGCTCGCATTGCAATGCTGCGGCGGCGGCGGCGAAAGCCGGCACGCCGGGCGTGAGCGTGTAGGCAATATTGCGCCGGTCGAGCCGGCGCAGCTGCTCGGCGAGCGCCGAGAAGATCGACAGATCGCCGGAATGCAGCCGCGCCACGTCTTGGCCCGCGTTATCGGCGGCGACAAATTCGGCCTCGATCTGATCGAGCGTCAGCGGCGCGGTATCGACGATGCGCGCATCCTTGGGGCAAAAATCGAGGAGTTCCCGCGGCACGATTGACCCGGCATAGAGGCATATCGGACAGCGCGCGATCAGCTCGCGTCCGCGCACGGTAATGAGGTCGGCCGCGCCGGGCCCGGCGCCGATGAAGTGTACGGTCATGGGCCCGCTCCCGAACTGGCGAGCGCGCAGGTCGCTGCGCCGACCACAAGGCGCGACGCAATCAGACGCGATGACGGTCCGGCGGCTGCCAGCGCCGCGGCTTCGGCAAGCGACGGCACGCCGATCAGCGCCAGCACGCGGTCCGATCGCGTTGCCGCGCGCGCGCCGGCTGTTTTGAGGTCGGCGTCGGCGATTGCCACCACGCCGAGTCCGAGCTTCGCCGCCGCGGCCGCGATGCCCGGTTCGGCGGCCTTGGCAAAGCCGGTGGCGATCGCCGCGAGTTCGGCCGCGCCGATCCCGGCTTTGGCGAGCGCCGTCTGGATGGCGGCTTCGATGTCGGTCGCTGCGGCGCCGCGCCTGCAGCCAATTCCGGCAACGATCATGGCTTGGTCCATTTCCATTGCGTCACCGGCATCGCGGCACGCCAGGCGGTTTTGCCGCCGAGCGGTTCGGCCCGTGAAATCGCCAGCCGCAGCAATTCGCCGCCCAGCACTGCATGGCGGCCAAGCAGCAGCGTTTCAGTTTCGAGGGTGACGGCGTTGACGACGAGCCTGCCGCCCGGTCGCAGAGCGCGCGCGGCCGCATCGAGCACGCCAGGCTCGCTGCCGCCGCCGATGAAGATCGCATCCGGCGCCGGCAGGCCGGCGAATGCCGCAGGCGCGACGCCGCCGATGACTTGCAAGCCGGGTACGCCGCACGCGGCGGCGTTGCGCACGATGCGTGCGGCGCGATCGTCGCGACGCTCGAGCGCGATGGCGCGCAACGTTGGATCGCTCAGCATCCATTCGATCGCGACCGAGCCGCAGCCTGCGCCGACGTCCCACAGCAATTCGCCGCGTCGCGGCGCCAATGAGGACAGCACGATGGCGCGGATTTCGCGCTTGCTGATCTGTCCATCGTGGTCGAACAGATCGTCGGCGATGCCGGCGCCGCGCGGCAGGATCCGCGCGTCCGGCGCCGCCGCGACCTCGATCGCGAGCGTGTTGAGTGCGTGGACGCTGCCGAACGCGAATTCCGCCGCGGTTGTGCTGCGGATGCGCTCGCGGTGTCCGCCGAGCGCTTCCAGAACGGTCAGTCGCGATTGGCCGAATCCGCTCTGCGCCAATAGCTCCGCCAGCGCCGCGGGGCCATCTCCATCGGAGGTAAAAATTAAAATCCGCGCCCCGGGCTGCAGATGCGGCCGGACCAGATCGAGCGAGCGTCCGTGCAGCGACAGCAGCACGGTGTCCGGCAGTGACCAGCCGAGCCGCGCCGCCGCCAGACTGAACGCCGACGGCGCCGGCAGCACGATCATTTCCCGCGGGTCGATGTGCCGCGCCAGCACGGCGCCGATGCCGTATTGAAACGGATCGCCCGAGGCGAGCACGCAGACCTGCCGCCCGCGCTGGCGCCTGACCTCATCGGTGGCGCCATCGAACGGGCTCGGCCAAGCCCGTGACGCGCCACGAATAAGCGGCGCCGCAAGCGCAAGATGGCGGCGGCCGCCGAATACGATGTCGGCGCCGCTGACCAATCCACGCGCCGCCGCGCTCAAACCATCGGCCCCGTCTTCGCCGATACCGACGATGGACAGCCAGCGCGCCGATGCGGCACTGTGAGTTGAAACTATGTCGGCAAACGGCTCATTCGCACCGGGCATGTCACGCATCCTTATCCTCGGCGGCACCATCGAAGCGCGCGAATTGGCCGAACGTCTCGCCAAGCGTGCCGATCTGCAGATCGTGATGTCGCTGGCCGGCCGCACCAAAGCCCCGGCGCCGCAACCGGTGCCGGTTCGCGGCGGCGGCTTCGGCGGCGCCATGGGCCTCGCCGACTATCTTCGCCGGGAACGGATCGATGCGCTCATCGATGCAACTCATCCTTACGCCAACATCATCTCGGCCAATGCCGCCACCGCGGCACGCCACGCCGGCGTCCCGTTGATCGCGTTTCGGCGTCCACCGTGGCGCGCAATTACTGGCGATCGCTGGAGCGAAGCGACCGATGTCGCCGACGTGGTGCGCAGACTGGGAGAAGAGCCGCGCCGGATCTTTGTCACGCTCGGGCGCAGCGAACTCGCGCCGCTGACAAACGCGCCGCAACACTTTTATCTGATCCGCAGCGTCGATCCGGTGGAACCCCCACTGCCGCTGCCGCGAGTGCGCTATGTGATCGGCCGCGGGCCGTTCCGCGAAACCGACGAGCGCACGCTCATGCGCGCCCATGCGATCGATGCGGTGATTGCCAAAAACAGCGGCGGGACGGCGAGCTATGGCAAGATTGCCGCGGCGCGCGCGATCGGCATCGAGGTCATCATGCTGCGCCGGCCCGCACCGCCCGACGTTGCGGCAGTGGACACGGTCGACGAGATTATCGCGCGGCTCGATCATGCGATCGCCTCGGCGATCGCGGGTGGCATCGCGCGCGGCGTATAGACCAGCGGCGCGCGACCGGGCCGCTCGATGACGCGGGTCTCGCGCGTGCCGACAATCACCAGCGTCGCCATATCGGCCGCTTCCTTGGCGGCATTTTCCAGTGTCGTCACCGCGATCCGCTCGTCCGGCCGGCCTACGGCGCGGCCGAATATGACCGCGGTCGCCGGCGGCAAATGGCGGCGCAGCCGCTCGAGCGCGCCGGTCAGCTGCCACGGCCGCGCGCGCGATACCGGGTTATAGAGCGCGATGGCGAAACCGGCCTGCGCCGCAGCATCGAGCCGGCGCTCGATCAGCGGCCACGGTTTAAGATTGTCCGACAGCGACAGCGCGCAAAAATCGTGACCCAGCGGGGCGCCAATGCGCGCGGCGACCGCCAGCATCGCAGTCACGCCCGGAATAAAGACAACGTCGAGCGTACGCCAGGCATCCGGCCCGGCGGCGATTTGCTCGCAAACTGCCGCCGCCATCGCGAATACGCCGGGGTCGCCGCCCGATACCACGGCGACATTGACGCCTTGCGCGGCGTGGCGCAGCGCCTCGACTGCGCGCGCCGCTTCCTCGCGATTGTCGGACGGATGGCGGCTCTGATCCGCCCGCGCCGGCACGCGATCGAGGTATGGTCCATAGCCATAGAGCGCCTGCGCCTCGGCGAACGCAGCGGCGGCATCATTCGTCAAATAGCGCGGATCGCCAGGTCCAAGTCCGATCACGGCGAGACGGCCACTCATGACTTTGCCTCCGGACGCTGTTCCCAGCCGGGCACCAGGATCACGGCGAAATAGGGCGCCTGATCGTCGGTCTTGGCCGCGAGCGGAATGAGTTTTTCTTCCGCCATCGTGCCACGTTCGACATAGAGCGCGCGCGGCAGACCGCCGCTGCGCTTGAGCGCGCGCCGCACTTTGGCGAGATGCTGGCCGAC
>JBQCCX010000121.1:0-12671 GCA_051961815.1 Xanthobacteraceae bacterium
AGCTGCTCGGAGAGCGTGTCCATGCCGAGCGAGAAAATGTTCATCAATCCGCGCAGCAGGTAGACGTGCGCTCGTGATTCCGCCCGGCCCGGATTGGTTCCGAACGCGAGCACCATGCCAACGACCAGCATCCCGCCCGCGGTCAGTCGCCACGAACGTCTCATGCACCCCTCACCTTTAGCCCGTACCCGGTCGTCCAAACCGAGCCTGTCTACATCCTAAGTCGTCCATATTGCACTGCCAGATTTTGCCGCGGAAATCCCCCTAAATCCGTCCTCTCGGAAATGGCGGCGCGCAGCTGTAGCAAAAATACAACGGGACTGCGAATGCGCTGCCACGCCTCAATACAGCCACGGAACCACACGTGCCGTCCGGCGCATATAAGCTCGATATTCGTCGCCGAACGCGCCTATCATCATTGCTTCTTCGCGCGCCACTCGCCCGAAAAACAGAGCGCCAAAGCCGATGAGACCGGCAGGTCCGGCGACCCAGTTCGGCAGCAGCAAAGCCTGACCGAGCGCCATCAACCAGAACCCGGCATACATCGGATGTCGCACCAGGGCGTAGACGCCGCTTGTGACAAGGGTGTGGCGTTCGCGCAGGTCGAGACTGACGGACCAATTGTGGCCGAGGTCACGATGACTTCGGTAAAACAGCCACAGGCATGCTAGCTCGACTGCGACCCCGAGATAGGACAGCGCCGGGATCAGTGGATAATCGGCAAAGCGCGGAAAACGCGCGGTCACATAGATAAAAGGCACGATCCCTAGCCCGGTGAGGGAGGCCGCGAGCAGCACAAATTCGCGCGGGCCGCGCCCTGAATAACGCACCGGCGTCTTGCGCGAATGCTGGCGCGGTACAAGGCGCAGAAAGAACCAGCTCAGGCCAGTAGCGAGCCAGATGATCTTTGCGATCGTTGCAGTCACCGCCTAGGCCCCCGCTGCGGCGGCCGGCGCCGCCGGCCTCTGCGCCGGTACGCCAGCCGGGTCGGCCTGCAACGCGCCATTGGCTGCAAAGGCCGCCACCGCCCAATCGGGCTGTTCGACCCGGTCCCGCAGCGCGATCGGCCCGCAGCACAGCATGTAATAGTCGTAGAAATAGCGGCGCTCATTGCCCATCACCGCCTGGCGGTGGATGCGCAGAAAATTCAAGTGGAAGCGCCGGTAGGTGTGCTCCTCCACCATCAAGCGGATCCGAAAAATCTTCACGATCGGCTTGCCGGCTGGCGGCAGACCAAGAGCGACGACCGGATCGACCTTGTAGACATTGATGATGTCGACCAGCGCTTGATATTCGACCCAGTAGACCGCCGGCGTGTTGGCCACCCGTTGAACCACCTCGCGCAACCAGCCGGCCGCCGGATGCAGCGCGACTTTCAACAGCGAGGAGCCGGTGGAGACGACGTGCAGCGTCTTGGCCCCGGTGCGCAGCTGCGGATCGAGTTGCAACGCTCGATCGAGGACGACAAGCGATAGCGGGGCGCCGAGACTGTGGCCATCGATGACGATCTCATCGGCGTCGCTGTCGCGAATGAGGCGGACCAGTTCATGCGCCAGGACATCAAGACGATTTTCGAGCTGCGGCCGCACGCGATGAATGAAATCGCGCGCGAAGTACCAATCGTCCAGCGCGTAGCCGATATGGACCGTGCGGCCGAAGGTGAAGCGCAAGCCGGCGAAAATCGCCAACCACAGTGCCGGCGCGAGGACCATGTGAAAAGGCAGGCCGATGTGGATCACGACGAACCGGGTCGCTGCGATCGACAACCACATCATTCCGGCGACGTAAACCAGCGGGGAGAGAAAAAATGCACCGTAGCGCCAGGCGATGACGAAATACCGGATGACGGTTCCGGTCAGCACAAACTCCATCAGCGCGGCGATGCCGAGCGGGAAACGCCACCAATCGCTCATCGCCGCATCGGCGGTGACAAAATCGTCCCAGCGAAACCAATAGAACTCCGTGCTCACCCGCCAATTCGAACCCCAGGCTTCGGCTGTCCAATTGGCGACGGCGCCATCGGCCGAGAGCCGTGGCGGGGAGACCTTACCCTCGACGTTCCAGGTCTTTTGGAACCGCGCCATTTCGCGAATAAACCGCCGGTGCTGGTGTTCCGGCCCGACCGGCTCGTATCCGGTCATTTGCACGAAGCACCGCTTGCGCACGAACGCGTTCGGCATTGGCCCCTCACTGGCCGCTCCCATAGGCAACATGGCACCCGCAATCAAGCAGGTCCGGCGCGGCCGCCTGCGGCACGAATGCGATAAGCTCTTGCGCTACAGCAAAAAATTACGGCTTTTTGCGGCGACCACGCGCAAGCGTAAAGCGGGTGGCCGCCGTTGAACTTACCGGCGTCCTTCGCTATACGGGGCGTTCACAAATGAGGGGCCCGACGCGACCGGGCTTGCTCGCGCCGGGCTGGGCCGGCGCTTCTTCTTCGACGATCGACCTAAAGAGCACGCCTGATGTCCACCACATTCGATAAAGTGGCCGAAATCATTGCTGAGACTTGCGATATTCCGCGCGAGAACATCAAGCCGGAAAGTCATGCAATTAACGACCTGGAGATCGACAGTCTCGATTTTCTCGACATCGCTTTTGCGATCGACAAGGCGTTCGGCATCAAGCTGCCGCTCGAACAGTGGACGCAAGAAGTCAACGACGGCAAGGCGACGACCGATCAGTATTTCGTCTTGAAGAACCTGTGCGAGCGGATCGACGAGTTGATCGCTGCCAAGGGCGCCTGAGCGCCCCATGCGTCTTGAGTATTTCCAAATGATCGACCGCTTCGTCGCCGTCGACGTCGCCGGTCGCGTTGCGCGTGCGATCTGCAAGGTGCCGTTGCAGAGTACGGTGTTCGAGGGTCACTTCCCCGGTTATCCGTTGATGCCGGGGGTCCTGCTGATCGAATGCATGGCGCAGACCACCGGCTGGCTGGTGAGCGCATTGACCGGCTTCACCGGCCTGCCCGCTCTTGCCGGCGTCAAGGAAGGCAAAATCCGCAACGCGGTCTTTCCCGGCGACGAACTCGAATTCGAAGGCAAGGTCATCCACGAAGGCTCGGGCTACGCGATCGGCGAAGCCAGGGGGTGGTCCAAAGGCGCTGCGATTTGCGACACCACCCTGACCTACCGCATCATTCCCTATCCGAGCCCGGAACTTCGCGCCGGATTGTGGGAATGGGCCGAGCGCATCAACTTCCCGGCCAAGGAGTTTGCGAAGTGACCGCACGGCGCGAGGTGTGGATCACCGGCGTCGGCCTCCGCACCTGTCTGGGAGAGGGCCTGGAACACGCGTGGGAGCAGCTCGAGCGCGGCGGTCCGCCGCCCTACGACGACAAAAGCTTTGCGCCCTACATCGTGCACCAGCTGCCGGCGATGAGCTTCGACAAGCAGATCCCGAAGAAGAGCGACCAGCGGCAGATGGAGATGTGGCAGCGGGTCGGCGTTTACTCGGCGGGACTCGCGCTGACCGACGCGGCGATCGCCGGCAATGCCGAATTGCTCGACCATACCGACATGATTGTCGCTGCCGGCGGCGGCGAGCGTGACATCGCCGTCGACACCGCGATCATGGCCGGGGTGCGCAAGACCAATCAGCCCGGCGCCTACCTCAATGAACGGCTGATGAGCGATCTGCGGCCGACCTTGTTCCTGGCGCAACTGCCGAACCTGCTGGCCGGCAATATTTCACTCGTGCATGGCATCGTCGGATCGTCGCGCACATTCATGGGCGAAGAATCCGCAGGCGTCGACGCCGTGCGCGTCGCCCAAGCGCGGATCGCCGCCGGACAAAGCGAGCTAACGCTGGTCGGCGGCGCTTATCACGGCACGCGCTGGGATGTGCTGTTGGCGTTCGAGCTCGGCGGGGTGGTACTCAAGGACAAGTTTGCGCCGGTTTGGGACCGCGGACCGCAAGGCGGCATCGCGTTCGCGACCATGGGCGCGTTTTTGGTGTTGGAGAGCACAGAACATGCGCCCGCCCGCGGCGCGCGCCCACGGGCGCGAATTTCGCAGGTGTTTTCCGATCGCAACGTGAGAAAGCCCGGCGACGCCGAAGCATCGTTTCACCGGCAATGGGACGCCATCGCCACGACCGTCGACCGCGCTCACAGTGCGGTCATTTCGGGCGCGGCCGGGCTCGAACCGGCAACCTCGGCTGAACTGAGCGTGCTCAGGGAAATCGGGCTGCCGGTCCGCAATACCGGCACATATATCGGCCATGGTGTTGACACCCAGTTCATGGCTAATCTGGGAATCGGCTGCGCCGCGATTGAGCACGGCAAGTTGTTCGCCCCGACCGGGTCCGGGGATACCGGCGCAAGCCCGGCAGGCTTGCGCCAGGTCGTTGTCACCAGCATCGGTAATTGGCGCGGCGAAGGCTTGGCCCTGCTCGAGCGAGTGAATTGAGGGAGAGGCATCATGGCTCAAGGCAATCCCACGGCCAGCGTGCATCGTGACAAAGCAGGCCGGCCGGTGATCGCCGTCACCGGCATGGGCGTCATCACCTCGCTCGGCGTCGGCAAGACCGATAATTGGGCCAAGCTGACGGCGGGAAAATCCGGCATCCACCGTATTTCGCGTTTTCCACTCGAGAGCCTGCGCACCACGATCGCCGGCACGGTCGACGACGTATACAAAGATTACATGCCGCCGGCCGAGCTTTCAGAACGCCTCGCGATGCTGGCGGGTGAGGAGGCGATCGCGCAATCGGGAATTGGCAGCAAGGGCCAATTTCCCGGACCCTTGTTTTTGGCGCTGCCGCCGCTCGAGATCGAATGGCCGTACCGGATTCAAATGGCCGAACGAGCCGCTCCGAGCGGCGACGCCGGCTATCCTGACTTGATGCGCGTGGCTCGCGAGCCGCAATTCGCGCCGGTCTACGAGACCCTGAAATATGGAATTATCGGTGAGCATCTGGCCGCTCATTTCGGCACTGAAGGTTCACCCATTTCGTTGACCACCGCATGCGCCTCCGGAGCGACGGCGATCCAGCTCGGCGTCGAGGCCATCCGGCGCGGCGAATGCCAGGCCGCGCTCGCCGTTGGGGCCGACGGATCTTTGACGCCTGAATCGCTCGTTCGTTTTTCGCTGCTCTCGGCATTGTCGACCCAGAACGACCCGCCAGATCAGGCCTCAAAGCCGTTTTCGAAGAACCGCGACGGATTCGTGCTGGCGGAAGGGGGAGCCGCCCTGGTGCTCGAAGATTATGATCATGCGATCGCGCGCGGCGCCAAGGTGCTCGGCATTCTCGAAGGCTGTGGAGAAAAATCCGACTCCTTCCATCGCACCCGTTCAAGCCCGGACGGCAAACCGATCATCGCCTGCATGCGCAACGCCTTGGCCGATGCCGGCGTCGGACCGGAGGACGTCGACTACATCAATGCGCACGGCACCTCGACGCCCGAGAACGACAAGATGGAGCATTTGGGCGTGTCGACCGTGTTCGGCGAGCACATGCGCAACATTCCGATCTCATCAAACAAGTCGATGATCGGACATACCTTGACTGCGGCTGGCGCGGTGGAGGCGGTGGTCAGTTTGCTGACCCTCGAGCACCAGCGCATTCCGCCGACAATCAACCACCAGGTTCCCGATCCCGCCATTCCGCTCGATGTCGTTCCGAACGCGGCCCGCGACGCACGGGTCACGCGCGCGATCTCCAATTCCTTCGGCTTTGGCGGCCAGAATGTATGCCTGGTGATGACGCGGGAGCCGGCGTGAGCGGAACTGCCGAAGCCGTCGTCGGTAACCGCGCCGATCGTTCCCGAACGGCAGCCGACGGATCAATGCGCGCGCTCACGCTCGTCGCCGATCGCAAAATCGAACTGCGCGATATTCCGGCGCCTCCCGAACCGGGCGATGGCGAAGTTCAGATCCGCATCAAAGCGATCGGATTGAACCATATCGATGTCTGGGGTTGGCGCGGCATGGCCTTTGCTAAGCGCGCCTTGCCACTCATCGTCGGGGTCGAGGCTGCCGGCGAGATCGCGCGCGTTGGTCCGGGCGTCAGCTCGTGCCGGCCCGGCGATCGTGTTGTCGCCTATGGGGCGCTGACTTGCGGAACCTGCAAGGCGTGCCGCGTCGGTCGCGACAACTTGTGTGAAAACGTCGCGAGCATCATGGGTTTTCACGTCGATGGCTTTGCCCGCGATCTGGTGAACATGCCGGCTCGCCTGGTCGTGCCTGTACCGAACAATGTCAGCGATCGTGATGCGGCTTGCGCGCCGGTCGCATTCGGCACGGTGCAGCACATGCTGTTCGACAATGCCAAGCTGGAGTCGGGCGAAACCATTCTGGTGCAAGCCGGCGGCTCGGGAATCGGCACCACCGCGATCAAAATGGCCAAGGCGATCGGCTGCACCGTGATCACCACGGTGGGCGACGATGCCAAAGCGGAAAAGGCCAAAGCGATCGGCGCCGATCACGTTATCAATTATCGCACCGATCGCTTCGAAGGCGTGGTCCGTAAGCTGACCGGCAAAAAGGGCGTCGATGTCGCCTTCGAACATGTCGGGCCGGACACCTTCAACGGCTCGCTGCTTTGCCTCAAGCGCGGCGGCCGGCTGGTCACCTGCGGATCGACATCGGGACAGTCGATTACGATGAATCTGTTCCAGCTTTATCTTCAGCAATATCGCATCTTCGGATCGTTCGGGTGTTCGCTGCGCAACATCGGTGAAAGCCTTGCCAAAATGGCATCGGGCCTTGTCCCGGTGATCGATACCGAAGTACCGCTTGAAGAATTTGAGCGCGGGCTCGCCCGGCTCGAAAGCCGTCAGGTGTTCGGCAAGATCATCGTCACCTTCTGATGCCCGACCGGCCGCTCAAGACTCTGTTCGACAAAACTGTCGGCGCGCTCACGGTCGGTCTGCTCAACGGCATCAAGCACATCGATCGGCGCCGGACGGCAAATCTCGCCGGCGCGTTCATGCGACGCATCGGCCCGCTGTTCCCGGAGCACCGCATCGGCCGCGAACAGTTGCACTCGGCGTTTCCAGATAAATCTGCCGATGAAATTCAGCACATTCTGGCGGGCGTCTGGGACAATCTCGGCCGGATCGCAATCGAGTTTGCGCACCTTGACGAATTCTGCGTCGAAGGCTTCGGCACGCAGACCGCCGATGTCATTACCTATCCCCCCGAATCCCAGGCCCGCTACGACTGGATCATGAAAAGCGGCAAGGCTGCGATCGGCTTTGCTGCACATCTCGCCAACTGGGAACTGCCCGGAATCGGGGCCAAGCTTATCGGCGTGAAATCGGCGATTCTCTTCAGGCGGCCGAACATCGGTGCGGTCAGCGACGCCATCATCAAATTACGAGCGCCGCTGATGGGCGAGCTCATTCCAACCGGCCTCGATGCGCCGGTGAGGTTGGCGCGGCTTCTGGAATCCGGCGTTCACGTGGGCATGCTGGCGGATCAGCACTACAGCAAGGGAATCGAGGTGATCTTTTTCGGCCGGCGCTGTCTCGCCAATCCGCTGATCGCGATGCTGGCGCGCCAAACCGAACTGCCGATCTACGGCATGCGTGTGGTCCGCAAAGCCGACGGCAACAGTTTCTGGGGCGAAATTTCCACCCCCGTGCAACCGGCCCGCGACGCCGACGGACGCATCGAGGTGCAAGGGACGATGCAGGCCATTACTTCGGTCATCGAAGGGTGGATACGCCAATTTCCCGAACAATGGCTGTGGCTGCATCGGCGGTGGCGCTAAACCACGCAAGTAAAAAGGGGACGGCCGCGGGGCCGCCCCCAAGCAAAGGCTAGCAAGGCTTTTTTATTTTTCGCGAACGGCGTCTTTCAAGCCGCCGACGGTATTTTGGACTTTACCTTTAACCTGGTCAGCCTTTCCTTCGCCTTCGGTCTTGGCGTCGCCGGTGACCTTGCCGGCCCATTCTTTGACTTTGCCTTTTGCCTGCTCGGCCGAGCCTTTGACGCGATCCTTATCAACCATTTTCTACGCTCCTGAAGCTTACTGTCAGGAGAACGTTTCGGCGACCCGGATGTTTCCTGCTGTCGGCCCTGACAATGGCTGCCAGGGTGCGTCACAAATTCTCCATCGCCGTCGCGCGAATTTGAAACAAAGACCTTTTTTGACACGTTCACTATGTCGTGGAGCTAGCGTGAATGGCGATGAAATCGGGCAAGGCGCCATCTGATCGCAGACTGACGTTCACACGCTTCAACAGCACGCCTGGGTGCTGGAATAGATTTTACGTCCTGCGGTGTTATTATCATTTGGAACTGAGCGGTGCCGCCGATCGGGCGGTTTAGGAAGGCAAGGGGGTGCGCCAATGGCCAATAGCCACGCGAGGTTGATGTATCCGGGACTATCCGGATTCTACGAGAATATGCTGCCGATCGCCGAGACGCTCTTGCGCATCGTCGTCGGCGTCATGTTTCTGATGCATGTTTCGGGGAAGTTGACGGCAGGCCCCGGCGCCGTGGCCGCCAATGTTTTGGCGAAGAACGGTCTCGAGCCGGCAATTCTGTGGGCTTATGTCCTCATTTTCCTCGAATTGGTCGGCGGCGTTTGTCTGATCATCGGTCTGTTCACGCGGTTTTTTGCCGCCGCGCTCGCTATCGAAATGTTGGTCGCTCTCCTGGTGGTTCACCTGCCCAAGGGCTATGCGGCGGGCGGTGGTGGCTACGAATATGTGCTGCTGATTGGAGTGGCTTGCTTCCTTATCGCCATCCGTGGCGGCGGCCCCTATTCAGTCGACCGCATGATCGGCAAAGAACTCTGAGCCAGTCTCCGGGGCGGCGGCGAGACGATGCGCCGCCGTCCCTCGCACACTTCGAAATGCAATGCCGCGTGAACCGCGCCGCGTTGCTTTCCAAAGGTCCGGCTTGGCGGGTTCACCTGTTTAAAGCTTGGCAATTCCTGCGCTATCGATGATTTGTTTGAACGTGGTGATTTCTTTGGTCACGCGCGCCCAGGCCGCATCTGCGCCTTTGGCGCGCACCAGGAAACCGGCCTGAAACAATTTGTCCTTCATCTCCGGTGTGACCAGGATCTTCAAGGTCGCACTTTCGAGCCATTTGACTTCCGCTGCCGGCATTTTGGCCGGCGCCAGCAGAACCATGTCAGTGCCGATGGCAAAGCCGTCGTAACCGACCTCCTCCATCGTCGGCACCGCTGGCAGCTCCGGCCAACGGCTGTCGCCGCAGATCGCCAGGCAACGGAATGTACCGGCCTTGATGTGCGGCAAGGCCGCGCCGAGCGAGCCGACACTCAGTTCGACCGAACCGGTCAACAGCGCTTGCACGGCATCGCCACCGCCCTTGAACACGACATCCGTGAGCTTCGGCAAGCTTTCACGCATCTTGAACAATTCGAGCAGCAATTGCGGCGTCGTGCCGATTGGCGGCGTTGCGCAATTGTATTTTTCCGGATTGGCCCGCGCGAGCGCGATGAAATCCTTGATCGTCTTCGCTGGCGATTCGGCGCGCACGACAAAGGTGTTCGGCGTCGTCGCCAGCTCGCTGACGGCAACGAAATCCTTGTAAGGATCGTACGGCAGCTGATTGTAGAGGCCGTAATTGACTGAAAAAGCATTGGTGGCGAGCAGGATCGTGTAGCCATCCGGATTGGAGCGCGCAACGTATTCCATGCCGATATTGCCGCCGGCGCCGCCGCGGTTTTCGACAATAAAAGTTTTGCCGGTCGACTGATCGAGCGCCGCGGTGACGATGCGGGCGATGATGTCGGAAGGGCCGCCCGGCGTGTTGGCCACGACGACCTTGACCGGCCGGTCCGGATAATCGGCCCATGCGCGAGGTCGTGCTATGAGCGCCGACGCGGTTATTCCGCCGAAAAGCGCTGCCGCCCCTTTGACGATCCGGCGTCGCGTTGGCCGCGCAGGTGCGATCTTTGCCATGACCTTCGCTCTCCTTACCCCAGCCGCAAATTCTCAGCTTGCCGCGGCGGTATCATTGCCCGGTTTTGATCTTTGTCCATAGCCGGTTGATGAGCCGCTGCGTCTTTTGGTCGTGCGCCGCGATCGTATAGAGCTTCGCCATGGTCGCGCGGTCCGGATATACGGTTCGGTCCTCCAGAATGGATTTGTCGATCAGATCGCCCGGCCAATCGCCGTTGGCATAGGATATGTAATTGGTGTTCTTTGCCGCAATCTCGGGACGGATCAGAAAATTGATCAGCTCATGCGCCTCTTCCGGATCGGGCGCATCCTTTGGAATGGCCAGGTTGTCGAACCACAGCTGGGCACCTTCTTTGGGAATCGCATAGCCGATTTCGATCCCGCCTTTTGCCTCCGCGGCGCGCTTTTGCGCCTGTTTGACGTCGCCGGAAAAGCCGACCACGAGACAAATCTCGCCAGTGGCCAAGGCATTGAGGTATTCCGACGAGTGGACTTTGCGAATGTAAGGCCTGATCTTGAGCAGAAGCTCGGTGACCTTGTTCAAATCGCCCGGGTCGCCGCTGTTCGGATTGAGATGCAGATAATGCAATCCCGCCGACATGATGTCGTCGGAGGAATCCAGAAAGTGAATGCCGCAGCTTTGGAATTTAGCGATCTTTTCCGGATTGAAAATGTATTCCCAGGAATCGATGGCGCCGTCCGGGCCCAAGAGGCGTTTTACGGCGTTGACGTTGTAGCCCACGCCGGTCGTTCCCCACATGTAATTGACGGCATACTGATTGCCTGGGTCATAACGGCCGAGCTCTTTGGCAATTTCCGGCCACGCATATTTCAGATTGGGAAGCTTCGATTTGTCGAGCTGGCGAAAGATGCTGGCCTTGATCTGGCGCGCCAGGAAATAGGCGCTCGGAACCACAACGTCATATCCGGATTTCCCGGCGAGGAGTTTCGCTTCGAGCGTGTCGTTGGAGTCGAACGTATCGAAGCGAACCGCGATGCCGGTTTCTTTGGTGAAGGTATCGAGCACCGTCGGATCTTGATAGTCGGACCAGTTGTAGTAATTGACGACGCGCTGTTTCTGTGCGCCTGCGAATTCGGGAAATAGAACCGCTGCGAAGGCAAAGCCCAGAGCAATGACGCTGCGCGCTACGCCGGCGCAGCGGCGCCCGGCGCGATACCGGGTTCCCGCCGCGGCGGCAACGAGCGGAAGTTGTTCGTGCGTGATCACGTCTCGGTTGGCAGGCCTGCGGCTTTCCAGGCCAGGAGACCGCCGGCAAGATGCGACCCGTAGGGAAAGCCCTGTTCTTGCGCCGCCAGCGAGGCAGTCACCGAACGGCGTCCGGAACGGCAGGCGAACACGACCTCACGACCGGCCGGATCGGGGATAGCAGCAGGGTCGAAGCTCGACAGCGGAACAATAACGGCGTGCGGAAACCGTTCGACCGCGGTCTCGTTCGGCTCGCGCACATCGACGAGCAACAAGCGGCCGTCCTCAATGCCCTGAGCAACCTCCTGCGGCGTCAGATCGCGGACCGGCGGGTTTTGTACAGACACTCTTACTCTCCGCTTTGGGTCTCAGCTTACGTGCTCTCGCCGCACAGGTGAAGGCTGACCCAGCCTGCTAGACCGTCACCTGGGTTCCAACTTCGACGACGCGATCGGTCGGGATCTGGAAGTAATCTGTCGCGTCATTGGCGGAGCGCGCCAGGCTGATAAACATGCGATCCTGCCAGCGCGGCATTCCCGAATGCGTTGCCGGGCGCAGCGAGCGCCGCGACTAGAAAAACGAAGTCGACATGATGTCGAACTGCCAGCCGAGTTTCCGCGCGATCGCCAGCGCGCGCGGAATGTTCGGAGTCTCCATGTAGCCGAAGCGCAGCAGCACCCGCAAAAACGTTGCCCCGATCGGCTCGATACGGACCCGCTTGTCGCTGTCGACCCGCGGCGTGTGAGTGGTCTCGACACTGAGAATGACGTTGTGTTCGTGCAGCACCTTGTAATGTTTGAGACTGTGCAACAGCGCGGTGGGCGCGCTTTTCGGATCGCTGGTTAGGAACACGGCAGTGCCCGGTACGCGTTGCGGCGGCTTTTTTTCCAGGATGCGGACGAGATCGTCGAGCGGAGTTTCCAGCCGGCGCGTCTTGGCGAACAGGATCTTGCTGCCGCGTCGCCACGTATACATCACCAGCATCACCAAGCCGCCGATCGCCAGCGGCACCCAGCCGCCCTCGACCACCTTCAAAAGATTGGCGGAGAGGAAGGTCAGGTCAATGAACAGGAACGGAAACATCAGCGCGGCAGCGGCAAGTGCCGACCAGCGCCACATCCGCCAGATTACGATGAAAGCCATCATCCCGGTCACAACCATGGTTCCGGTAACGGCGATGCCGTAGGCCGAAGCCATGGCAGTCGACGAGCGGAACAACGCGACCAATAAAAGGACGCCGAGCAGCAGCAGGCCATTGACCCGCGGCATAAAAATTTGGCCCGCCAGGTGGGCAGAGGTGTGTCGCACTTCGAGCCGCGGCAACAAACCGAGCTGGATCGCCTGACTCGTCAACGAATAGGCCCCGGTGATCACGGCCTGGCTCGCGATGACGGTCGCGATGGTCGCCACCACCACCATCGGGATCAGCGCCCAATCGGGATAGAGCAGGAAGAACGGATTTTCGAGCGCCTTTGGATTGTCGAAGACCAGCGCGCCCTGGCCAAGATAGTTCAGCGCAAGCGACGGCAAGACCACGCACAGCCAGGCGATCTGGATCGGCCCGCGGCCGAAATGGCCGAG
>JBQCCX010000122.1:0-14280 GCA_051961815.1 Xanthobacteraceae bacterium
CGCGGTCGAAACTTTGCCGCTCGCCAAGAGCGACGAAAGCCGCTCGCGCCTGCTCACCATCATTCAACACGACGTGAAGCGGCTTGATCGTTTGATCTCGGATATTTCCGATGCCAGCCGGCTGGATGCCGAGCTGCAGCGCCAGGATGCAACCCCGGTCGACTTCACCAAGCTCTTAAGCACGCTTGTTGCGGTCGCGAACGAAGTCAAACGCGAGGATTGCGTCAAGGTCACGTTGCGCTTCGAGGGTAGCGTCGGCGGCCGGGCCTTCCAGGTTCCTGGCCACGATTCGCGTCTGGGCCAGATCATCGACAATCTGATCGAGAACGCGCGCTCGTTCTCACCGCCTGCGGGGACGGTCCGCGTCACGTGCCGGCGCTGGCGCCAACAGGTGGAGATTCTCGTCGATGACGATGGGCCGGGGGTGCGGCCCGAGGTCCGCGAAAAAATCTTCGAGCGGTTCTACACCGATCGGCCGCATCAGGGCTTCGGTCAAAATTCAGGTCTCGGGCTATCGATCTCCAAACAGATCGTGGAGGCCCATGGCGGCTCGATCACGGTCGAGAACCGCACCGGTCCCATTGGCGCAGACGGCGAGCCGCGGGTGCTCGGCGCGCGTTTTATCGTCCGTCTCCCGGCGCTGTGATGGCGGAATCTTTCGGCGCGACCGTGCACGCTTCGGCGGTGCTCGTCGGTGCGCGTGCGGTGCTGATCCGTGGGCCCTCGGGGGCCGGCAAATCGCGCTTGGCCTCGGACCTCATCGAGGCCACGCGCGGCGCTGCGGCGGGCTTCGCGCGGCTGGTCGGGGATGATCGCGTCCATCTGCAAGCTGCCGGCGGCCGGCTTCTGGTACATCCAGCCGATGCGCTCGCGGGACTGATTGAACTGCGTGGCGTCGGCATTGAGCGGCGCGACTACGAGCGCTGCGCCGTAGTCGGGCTCGTCGTCGATCTCGCCGCGGCAGACGCGGAACGTCTGCCCGCACATCGCGAGATCGTCATCGAAGGAGTAGTGCTGCCGCGTCTCGCCGTCGCACCGGGGGTCGCGCCCTTGCCGCTGGTCCTGGCCATGATCACTTCAGGCCATGCCGTAAGTGTTTCAAAGGCGACTTAGAGCAGATTGCGGGCGTGGGGCGGCACGAAACCCCGGGGGCGACGCCCGATTGGCAATTGATTAACCATAATGTCCGATGACTCACGTTGAGGCCTTGGCTATTGACGCGCGAGCGATTCTGGCCGTTTTAGCCGGATGCCGTGCCGGCGGAACCCGCTCGTTACCGCGATGCAACAACCCCCGCAGTTTGCCAAGAATGCCCCTTGCGCCGGGGCCTTAGATGGTCATGATGAGCACCCTTTCGTGCGGCGCAACCGGGGCGCGCCCGCGGGGAGTTCCATGATTGGTCTTGTGCTGGTCACTCACGGGCGGCTTGCCGTCGAGTTCCGCGCCGCGCTGGAGCACGTCGTCGGTCCGCAGGACCAAATCGAAGCGATCACCATCGGACCCGACGACGACGTTGAGGCGCGCCGCAAGGACATCATCGAGGCGGTGCGGCGGGTCGACAGCGGCGATGGGGTCGCCATCCTCACCGACATGTTTGGCGGCACACCGTCCAATCTGGCCATTTCGGTGATGAGCCGGCCCAAGGTCGAGGTGCTGGCCGGCATCAATCTGCCGATGCTGGTGAAGCTCGCCAAGGTTCGCGACGAGTGCCCGCTCGCCGAAGCGGTCGCCGCCGCACAGGAAGCCGGGCGCAAATACGTGACCATCGCCAGCCGGGTGCTGACCGGCAAATGAACGGCACGGGGCAAAGCAGCGCCCGCATGCAAGACGCGCAACCCGCTGAGGACGCCGTGGTCCGCGCCCTTGTCATCCGCAACAAAAAGGGCCTGCACGCCCGCGCCTCGGCTAAATTCGTGCAGACGGTCGAAAAATTCGATGCCGATGTGCGGGTGACGCGCGGCCATGAAACCGTCGGCGGAACTTCCATTATGGGATTGATGATGCTTGCCGCGGCGCCGGGAACTTCGATCACGGTCAGCGCCACCGGCCCCCAAGCCGCCGCCGCTGTCGATGCTTTGGAAGCGCTGATCACCTCGCGCTTCGGCGAAGCCGATTGATCGCGCCTGTGATTTAGGATTGGCTGCGCATGGCGAAAAGCAAAGCCACGACGAAGGCCAAAACTAAAACCAGCGTGTTGCGACCAAAAAGCCGCCCCAACAGGAGAAAGCCGATGAGCCCCGAACCGACCGGCGCAAAAAGCAGTCCCCCCAATCCTGGCCCAACCGCACCAGCCGGTTCGTCCGAGCGCGGTGCGGCGAGCATTCGCTACGTCGATCGCGCCGATATGGTCGAGACTTTTGCCGATTCGGTCACCGGGCTGATCTTCGACGGTCAGACCTTGCGCATCGAGTTTGGCGTCACCCGTTTCGACGACGTCAAAGCTAACGCACCGATCACCGGACGGCGCTATCCAGCTTGCCGCTTGGTGCTGCCGCCGGTAGCGGCGGTCGATCTCATCAATCGCATGCAGCAGATTGCGGCAGCGCTGACGCAAGCCGGCGTGGTAAAGGCGGCGCAACGGCCGGCGACGCCGCCACCAAAGACCTGATGCGGTCCAAACAATCACCCTTAGAGCATCAAAGCGAAATGCCGACCGAACTAAAAGTCATTTCGCCTTAGCAGGCGCTTTGCCCGCGGCCGCGCGCGCCGCTTTCAGATCGGCAACGAAATCGCGATAGGCGGCGTGTTTGTCGTTCTCATCCTCGATGCGCAGCAGCGCCGACGGATGGATCGTGACAACGAGCTTGGTGCCGTCCGCAAGCTTGGTCGGCGTGCGGCGCATTTTCGCAATGGTGACGGTCTTGCCAGTGAGGCTGCGCGCGGCTGTGACGCCGAGCGCGACAATGGTCGCCGGTTTGACCAGATCGCGCTCGTGTTCGAGCCAGATCTTGCACCGCTCAATCTCGTAATTGTTGGGCCGTTTGTGCAACCGCCGCTTGCCGCGCATCTCATGTTTGAAATGCTTGACCGCATTGGTGACGAAAGTGTCCTCCCGCGCGATGCCAGCGTCCTTGAGCGCGGCATCGAGAATGCGGCCCGCCGGCCCGACGAACGGCTTGCCGGCAAGATCCTCTTTGTCGCCGGGCTGCTCGCCCACCAGCATGAAATCGGCGGCTTTCGGACCTGCGCCCGGCACAGCCTGTGTCGCGTCGCGGTAAAGCGGACAGCGTCGGCACTCGCCCTCGGCCGCCGCGAGCGCGCGCAAGGATTTGACCGACTTGCCGGTTTCCTCGTCCATTGGCTGGTCCTGGAGGCAGAATGCCCAGCCGCGGCAAACGTTCAGAATGACGGGTATAAAGGTATCTTTATGTCTTTATTGCCGCCGCGGCGCGACCCTGCTAAAGCATGGTCGCGAAAGGCCTCGCCCGGAGCCTGGGCCCGGGGGAAGGCCGGTTTCCCGCGAAAAGGATGCTCATGACCACGTCCGCGAAAACAAAAACGCATGCTTCTGCAGCCGCCGACTACGTCGTCAAGGACATCGGCCTTGCCGACTGGGGCCGCAAGGAGATCGCCATCGCCGAAACCGAGATGCCCGGCTTGATGGCGACGCGCGAGGAATTTGGATCGCAGCAGCCGCTGCGCGGCGCCCGCATTGCCGGCTCGCTCCATATGACCATCCAGACCGCGGTCTTGATCGAGACCCTCAAAGCGCTCGGCGCCGATCTGCGCTGGGCCTCGTGCAACATCTATTCGACGCAGGATCACGCCGCCGCCGCGGTCGCCGCGGCCGGCATACCGGTGTTCGCGGTCAAAGGCGAGAGCTTGCCGGAGTATTGGGACTACACCCATCGCATCTTCGAATGGACGGGTGGCAGCGGCCCGAACATGATCCTCGACGACGGCGGCGACGCTACGCTTCTTCTGCATCTCGGTATGCAGGCCGAGAGCAATGCCGGCGTGATCGCCCATCCCGGCAATGAGGAAGAGGAAGTGCTGTTCGCCGCGATCGCCAAGCGGCTCAAAGAGCGGCCAGGCTGGTATTCAACCGTCGCCAAAAATATCAAGGGCGTCACCGAGGAGACCACGACTGGCGTGCACCGGCTCTATCAGATGGAGCGGGAAGGCCGCCTGCTGTTTCCGGCCATCAACGTCAACGACAGCGTCACCAAGTCGAAATTCGACAATCTCTATGGCTGCCGCGAGTCGCTGGTCGACGGCATCCGCCGCGGCACCGATGTGATGATGGCGGGAAAGATCGCCATGGTCGCCGGCTTCGGCGATGTCGGCAAAGGCTCGGCGGCGTCGCTGCGCCAGGCCGGCTGCCGCGTTCTGGTTGCCGAGATCGACCCGATTTGCGCGCTGCAGGCCGCTATGGAAGGCTATGAAGTCGTCACCATGGAGGATGCGGCGCCGCGCGCAGACATTTTCGTCACCGCCACCGGCAATGTCGACGTCATCACCATCGAGCATATGCGCAAGATGAAACATCGCGCCATTGTCGCCAATATCGGCCACTTCGACAGAGAGATTCAGGTCGCGTCGCTGCGCAATCTGAAATGGCACAACGTCAAGCCGCAGGTTGACGAGATCGAGTTCCCCGACGGCAAGCGCATCATTCTGTTGTCGGAAGGCCGTCTCGTTAATCTTGGCAATGCCATGGGCCATCCGAGCTTCGTGATGTCCTCATCGTTCACCAACCAGACGCTGGCGCAGATCGAGCTGTGGACCAATCCCGACAAGTATCAGAACAAGGTCTACACGCTGCCGAAACAGCTCGACGAAAAAGTCGCGCGGCTGCATCTCGACAAGATCGGGGTGAAGTTGACCAAGCTGTCGGACAAACAATCGAACTATATCGGCGTTCCGGTGCACGGGCCGTACAAGTCGGATCATTACCGGTACTGAACGTCGACCAAAGCAGCAGCGCGCGCGACGGATTGTTCTTGTCGCAAATGCTGCAATGACAACGCGGCGACATAGATCAGTAGCGCCAGCGTGCCGAGCACCATGGCGCTGTGCCGATAGGCCCAGACTGTGAAAGCCTCGCCCACGGCGTCGTTGCCGGCGAGTGTGACCAAGGTGAAACTCACGATCAGCACCGCGCGACCCAGCCGCGGGCTGTGCTGATCGCGCAGATTTTGCGCCACCAGCGTCATGTACGGCAGCAGCAGCGCGACATAATGCGAGCGGCTGGTCATCGGCGACAGCATCAGCATGGCGATGAGCAACAGCGAGCCGTCGAGCGCAATCGATTGCGGCCGGCGCGGCGATAGTGCGATCAGCGTGCCAATCACGACGGCGAACGCGCCGTCGGTGGAAGCCAGCGCCGCCTCGAACAGGCTGCGATGATGCGCTTCGTCGATGTTCAGCGATACCGCGCCGCGGAGCGAATGATTGAGAATATTGGCTCCATCCCAGAATGCGAACCGCCCACCGCCGGGGTCGATGCCGAGCGACGGAGCGGGCACTTCCTTGAGCCAGGTGACGAAATAGCCGTGCGCCGCGTCCGTGGCTGTAAAGAGCATGTCGGGCAGCAGCGATGCCGCGACATAAACAAGCACGAATGCCCCGGCCGCGGCGTAATAGCGTTTCCATAACAGGTAGGGCAGAAAGATCAGCGGCGTCGCTTTCAGCGCGGCAGCAAGCGCCAAGCCGGCGCCGGCGGCGAGCGGCCGCTCTGCGCACAGCGCCGCAAGGCCAAGGACGATGCCAAGGAGCACCAGCGCGTCGTAGGCCTGGTTCTCAAAAACGGCGAGAATGAGCTTGGCCGATAATGCAAGCACAAATACTCGCAGCCACACCAATTCGGTACGCTCGAGCGGCCTCGCGAGCGTTCTGGCGGCGACGGTTTCGCACAGCTTGAATGCGCCGATCGTCGCCACGAGCGTCACGGCGTACCAGACGGGATCGCGCAACCACAGCGGCATCGGCGCGAACGGCAGCATGATCAGAGCGAAGAGCGGCGGATAGGTGAAGCCGGGATCGCAGATTTGCAGCACCTGGCCATGCCACAGGCATGACGCGGCCTGCGGATAGGTTTCCATGCCGGCCGGAAGTTTGACGAACCGCGGGTAGTAGGCGGCGGCAGCGGCGATCATAACGAGCCAGCCGCCATAGCGGCCGATCACTCGCGCAACGTTTTGCGACAATAGCGGCGAGAAATTTTTTGGCAGGAACGCGACGCTCACGGCGGCAAGGATCCGGATGGCACAGCACAACACGACGGCGATTCGCCAACGGCGGCGCGAGAGCTTGGTTCCGGACGAATTCCCCGCGATAGCGGGGTCGGAGAGAAAAATTTAGGCGGCGTTCCCTTAGGGCGGCGGGATGATCGCGACCTGATAGTCGACCGGCGTATCGGACGCGCCGAAGAAGGGTCGCGCCAACGTAACGTCCCGGGTCTTTCCGCCATGCCGCGCGACCAGCGTGTTTAGTTCCCTGATGCAGCCCGGCTCGGCGCGCGGACACACCACGGCGATCCCGTCGCGAACGATGCGAGCGTCATCCACCCACGGTGTGCGCATCGGCTCCGTCACCACAAAAGTCGCCGGCGGATCGGTGAAATAAAAATTGCTGCCGTCGACTATCGGCCGGTTGCCGCCGACGATGCGGAGCGGCTTGTCGGTTTGCGCGCGCCACGCCTGCTCGACCGCTTGCGCGATCAGCCGATAGTGGCTGGCGTAATTGGTCGCGCCCTGGCGATGAATAACCAGCGCGATCACCGGAGAGGCGGCGAGCAGCAGGAGCGGGAAAATTATCGCGAAAGCCAAAACAGCGACTGCTGCGCTGCGATTAACGTGAACGAGCGGTGACTCAAACAGCACGATCGGAAGCAGCGTCATCGCCGACATCGACCACAGCGGATCGAGATCGGCGCGCGCGGCGATCGCGGTCAGCGCGGCAAGAATAAGCGGCGCGGCAAAAGCGATCAGGAGTGCCCGACGCATTGGCGCTGCAGATCCGCCAGCCGCCGGCCACAGCGTGTCCTTGATCGCGGCGAGGTTTGGTTTGGTCGCGAGCGCGCCGAGCACAATCGGCACCGCGATATAGCCGAGTACGCTGGCCAGAAAATAGAACGATCCAAGCGCCGCATGCGCCAGCGTGGTGGCATGCGAGGTGAAAGCAAAATTCACCGTGGTGAAGCCATGCGTGGCGATCCACACAATGTGGGGCGCCAACACGGCGGCGCCGGCGGCAATTGTCAACCAGGGCGCCGGCGAACGAAAATAGGCGGCGCGGCGCGGATCGCTCACGGCCGCGAGCGCCAGCCCCGCGAGCAGAAAGATCGACCAGTATTTGCCCAGCATGGCGGCGCCGGCGGCAAAACCGGCCAGCACCGCGAAACCGGGCCGGCGGGTTTCAAACGAGAGCAGAAACCACCACGTGGTCGCCGCCCAGAACGGGGTGAGCACCGAGCTCGCATTATATTTCAGCGCGTGAAAATTATAGAACGGCAACAAGCTGAGCAGCGCCAATCCAAGCACGCGCTTTTCAGCGTTCAGATAGCGCCCGGCCAGCCGCCACGCGATCCACAGCGCCATTGTCGCCAGCACAATCCCGAACAGATAAAACGCCCAGTCCTGCCGCGGCATCACCGCAAACCAGGCGCGTGTGAGCCACGCTCCGAGCGGCGGATGGGTCGGCGCGCTCCAGCCGATCTGATGCGACCAGGCGAACATTTCGCCGATGTCGAAATGCAGATCCTGGCTGCCCTTGGCGATGGCGCCGTAGAGCGACCAGGCCGCGGCATAGCCGGCGAGGAGAACGAGCATGGTGCGTTCACTCTTCGCCGGATCAGTCAGCGCAGCGAAAATCCGTTCAAACGGGTTGCGGGTTGCGGGTGCGGTCGTGGCGACGGTCATGAAGAGCTGATTTCTATCGCGCCGCGGCGGTCGCGCCTGGCGCCGCCAGCACCTCGGCGACCGCGGCATAGACTTCATCCACTGCGATCGCGCGCATGCAGACATTATCGGTGCAGGCGGTCTTGCGATGATTGTGCGCGCTGACGCAGGGCGAACAGGCGAGTCCGGCATAAATCGCGCGCGAGGCGCCGAGCGGCTGATAGAGCTTCGGCGTCTCCGGTCCGAACAGCACGATGGTGGGCAGACCGGCGGCGGCGGAAAAATGCGCCGGCCCGGAATCGTTGCTCACCATCAATGTCGCTTGCGCATAAAGCGCCGGCAGATCGGCAAGGCTGGAATGCCCGGCGAACGAGACCGATCGCGGCCCATTGATGCGCGCCAGCTCCTCGGCTCTGGCGCGCTCCTCCGGCGCGCCGGTGATCAGCACCAGCACATCGGGGTACGCGGCCAGCACCCGACCGATCAATTCGGCGAATCGCTCCGGCATCCAGCGGCGGTGCGGCAACAGCTCGCTCGCATTCGGATTGATCAGAACGAGCCGCTGGCGCGCTGGATCGAACGGCGCCAGCGCCCGGATGCGTTCGAGCAGGCGCTCGCGCATCTGCACGCTCGGCGCCGGCAACGTCACATCGAGCTGATCGTCGCCGATGACGGTCTTGGAATAGGGCACGGTCGGTGCGGTGGCGGTGAGCGCATCGACGAGCGCGATGAAGTTCTTGGCGATGTGAAGGTGCGGATTATAGGCGACGCGGTGCGTGAGCATGCCGCCGCGGTAAAGGCCTTCGTTGTGAAAACGATGAAAGCCGACACGGCGCTCGGCGCCGCTCAGTCCGCTCAACAGCGCGGTGAAGCGCGAGAACAGTTCCAGATCCACCACGGTGTCGATGTTCTTGAGCCGGCACCAGCGCAGGAAAGCGAGCGTGTCGCGGGCGAGCGCGAACAGCGATTTGTCGGAAATGGTGAAGACGTTCTCCCGGGGAAATGTGCCAAGGAGGTCGAGCGAGCCGGCATTGCGCTTGAAAATCACGAAAAACAGTTCGGCCGTCAGTTTGTTGCGCGCCTTGCGCATCGCCGGATCGGCGAGAATGGTCGTGCCCATTTCCGATAGTTCGACGAACAGGATGCGGCGCACCGGCGCCGCCGCGCGGGGGCGAAAAGCGTCGCGCAGGCGCACCAGGAGCGTCGCGGCGGCGCACAGCGGCACGCCAAGCCAATGATCGATGCGGCGCATCGTATCGACGTTCATCCGGTCGTCCGTCTTTGCACGTGGAAGGAGCCCATCACACGGCGGTTCTACCGCGTCCGTCGCGTTTTGCGAACCTTAGACGTCACGGCAAGCTTGCCGCTTGCGGGAGCGGGTGTTATCTGCGCCGCCATGACCGCGGTTCCCATCGCCAATATCCGCAACTTTGCCATCATCGCCCATATCGACCACGGCAAATCGACGCTCGCCGACCGCCTGATCCAGCTCACCGGGGCGCTCGAGGCGCGCGAAATGGTCGACCAGGTGCTCGATTCCATGGACATCGAGCGCGAGCGCGGCATTACCATCAAGGCCCAGACGGTGCGGCTCAATTTTCGCGCCCGCGACGGCAGGGATTACGTCCTCAATCTTATCGACACCCCCGGGCATGTCGATTTTGCCTACGAGGTCAACCGCTCGCTTGCCGCCTGCGAGGGCTCGCTCTTGGTGGTGGACGCCTCCCAAGGGGTCGAGGCGCAGACGCTCGCCAATGTCTACCAGGCGATCGACAACAATCACGAGATCGTGCCGGTCCTCAACAAGGTCGATTTGCCGGCGGCGGAGCCGGACAAGGTCAAGCAGCAGATCGAGGATGTGATCGGGCTCGACGCCTCGGATGCCATTCTCATTTCGGCCAAGACCGGCGACAACGTGCCGGAAGTGCTGGAGGCTATCGTGCACCGGCTGCCGCCGCCGAAAGGCGATGCCGCGGCGCCATTGAAAGCGCTGCTCGTCGACAGCTGGTACGATTCCTATCTCGGCGTCGTCGTGCTGTTCCGCGTCGTCGACGGCACCTTAAAAAAAGGCCAGCGCATCCGCATGATGGGCACTGGCGCGAGCTACGAAGTCGATCGCGTCGGTGTCTTCACGCCAAAGCGCGTCGAACTCGGCGAGCTCGGCCCCGGCGAGATCGGATTTCTCACCGCCTCGATCAAGGAAGTCGCCGACACCCGGGTCGGCGACACCATCACCGACGAGCGCAAACCGGTGGCGGCGCCGCTGCCCGGCTTCCGCCCGGCCATCCCGGTGGTGTTTTGCGGGCTGTTTCCGGTCGACGCCGCCGATTTCGAGGCGTTACGCGCCGCGATGGGCAAGCTCCGCCTCAACGATGCGAGCTTCTCCTACGAAATGGAAACCTCGGCCGCGCTCGGCTTCGGCTTTCGCTGCGGCTTCCTCGGTCTGCTGCATCTCGAAATCATCCAGGAGCGGCTCGAGCGCGAATTCAACCTCAACCTGATCGCGACCGCGCCGTCGGTGATCTATAAGATCAAGCTCTCCAACGGCCAGGAACTGGAAATCCATAACCCGGTCGACATGCCGGATCCCAACCACATCGAGGAGATGCGCGAGCCCTGGATCGAGGCGACCATTTTGACGCCCGACGAATATCTCGGCGCCGTGCTCAAATTGTGCCAGGACCGCCGCGGCGAGCAGAAGGAGCTCACTTACGTCGGTAATCGAGCCTTGGTGAAATACAATCTGCCGCTCAACGAAGTGGTGTTCGACTTTTACGACCGGCTGAAATCGGTGTCGCGCGGCTATGCCTCGTTCGATTATCACCTGACCGATTATCGCGTTTCCGATCTGGTCAAGCTGCAGATGCTGGTGAACGGCGAGCCGGTCGATGCGCTCGCCATGCTGGTGCATCGAACCCGCGCCGAGAGCCGCGGCCGCGCCATGGCGGAAAAGCTCAAGGAGCTCATTCCGCCGCACATGTTTCAGGTGCCGATCCAGGCCGCGATCGGCGGCAAGATCATCGCGAGGGAGACCGTGCGGGCGTTCCGCAAGGACGTCACCGCCAAATGCTACGGCGGCGACGTCACCCGCAAGCGCAAGCTTTTGGAGAAGCAGAAAGAAGGCAAGAAGCGCATGCGCCAGTTCGGCAAAGTCGATATCCCGCAGGAAGCTTTCATCGCTGCGCTGAAAGTGGATGTGTGAGCGTCGCCGATCGGGGTCTCACTCGAGGCACGATGATACCGAGTGCCCGGCGTGAGGCGGTCTCGCAAGCCTTTAGCGATCGCTACGACAACTAGTTGTCAAATATCCCCGGCAGGTCTGCTGCCCGCCGGTGTCGGCCTTGGCCACCAGAGAGCATTGCTCGGCATCCAAAGCGTAACAGGTTCTTGTGACCGTAGTTTCCCCATTTTGGGTAACGCGGGTGCATTCGATTTGACATTGTTGTTGTTGGGCCGATGCGGCCCCGGAAAATGACAAAAGTGCTATCGTGATGAGCGTCTTTCCGAGCATCGCCAACCCTCTTTTGCGAAAAATACAACAAATGCCCGCTCGTGTCTCGCGGTTCAAATCATCGCTCGTATGATGCCGCCGATTTGCCCCTCAATCGGAGCTTGCGTTGGCGATTATGCCGCGGCAACCGCAAGGCCTTCCTGCTCGCAGGAATTGGCGATGTCGGACACGGTGGCGCGCTGCATGTCGCGCCTGAAGCGCAAGTCGTCGAAGCCGGTGCCGCGATGCAACGTGCAGCGATCGTCCCAGATCACCAGATCGTGGATGCGCCAGCGATGCATATAGACGAACTGCCGTTGCGTCGCGTGGGCGATGAGCTGATCGATCAGTGCCCGGCCCTCCGCCTCGGCCATGCCGAAGATGCGGCCGGCATGCGAGGCGAGGTAAAGCGACCTGCGGCCGGATTCCGGGATGACGCGAACCACCGCTTGCGGCACCGGCGGCATGCCTTCGCGCTCTTCGTCGCTGAATTCGGTGAATCCCAGGCGTGCGCGGGAATTGAAGATCGAATGCTCGGCGACGAGGCCTTGCAGCCGGCCCTTCATCTCTTGGGGCAGCGCGTCATAGGCGGCGCGTTCGTCGGCAAATTCGGTGTGGCCGCCGACCGGCGGAATCGAGCGCGCATAAAGGAGCGACGCCCGCGCCGGCAGCCGCTTGAAGGAGCTGTCGGTGTGCCACAGCCGGTTGCCGAGCTCGAACAGGCGCCGGCGCGAATTCTCGCCCCAGACCTTGTTGTCGGCATCGAGATTGGAGACGTCGGCGAATTCCTTGCGCACGCGTAATTTCGCATCTTTGCGCAACAGCGCGATCGTGGTCTCCAGCGGACCGAAATTTCTGGCGAAGTCGAGATGCTGATCCGCCGACAGCTGCTGGTCAGGGAAGATCAGCACGGCATAGGTCGTAAACGCCTCTTTGACGGCGAGGAGGTCGGCCGGTGCGAGCGGTTGCGACAAGTCGATGTCGCCGATTTCAGCGGCAAAACCGGGCGTAACGGGACAGACAGAAATAGCCATGACATGTCCTCCAGACATGTATCTTACGCTTCCGAAAGCGAACCGGGGAGGAGGATTTCAATGACCGATCAGGCGGCGGCTGTAATCAAACGGACGAACCCGCCCGAACTCGGCGTCCCGCCAGGCTATTCGCAGGTGGTGGAAGTTCGCGGCGGCCGCATCATTTTCATCGCGGGACAGACCGCGCTTGATCGCAGCGGCAACGTCGTCGGCACGGGCAATTTTGCCAACCAGGCAGCCCAGGTGTTCGAGAACCTTGGCACTGCGCTGCAGTCGGCTGGCTGCACCGCGGCCAACTTGATCAAGCTTACCGTCTTCCTCCGCAGCATGGACAATTTGTCGGCTTATCGAGAAGCCAGGAATCGATTTTTCGGGACAGTGACGCCCGCAGCCGCGCCCGCCGTAACATTGATCGAGGTGTCGCGACTTTACGGGCCGGACTTCCTGATTGAAATCGAGGCGATCGCAGCGGGGTGAATTGTGGCAGGTTCCATTGCCGTAAAAAAGCCGTTTGGGAGCGACGGTGTCGGCACGCTGCGGCGGTTCGTGTGTGTCTTCCCAACACTAGAGGAGCGGGACACGGTGCGCGTAGGCTGAACGCGTCATGACACGGGGAGTAACTTTCATGAAGAAGCTGACTCTGACCATGGCCGCGGTGCTGGCTCTCCTGAGCATCGCCGGCTGTGCACAGTACTACGGCAAGGGCAAAGCCCCGCCGCCCGTCGTTACCAAAGGCTAGGCAAGCGTTGGGGGGTTGAGGGGACCGGCCATCGTGCCGGTCCCTTTCTTTATTTTATCGCTCGAAGAGTATCGGGGCTGACCATCGCTTGAGCCGGCCCAGGGTGCTCAATTGAATTTATAATTGAGTCCAAGGCGGACAATGTTGTCGTTCAAAGTGACTTTGCGCCTGACGAGCTGAAAGTCGGGCAAGGTTGTGACCGGTGGAAAGTAGCTTTTATCTTGTAAGCCCACATAGAGATATTCGAGCTTGAACGACCAATTCTGAAATAACGTCGCTTCGAATCCGCCACCGGCAGTCCAGCCCCAACGCGTTTGGGCTCCAGCGAGGCTGCCGTCCCGGGGGTTATTGCCATTGAAGATTGCCTCGACGCCGGCAGCAGCAAAGCCGCCAGTGACGTAAAAAAGCCGGCGATCCACGGGCATTGCGCCCAGGCGTGCGCGGCCGGTTCCGAGCCAATGCTCGCGTGTGGAATTGCTGCCCGCGACGT
This sequence comes from Xanthobacteraceae bacterium, assembly GCA_051961815.1. Lineage (GTDB taxonomy): Bacteria > Pseudomonadota > Alphaproteobacteria > Rhizobiales > Xanthobacteraceae > BOG-931. Next base: position 13,595 of record JBQCCX010000122.1, read on the forward strand.
TGAACGGCGGAATGCTGTTGCTTATGCCCTGCTTGGTCACCCAGGAAAAATCGCCCTCGATACCGGCAACCCAATTATTGAATTGCCAGTTGTATCCGGCTGTGCCGCCGAAGATGCCGCCTGACACGTCGAATCTTTTGGTTATCGGGGCGCCCAGGAGGCCGTTCAGATTTGTCGGATCGGCATCGATAAATTGACTTTGGCCCCAGGCCAATCCGCCCGCGATCCCAGCGTAGAATCCGGTCCAGTTGGAGGTGCGGATGCCGGTGGTGCCTTGTACACGGGTCGCGCCGGCTCGGCCGCCATGGCCGGCGTTCCGCTCAGCACAGCGACGGCAGCAATAGCGATCGAGACGGCCTTCCCCACCTTCATGACAGCCCCCAACGAGGAGAGGTGCCATGTCCGAGGCGATGGCAAAAATGAATTTTCCTCCTGTATGCGCGAGTAGTTGTCGTCCCTGTTTTGTTGACACTCGTCACCGATATCGTTACATACCGATCGAACCTCGTCCGAGACGGACGCGGCCCGGGAGGCAATCCCCGGATCGCGCGGGCGAGTGCGGCGCCCGCGGGCGGGCTTGCAACCCGCGCTCGGGCGGCTTTGGGCATCATCTCTCCGGCACTACGACCGGAGCGCGAGGTGCGTCGCTGGACTGGGACAGGCCGGGGCGGGTAATGCCGCTCAAA
>JBQCCX010000123.1:0-3244 GCA_051961815.1 Xanthobacteraceae bacterium
CAGCCGGCTGTTGTCGCACCTGCTCAACGTCACCACCCAGGCGATGGATGTCGGCGCGCTCACCCCGCCGCTATGGGGCTTCGAGGAACGCGAAAAACTGATGATGTTCTACGAGCGCGCGTCCGGCAGCCGCATGCACGCGAACTATTACCGGCCGGGCGGCGTGCACCAGGATTTGCCGCAGAAACTCATCGACGATATCGGGGCGTTTTGCGATCCGTTTCTCAGCGTCTGCGACGACCTGGAAGAGCTTCTGACCGAGAACCGCATTTTCAAGCAGCGCAACGTCGATATCGGCGTCGTCAGTCTCGCCGACGCCTGGGCGCGCGGATTTTCCGGCGTCATGGTGCGCGGCTCGGGTGCGGCCTGGGATCTGCGCAAGGCGCAGCCCTACGAATGCTATGCCGAGCTCGATTTTGACATTCCGATCGGCAAGAACGGCGACAACTACGATCGCTACTGCATCCGCATGGAGGAGATGCGTCAATCCATCCGGATCATGAAGCAGTGCCTGGAAAGACTGAATTCGCCGCAAGGGCAGGGGCCGGTGAACGTCAAGGATCACAAGATCGTGCCGCCGCGCCGCGAAGAGATGAAGCGCTCGATGGAGGCGCTGATCCACCACTTCAAGCTCTACACCGAAGGCTTCAAGGTACCCGCCGGCGAGGTCTAGGCCGCGGTCGAAGCGCCGAAAGGCGAATTCGGCGTCTATCTCGTCGCCGACGGCAGCAACAAGCCGTACAAGTGCAAGATCCGTTCGCCGGGCTTCGCCCATTTGCAGGCGATGGACTTTCTCTGCCGCGGTCACATGCTGGCCGATGTGTCGGCCGTGCTCGGCTCGATCGATATCGTCTTTGGCGAGGTCGACCGATGAGCGTGCGACGCCTGGCTGAAAAACAACCCGCGAACTTCGCCTTCACGCCGCAAAATCTCGACTGGGCGAAAGCGCAGATCGCGAAATATCCGGAAGGCCGCCAGCAATCAGCGGTGATCCCGGTCCTGTGGCGGGCGCAGGAGCAATGCGGCGGCTGGCTGCCGCAAAAGGCGATCGAGGCGACGGCGGATCTGCTCGGCATGGCCAAGATCCGCGTGCTCGAAGTCGCGACCTTTTACACGATGTTCAATCTGGCGCCGGTCGGTCGTTTTCACGTCCAACTCTGCGGCACCACCCCGTGCATGCTGCGCGGTTCGGAGGAACTGAAAAAGGTGTGCCGCCGCATGATCGGCGAGCAAAACCACGTCACTGCCGACGGGGCGTTTTCCTGGATCGAAGTCGAGTGTCTCGGCGCTTGCGTGAACGCGCCGATGGTGCAGATCAACGCCGACTATTATGAAGACCTCACCGCCGAGAGCTTCACCCGCATCATCAACGATCTGTCGGCAGGGAAGACGCCGAAGCGGGGACCGCAGATCGATCGCATCAATTCCGCGCCGGTCGGCGGCCCGACCACGCTGACCGATCCGGCGCTGTTTAGCGCCAACGGAAAATCTGCCGAACGCGGCGGCGCGGGGGCGAGCGATGACGCGGCGAAGAAACCTGGCGAGGCCGCGAACCTGAGAGATGCGCCGATGCCCAAACCGCCGGAAGGCGACGCAACCGAGCCGGGGCGCAAATAATGCTCGCCGATAAAGATCGCATCTTCAAAAATCTCTACGGCCAGCACGATTGGGGCCTCGACGGTGCGCGCCGTCGCGGCGCCTGGGACGGCACCAAGGATATTTTGGCGCGCGGCCGCGACGCCATCGTCAATGAAGTCAAGGCATCGGGGCAGCGCGGACGCGGCGGCGCCGGATTTGCGACCGGACTCAAATGGTCGTTCATGCCCAAGCAGTCCGACGACCGACCGCATTATCTCGTCATCAATGCCGACGAGTCGGAGCCCGGTACCTGCAAGGACCGCGAGGTCATGCGGCACGATCCGCATCTTCTCGTCGAAGGCTGCCTAATCGCCGGCGCCGCCATGGCGGCAAATACGTGTTACATCTACGTACGCGGCGAATTCATTCGCGAACGCGAGCGGCTCGAAGCAGCAATCCAGCAGGCCTACGACGCCAGGCTCATCGGCAAGAACAATATTCACGGCTTCGACTTTGACATCATCGTGCACCACGGTGCCGGCGCCTATATTTGCGGCGAGGAGACCGCGCTCCTCGAAAGCCTTGAAGGCAAGAAGGGCATGCCGCGGCTCAAGCCGCCGTTCCCGGCCAATATGGGCCTCTATGGCTGCCCCACCACCGTGAATAATGTGGAGACCATCGCGCAAGTGCCCGACATCATGCGCCGCGGCGCCGCCTGGTTTGCCGGCATCGGGCGAAAAAACAACAGCGGCACCAAGCTCTATTGCATTTCCGGCCACGTCGAGCGGCCGTGCAATGTCGAAGAAACGATGGGCATCCCGTTGCGCGAATTGATCGAGCGGCACGCCGGCGGCGTGCGCGGCGGCTGGAACAATCTGCTCGCCGTGATCCCGGGCGGTTCGTCGATGCCGCTCATCCCCGCCGGTCCCGACCAGGCCGATACGTTATTGATGGACTTCGACGGCTGCCGGGAAAAGAAGTCCGCGCTCGGCACCGCCGCCGTTATTGTGATGGACAAGACGGCGGACATCGTCCAGGCGATGGCCCGCATCTCCTATTTCTACAAACACGAGAGCTGCGGGCAGTGCACGCCATGCCGCGAGGGCATGGGCTGGATGTGGCGCGTGCTCACGCGCATGGCCGAGGGCCGCGCCCAGAAGCGCGAGATCGATTTGCTGTGGGACGTCACGACCGAGATCGAGGGCCACACCATCTGCGCGTTCGGCGACGGCGCCGCCTGGCCGGTGCAAGGACTGTTGCGGCATTTCCGCCCCGAGATCGAAAGGCGGATCGATCAGTACACCGCGAACGCCGACAAAGTGGGCGTCCTCGACCCGCGGGTCGCCGAGGCGGCGGAGTAGTTGGCAATGACCAAGCTTCTCGTCGACGGCAAAGAGATCGACGTTCCGCCGGAATACACGCTGCTCCAGGCTTGCGAGGCCGCGGGGGCGGAAATTCCGCGCTTCTGTTTTCACGAGCGGCTTTCGATCGCCGGTAATTGCCGCATGTGTCTGGTCGAACTGGTCGGCTCGCCAAAGCCGGTGGCGAGCTGCGCCTGGGGCGTGCGCGATTGCCGCCCCGGGCCCAAAGGCGAGCCGCCCGAGGTGAAAACCCGCTCGCCGATGGTGCGCAAGGCGCGCGAAGGCGTCATGGAATTTCTGTTGAT
>JBQCCX010000124.1:0-3508 GCA_051961815.1 Xanthobacteraceae bacterium
GCCGATGCACAGCGTGGCGAGCCCCTTTTTCGCGTTCCGCTTCTGCATTTCGTAGAGCAAGGTCACCAAAACGCGGGTACCCGACGCGCCGATCGGATGTCCGATCGCAATCGCGCCGCCGTTGACGTTCACTTTGTTGGTATCCCAGCCGAGATCCTTGTTCACGGCGCAGGCCTGTGCGGCGAAGGCCTCATTGGCCTCAACGAGATCGAGATAGCCGACATTCCATCCGGCCTTCTTGAGCGCCGCGCGCGAGGCCGGAATTGGCCCGGTGCCCATGATCTTGGGGTCGACGCCGGCTTGCGCCCACGACACGATGCGAGCGAGCGGCGTCTTGCCAAGCTTGGCGGCTTCGCTGGCTTTCATCAGCACCACCGCGGCCGCCCCGTCGTTGATGCCCGACGCATTGCCGGCGGTGACGGTGCCCTCTTTGTCGAAGGCGGGCCGCAACTTGCCGATCGCATCGAGCGTGGTGCCGTGCTTGGGATATTCATCGGCATCGACGACGATGTCGCCTTTGCGCGTCTTGATGGTCACCGGCGTGATCTCGTCCTTGAACCTGCCGGATTTCTGCGCCGCCTCGGCCTTGTTCTGCGAGGCGACGGCGAAGGCATCCTGCTGCTGGCGCGTGATCTGCCATTGCCGCGCCACGTTCTCGGCCGTGTTGCCCATGTGGTAGCCGTTAAAGGCGTCCCACAGGCCGTCCTTGATCATGGTGTCGATCATTTCGAAATTGCCCATCTTCACACCGCCGCGCAGATGCGCGCAGTGTGGGGCAACGCTCATCGATTCCTGGCCGCCGGCGACGACGATCTCGGAATCGCCGTTGACGATTGCCTGGTAACCGAGCGCGACCGATCGCAGCCCCGAACCGCACAGCTGATTGACGCCCCAGGCCGGGGTTTCAACCGGAATGCCGGCATTGATCGAGGCCTGGCGCGCCGGATTCTGTCCCTGGCCGGCAGTCAATATCTGGCCCAGGATGACTTCCGACACCCGTGGCGCTTCGACGCCGGCGCGGTCAAGCGCCGCCTTGATGGCAGTTTTGCCGAGGTCATGGGCTGGCAACGATGCAAATGCGCCGTTGAACGCGCCAACCGGCGTTCGCGTCGCACTGACAATCACGACGTCGTCTTTCATGACAGGTTCCTTCCGAGCTGTTTGGGGCTATTACGACGCGGGCTGGCCGCAGGTCTTTGATATATGTCATAGGGAGGCGCCAAGGGCTCGACAAGGCGCAAAGGCGCGCAAAACCGCCGCTCGCCCTGCATGCCTCGCCCGCGCCGCCGAGCCGCTCCATCACAAAAGGGTAGCCGCAAGCGGCGAAACCGCCTATTTTGGCGGCAAACCAAGACTTTCGCCGTCCCCGACGGTTCTTCGTAAAGCGTGAAAGTGCATGTCCGAACCCGCGACCAAGACTGCTGAGCCGGTCACGATCAAGAAATACGCCAATCGGCGGCTCTATAACACCGGCACGAGCACCTATGTCACGCTCGAAGACCTCGCCGCGATGGTCAAGAATGGCGAAGATTTCGTCGTTTATGATGCCAAGACCAGCGAGGACATCACCCGCTCGGTCCTGACCCAGATCATCTTCGAGCAGGAAAACAAGGAAGGTCAGAACCTTCTGCCGATCACGTTCCTGCGCCAGTTGATCCGCTTCTACGGCGACAGCATGCAGATGCTGGTGCCGCGCTATCTCGAAGTTTCCATCGAATCCTTGACGCGCGAGCAGGAAAAGTTCCGCCAGCAAATGGCGCAAGCCTTCGGCGTTGGCGCTTTCACCTCGCTCGAAGAGCAGGTCCGGCGCAACATGGATATGTTCGAGCGCGCTTTTGCGATGTTCGCGCCGTTTGCGCGCCGCGAGGGTGCCGCCGGCGAAAGCGCCGAGAGCGACAAGGCCGTGGGCAAATCAGGCGATATCGACGACCTCAAACGTCAGCTTGACGATATGAAGCGAAAGGTCGATCGGCTCACCGGCGGTGGACAATAGCGCTTACGCGCGGTCGAGCGGTTCCACCTCGATCTGCCGCGTTGCGCTTCGCATGCCGACGATAAAGCCGGCCAGCACATCGACCAGTGCGATCGCCATCAAAAGGAAGAAGGTCGAGGTCGCCGCCCGCTGGACCAGCAGAAATTCGACCAGCATGGCGATGAACAGCGCCATCGACAGGACGTGATCCATGATGCTGCGCCTGCCCGCCTTGGTCGATTTGATCAGCTCGATCCAGAGCAGGAAAATGGCGAAGGCGAGAAGGATATCCCCCCAGGTCAGCACCCAATCCTGCCCCGACATCATCTGAACGGTGGCGGCCGGCGCGGTCCAGCTCACGCCGGGGGTAAGAAAGGCGATCATGTTGTAGATCGCGAATGGAACCAGGAGCAGCGGAAAGCCGAGCGCAAACATGATCCACCCCGCTCAACCGCCCTCGACGAGGAGGGCGCGCGGCGGGCCGGCGGCGCCGCCGCAAGGAGAATTGCGGATCGTATAGGGGCTAAGCCGGTGCAGACAACTGCGCAGGGAATAGGCTAGACGGCGTCAGCTCTCGGACTTCTTGCTGAGCACTTGCCGGCCGCGATACATGCCGGTCTTCAGATCGATATGATGGGGCCGGCGCAGCTCGCCGGAATCCTTGTCTTCGACGTAGCTCGGCGCTTTCAGGGCATCGGCAGACCGGCGCATGCCGCGCTTTGACGGCGAGGTTTTTCTCTTTGGCACGGCCATGGCCGTTCTCCTTCTGTCGACTTAGCGGCTCGGAACGCGGCTTATAGAAGAAGGAATGCATCCACGCTAGCCCCGCACGCAGGCGTCCAGACCGCTGAATTCAATGGATCGCCGCTCATAAAGCGCCGCAAGCCGGCGCACCAATACGCTCGGAATGCGGGCGCTGCGGCGTATCGGGTTGGGCAGTATCGCCGCCAGTTCCGCCGCCTCCGACGGGTTGAGATCGCGGGCCGATTTGCCGAACGCCCAGCGGGCGCCGGCTTCAGCGCCAAATTCGCCGTTCGGCCCCCATTCGGCAATATTGAGGTAGATTTCCAGAACCCGGCGCTTCGGCAATACGACGTTGAGCCATAGCGCCAGCGGGAACTCGAGCGCTTTGCGGATAAAACTGCGGCCCTCCCACAGAAACAGATTTTTCGCGGTCTGCTGGGTAATCGTGGAGGCGCCGCGCGCCTCGCCGAGTTCGTCGGATTGCTGCATGGCCTCGCGGATGGCGGCAAGGTCCACGCCGCGATTGCGGCAAAAACTGCCGTCCTCGGCGACAATGACGGCGAGGCGCAGCGCCGGCGCAGTCCGGTTTAACGGAACGGTGATACGCTGGACCCGCTTGCCGCTGGCCCAGCGCCACAGCATCGGCACCGAAACCGGATCGACGAATCGATAAAGCGGCGCGATCACATAGGGGATGAGCAGGATGGCGAGCACGAGGATTATCAAGGTCCTGACCAGCCGCCGCACCAATCCCCCCGCGCGATGAAAGCCACAACCAAGCTTATCGCGGTT
>JBQCCX010000125.1:0-8362 GCA_051961815.1 Xanthobacteraceae bacterium
GTTGCGTCCTGTGCACCTTGGCGTAGGGATTGATGCCGCGGATACGCGCTTCGACATCGCTGAGTTCGTCCACCGAGACCAGATCGGTCTTGTTGATCAGGATGACATCGGCGAACGCAATCTGATTCTTTGCCTCCGGCGCGTCCTTGAGCCGCTCATTGAGCCATTTGGCATCGGCCACCGTGACGACCGCGTCGAGCCTGGTCCGGCGACCGACATTTTCGTCGATGAAGAAGGTCTGGGCGACTGGCGCCGGATCGGCAAGCCCGGTGGTCTCGACGATAATGGCGTCGAACTTTCCCTTGCGCCGCATCAGCCCGTCGAGAATGCGCACCAGATCGCCGCGCACCGTGCAGCAGATGCAGCCGTTGTTCATCTCGAACACTTCCTCATCGGCGCCGACCACGAGATCGTTGTCGATGCCGATTTCGCCAAACTCGTTGACGATCACGGCATACTTCTTGCCGTGCGGTTCGGAGAGAATGCGGTTGAGCAAGGTGGTCTTGCCGGCGCCCAGATAGCCGGTCAGTACCGTCACGGGTATTTTTTCAGCGGACGATTGCTCCGACATTCATAGTCTCCCGGCCTCTCAACTGGGCCTTGCGTTACGGCTGCGCGCTCGCTTTAAACCTGCGAATTGCGGAGGGGGCATATTTGCGGGTCGTTCGAAGTTCCCGCAACGCTATATAGGCGATCGGTTGCGCGCTCAAAACCCCGGCTGGGCCACGCCGGCGCCGCTCAGGCTTCAAGATGGCGGCGCGGCAAAGCGAGCCAAATCAATCCACCGGCCGGTCCGAGCACCACCGAGAACAGGTAGATGATCCCGGCAACCAGGATGATGGCCGGTCCGGACGGCAGTTCGGCGCGAAACGAGACGATGAGGCCGGCATAGCTCGAGATCAATGCCGTGGCGACCGCGGCTGCGATCATGCCGGTGACGTCGCGAGCCCAGAAGCGCGCCGTAATCGCCGGCAGCATCATGATGCCGACGGCGAGCAAGGTGCCAAGCACCTGGAATCCGCCGACCAGGTTGAGCACGACGAGCGCCAGGAACGCGACATGCGCCGTGGCGCCGGCGCCGCTGACGCTGCGCAAAAATCCGGGATCGACCGATTCGAGCACCAGCGGCCGCCAGATCAAAGCAAGCACGACGAGCGAAACCGACGCGATCGCCAGGATCAGAACCAGGGCGCCGTTGTCGATGGCGAGCACGGAACCGAACAAGAAGTGCATCAGATCGATATTGTTGCCTTTGATCGAGACGATCGTCACTCCCAGCGCGAGCGATATCACGAACAACGCTGCGAGCGAGGCGTCTTCTTTCAATTGCGTCGAGCGTGCGATCAGCCCGGCGCCGATGGCAATGACAAATCCGGCGACGAGCCCGCCGCCGGCCATTGCCGGCAAGCTCAAGCCGGCGAATAAAAAACCGATCGCGGCGCCGGGCAGGATCGCATGCGCCATGGCGTCGCCGATCAGGCTCATACGCCGCAGCATCAAAAAGACGCCGATCGGCGGCGCGCCGAAAGCCAGCGCAAACGTGCCGATCAGGGCGCGGCGCATAAACTCGAAATCCGCGAACGGAGCGATCAGATTGTCGTACAGCATCGCCGGTGTCCGATTATTCCGCCGCCACCGCGCAGGTCTCGGCGGCCTCGTCGAAGGCCTCGCACATGCGACGTGCTTTGTTCAGATTCTCGGCCGTGAGCACCTCGCGCGTCGGGCCCCAGGCGACCGGCTCGCGCGCCAGCAACAAGCTCTCGGGAAAGATCGCTTTGACCAATTCGACGTCGTGAAGTGCGGCAAGCACGGTGCGCCCCTCGCCATGCCAGCGCCGCACCAGGCTCAACAGCTCGGCGGCGGTTCGCGTATCGATCGCCGCGAACGGCTCATCGAGCAAAATGAGACGTGCATTCTGGGCAACCAGCCGTGCAAACAGCATGCGCTGCATTTGCCCGCCCGACAGCGTTCCGATCGGGCGCCGCTCGAAGCCGGTCAGCCCAACCGCGGCAATCGCCGCTGCGATCGTATGATGATCCTTGCCGGTAATACCGCCCAACACGCCGCGGCTGCGCCACAGCCCCATCGCGACCATGTCGTACACGCCGATCGGAAAGGAACGGTCAATCTCGGGCGCCTGCGGCAGATACGCGATGGCGCGGGCATCGATGCCGTCGCGCATGATGGAGCCCGCGAGCGGCTTGAGCGTACCGGCGATCGCTTTCAAGAGCGTCGATTTCCCGGCGCCATTGGGGCCGACCACCGCCAGCAGCGCGCCCTCTTTCACCACCCCGTCGAGATGATGCACCGCCGGATGGCGGTCATAGCCGAGGGTCAGATTTTGCAATGTCAGCTGCGGCATCGCTTCGCTCCGCGCTCAACGGATGGCCCACCAGAACCCCACCCAGAGCAAGCCGACGGCGATGCCGGCGACCGCGAGTCGCTGCGCGGCCGATAGCCGTAACAGCGAAGCGCCCAGCGCGGCCGACGGGTGGGAGGCGTTATCGTGGTGATGGTGGGTCATCGTTTCGTCGCGGGCGGCGGTCATTCTCCGTAATGTTATAATATAACATCAGGCCCTCGGCGCACCAGCCACGGCGGTGCGGACGGGTTCGCATCTGCTTGCTTTGATAAGGTTCATCTATGGACGAGACAGCGCGCGTCATCTGCGTCGGCGAGGCCGTGATCGCGTTGAGCCGCGGCGCGGATGGCACCTATACGGCGGCTTGCGCGGGCGACAGTTTCAATACCGCCGTCTATCTGGCGCGCGCCGGGCTTGACGTCGGCTTTGCCAGCGCCGTCGGTGACGATGCTTATTCGGACAGCATCGTCGCGCTGGCCCTGGCGGAAGGGCTCAGGGCCGATCTCATTCTTCGAGTGCCGGGCCGACTGCCGGCCTTGTCCCTGGTCGAGCGCGAGCGGGCCGGCGAACGCGTGACCCGCGTCTGGGGTGAGGGCGCCCCGGCGCGGCAACTGTTCGAGCTTCCCGATTGGATGCGGATCGCTCAAAGTCTGGTCGCGGCACGGCTGATCTACTTCTCGGGCATCACCCTGTCGCTCTATTCGAACAACGGTCTCGGCCGCCTGTTCGCCGCGCTTGAAGTTGCGCGGCAGCAAGGCACCAAGATCGCTTTCGACGGCAACTTTCGCCCGGCCGGTTGGCAAGGAAACGTCGCGCGAGCCCGCACCGTCTTCATGGAGGCGCTCAAGCGCGTCGACGTTGCGCTGCCGGCCTTCGATGACGAAGCCGTACTGTGGGGCGATCCGTCTCCGGAAAGCACCGTCGCCCGGCTGCAGGCCTTCGGTGTCGGCGAGATCGTGGTCAAGAACGGACCGAACAGCGCCCTCATTGCCACCGCGCGCGGGCTGGAATTCGTGCCGGTGCCGGAAATTCTGGTGCCGGTCGATCCGACCGCGGCGGGCGACGGCTTTAACGCCGGCTATCTCGCCGCCCGGCTGTCCGGCAGCGAGCCGGGGCAGGCGGTGAGCGCGGCCCATCGGCTGGCCGGCACCATCATCAGCCATGCGGGCGCACTGTTGCCGCGGGCCGAAGCGGCGATGCATTAGGGGCGTGCAATCGCGGCTGTCAGTATCTTTGCTTTCGAATGCGAAGCGGATGCAGTGTGGACATGCCGCGATGTTGCCTAATGATCCACAGCGGACATTCTCAATCGTGTTGCTCAATCGTGTTGCTACGGAAGCTAAAGCGGGGCCGGCGAGTAGCCGGCCCCGATCAATAGAGACAATTTATTTTCGGGGAGAGGACGGGCAGCTATCCAGTCCTGAGCAAAATGCGAGCGTCACAGAAGCTGCAGCACCAGCCCCCATTTTGCTTCCGGCGATCTCCAGGGCTGCATCCGGTACGTCGTCGCAGAGCACTTCATCGTAAAGCTCGATAGCTGATTCAGTCATGGGATCTGATCCTTTGTTCAGTTGAAATGAGAAAGAGCCTCGGCTGGAGGTTCGCTCGACCCGGGCTCTGGCGACAGCCGAACGAAAAAACCCAATTCATTTCGTCCGGTTTCCAGTGCGGACGATAGGCATGCGGCGTTGAATGCAAGCTGAAACGGCGCAGTAGAAACCGTTCACCTACGTGAAATTCTCGTAATGCCCAGTGCATTTCCGATGTCCGCTATTGGAGGAAAAGCGGACATTGTTCGCGCACTAGCGAAATGTTCGAGGGCCGCAGGTGAGGCGGCGCGAACGGCGAATGTCATTCGTCGCTTGCCGCCGCGAGCTGCCGGCTGCCGGCATGCCAGATGGCGAGCTCGCCGATCTCGACCGCTCCCAGGCTCTGGTAAAAAGCTTTTCCCACCCGATTGAGCCGCCACAGATCCCAATAAATCCCCTCGCAGCCGTGAGCGATCGCCAGACGCGCCACCGCGGCCATCAAGGCGCGGCCGGCGCCGCTGCGGCGCGCCTGCGGGCGCACATAGAGGTCGCTGAGCCAGAGGCGACGACTGGCCATGTGCGCTTCATAGCCCCGGCACACCATGGCGTAGCCGATCACCGATCCATCCACGACGGCGACCAGACCATCGAACCAGCGCTCGGCTCCGATGCCGTCGCGAATGAGATCGCCCGGATCGAGGACGAGTTCGGGGTCGTCGAGCGCGGCGGCCAGTTCGCGCGCCATCTCTGCGACCGTCGCCGCGTCCGCTGCCGCCATCGGCCGCACGGTCAGGTCTGCGTGTTCGTTTGGGCTTGGCATTGCGACTAGATACGCAAGTCTGGCGGATTATTCCCGCGCCATCGCCACCCTCACGCGGGCAAATAACCTCGCGCCACCGCAGGGCCGCACTCAGGAGCGCGCGGCAAAGCGTCCCAGAGCGCTTTGCCATGTCAGCTTTCCCCCGAATCGACGGAAGATTCCGAGGGTAGCATCCTTGGCCCGCTCCGCCATTCGCGCTATTGAGGGGAACGCCCGGTAGAGGGGCCAAACGGCGTCTGCAAAGCCGCATCGGAGGAACGTCTATGAACCGCAAGATTACGCGCCGCTCTGCCGTGGCGCTCGCGGCTGCCGCGCCGCTGGCAATGGCGACCCGTGGCTTCGGCCAATCGCCAATCGTCATCAAATTCAGCCATGTCGTTGCCAACGACACGCCCAAAGGTAAAGGCTCGCTCAAGTTCAAAGAGCTCGCCGAGAAATACACCGACGGCAAAGTCAGGATCGAAGTCTACCCGAACTCTTCTTTGTATAAGGACAAGGAAGAAATCGAGGCCTTGCAGCTCGGATCGGTGCAGATGCTGGCGCCCTCGACCGCGAAATTCGCCCCGCTCGGCGTCAAAGAATTCGAAGCGCTCGATCTGCCATGGTTGTTCAAGAACGACCAGGTTTATACGAACGCGATGAAAGGGCAGGTCGGCCAGTGGCTGTTCGCAAAGCTTGAAACAAAGGGCATCAGCGGGCTGGCCTACTGGGACAACGGTTTCCATATGGTATCGGCCAATCGGCCGCTGTTGGCGCCGACCGACTTTCAAGGTCTAAAAATTCGCATCTCAGGATCGAAAATCGCGGATCAATATTTCCGCGAGCTCGGTTCGATCCCGCAGATCATGGCCTTCTCTGAAGTGTATCAGGCGCTGCAGACCGGCGTCGTGGACGGCTGCGAGAACACGGCTTCCAATTATCTGACGCAGAAATTCCACGAGGTACAAAAGCACATCACGATTTCGTATCACGCCCATCTGCAATATGCCGTGATCGTCAACACCAAGTTCTGGAACGGTCTGCCGCCCGATATTCGTCCGCAGCTGGATAAGGCCATGGCCGAGGCTACCGATTATACAAACTCGATCGCGCGCCAGGAAAATGAAGATTCGCTTGCGGCGATCAAGGCGTCTGGCCGGACGACGCTGCACGACCTGAGCGACGATCAGCGCAAGGCGTGGCAGGTGGCGATGGCGCCGACCTACAAATGGGCGAAGGGCCGCGTCGGCCAAGAAGTCCTCGATCTCCTTGTCAAAGAGCTTAACCTGCAAATCTAGCAACGCCTTTGTCAGCGCAGCAGAAAGAAAAACGGCCGGGAGCGCACTATCTCCCGGCCGATTTCGCGCGAGGGGTGGCTCGCACCGCTGGGCGCGTGCTGGACCAGCTTGAAGAATGGCTGATCGCCACCCTTATTGCGGCAGCAACAGGGCTGATTTTCGTTGCCGTCCTGCATCGTTACGGCACCGGCCTGTCCATCGATCTCGCCAAATGGGCCGCCGCGCGCGGAATACCGGTCGTCCCGGATGTGTTTCGAGCGATCTATTCCTGGCTCGCCGCGCGCGACCTGTCGTGGGCGCAGGAACTCTGCATTTACATGTTTATCTGGATGGCCAAGTTCGGCGCCGCCTATGGTGTGCGCACCGGCATCCATGTCGGTGTTGACGTGCTCGTCAACCTGCTGCCGGCGCATTCGCGCAAACCGGTAATCCTGTTCGCGATCTTGTGCGGGGCGGTATTCACCGCGGCGATTGCGATCTTTGGCGGCTCATTTGTCGGCGAAATGTTTGCTACCGGCCAGCAGTCGAACGATCTCGAAGCGCCGATGTGGATCGTCTATTCGGCCATCCCGCTCGGTTCCGGGCTGATGTGCTTCCGCTTCCTGCAAGTGGCTTGGCATTTCTACTGGACCGGCGACTTGCCGCATCACACTGAGGCGCGGGTCGAGGGTGTCGCGGGCACCGATCAACTGCATCCATCAACCGACCTGCACGGTACTGTGTCGCAGCGATGGGCGAATCCGCTGGCGCTAACGCTCATCATGGCGCCGATTTTGATTCTTGCTCTCTGCCTCGCGCAAAAGACCGGAGTCATCGCCGCGCCGCAATCGGTGCGAGCGGTCACCATCTTTGTCCTGCTGATCGCCTTCATGATTACCGGTATGCCGGTTTCAATCGCGCTTGGACTGACGGTTTTGACGTTTCTGTTCATCCTCAGCGACGTGCCGATCATGTCGGTGTCGATGAAACTGTTCACCGGCCTGGAAAGCTTCGAGATCATGGCGATCCCGTTCTTCATCCTGGCCGGTCATTTCCTCAGTCACGGCGGTGTCGCGCGGCGGATGATTAATTTTGCAGTATCGCTGATCGGCCATTGGCATGGCGGGCTGGGGCTCGCAGGAATCGTGTCATGCGCAATGTTCGCCTTGGTGTGCGGATCGAGCGTCGCCACGGTTGCCGCGATCGGGGCGATCGTGCTGCCGGAAATGGTCAGGCACGGCTATCCGATGCGGTTTGGAGCCGCGATCATCACCGTCGCCGGTTCGCTCGGCATCCTGATGCTGCCGTCGATCCCGAAGATCGTGTACGCGATCTCCACCAATACCTCGATCGGTGCGCTGTTCGTCGCCGGCCTGCTGCCTGGTTCGCTGTTGACCGCCATGCTGTGCCTGGTGACGTGGTACCTCGCAAAAAAGCGAAATTATCCGTTCATGCCGCGAGCGAGTTGGCTCGACACTTGGCGTGCCTTCCAGGAGAGCGTCTGGGGCTTGATGCTGGTGATCATCATCATCGGCGGTATCTATAGCGGTTTGTTCACCGCGACAGAGGCTGCAGCGATGGCGGCGGTCTATTCGTTCTTTATCGCCGTGTTCGTCTACAAGGCGATCAGGCTTACCGACGTGCCGCAGGTATTGTTGCGAGCGGCGAACACCAGCGCGATGCTGCTCTACATCATCACCAACGCGGTCCTGTTCTCGTTCGTTCTCACCAACGAAAACATTCCGTCGGCGCTGGCAGACTGGATCACGGCGCAGAATCTTGGCTGGTTCGGGTTCTTGCTGCTGGTCAATGTGCTGCTGCTCGCAGCCGGCAACTTCATGGAGCCGAACTCAATCATCCTGATCATGGCGCCGATCCTCACTCCGGCAGCGAGACGGCTGGGCATCGATCCGGTGCATTTCGGCATCGTCATCGACGTCAATATGGAGGTTGGCCTGTGCCATCCGCCGGTCGGGCTCAATCTCTACGTCGCTTCGATGATCGCGCGTATGCGCATCACCGACCTGGCGGTGGCGGTCTGGCCATGGCTGTTGACGATGCTGGTATTCCTGATGGTCGTGACCTACTGGCCGGCCCTGACGCTATTTCTGCCTCACCTCTTGGGCATGAATTGAACCGTAAGGTTCAAGCCGGCTCGCTTAGTCGCTGAAATCTTCGGTGCGCAGCTCGATCGGCGTGCCATGCGGGGTACGCGCGCAAGCGCGCGCCCACGCGTCGCGGGTGCGCGCCAGGGCGCCGCGTTCGACCACGCCTTTCTCGGCGAGGATGCGTTCGAGCGTGGCCAGCCAGTGGAGGTAATAGGTCTCACCGGTGTCGGGGTCGCCGGCTGCTTGCGCTTTTTTGATCTCGTCGCCGAGCGTTGCCGCCCATTCTT
>JBQCCX010000126.1:0-11800 GCA_051961815.1 Xanthobacteraceae bacterium
TTTGGGATCGAGCGTGGCTCGCACCGAAAGCCCGCCCTCGTAAAGCTTTTTCTCTCCGTATTTCTCATACAGATAGCGCCGCACTTCCTCGGCAAAATACTCAGCCGCAAAAATATGGGCGCCGGTCGGACGAACGGTGACCTGCAGCGGATCCTTCTTGGCTTTTTCGGCTTGGCCGGCGCTGATATAGCCATCCTCGGCCATGCGATCGATGACGTAATTGCGACGCTCCACGGCGGCTTCGCGCCGACGGAACGGATTGTAATTGTTCGGCCCCTTCGGCAGCGCGGCAAGGTATGCAGCTTCGGCAATCGTCAGCTCGTGCACCGATTTGTCGAAATACAACAGCGATGCCGCCGCCACCCCGTAGGCGCCGAAGCCGAGATAGATCTCGTTGAGATAAAGTTCGAGAATCTTCTGCTTCGAATAGGTGCGCTCGATGCGCAGCGCCAACAGCGCTTCCTTGATCTTGCGCTGGAACGACACTTCGTTGCTCAAGAGAAAATTCTTGGCGACCTGCTGAGTAATGGTCGAGGCGCCCTGTGGGCGCCGGCCGCTGCCGTAATTTTCGATGTAAAGCATGCCGGCGCGGCCAATGCCGTAAATGTCCACACCGGGATGCTGGTAGAAATTCTTGTCCTCGGCCGCGACGAAAGCGTTGATGACCAGCTTCGGAACGGCCTGAATCGGCAGGTAGAGCCGGCGCTCCTTGGCATATTCGGCAAGCAATGACCCGTCCCCGGCGTGGACGCGTGTCATCACCGACGGCTCATAATCCTTAAGTTGCGAATAATCGGGCAAGTCCTTGGAGAAATGCCACAACAGGCCAGCTACGGCAGCGACGCCGACGATGAAGAAAATCGTGCCGACCGCAAACAGGAAACCGAAAAAGCGCAGAAGCAGTTTCACCGCGGCACCAATGTCATTGCAGTAAATTCGGTTGAGCCAAACTCATCGAGCGCGCCCCGCGATCACCCAGCCGTTACGCGGACCACAAAAGCGCATTGGCGCTGCGACCATGGCGAAGTCTGACAGCAAGCGCCCCCACCCGCCAGCCCGCACCCTCTCGTTCATGTCGTCGCTCGGTTTTTTGTTCAAACTGAGGCCATTACGCCACATCCGGGGCAGTTCGCGCTCAATTGGCGCCGGCGCGGGCTCCTGCCAGCTGGGTGGAGAAATAGCCGTCGATCGCTGACGCCATGGAGTCCGCCGTATGCTCTCGCCAGCTGTCCGACAACAATGATTGCAAATCCTCCTTGTTGGAGACGTACCCGAGCTCGACCAGCACCGAGGGCACATCCGGCGCGCGCAAGACGCGAAAACCGGCCGACTTGATCGGTTCCTTGTGCAGGCGGGCGCTGCGCTTCATGGTGCCGACCAATTTGGTGGCGAATTGAACCGAGAAGGTCTTGGTCTCACGCTGCGCCAGGTCGATCAGGATGCCGGCGACGTCATCGGGCTGCTCTTTAAGGTCGACGCCGGCAATCACGTCGGCGCGGTTCTCCTGTTCGGCAAGCCGCGCGGCGGCCGGGTCGGTCGCGGTCTCCGACAGCGTGTAGACGGTCGCGCCCTGCGCATCGCCTTCCCGGTGCGGCAGCGAATCGGCGTGGATCGAGATGAACAGGGCGGCGCCTGCCTCGCGTGCAACGCGCACCCGCTCCGCCAGCGGCACAAAGGTGTCGTCCGATCGCGTCAGCAGCACGCGATATTTGCCTGCGGTCTCGACCTTTTCGCGCAACCTTTTGGCGACATCGAGCACGATGTCCTTTTCCATCTGCCCGCTCGGACCCTTGGTACCGGTATCGATCCCGCCATGCCCGGGATCGAGCACGATCAGCGGTCGAGCATCGCCGGAAGACGCTTGTTGTTCGCGGGCCAGCGGTGCTTCAGCGTGCGCGGAACGCTGATCGAGCGTGATTTTGCGCAAAAAGCTGTCGCGGTCGCTCGCCAGCAATTCCAGCACCAGGCGGGCCGGCGCCCCGTCGGCAGGATCGACGACAAAGGCCTTTTCGACTCGCGCCGGCTTGACCAGATCGATGACGATGCGCGAGCCGCCCGCCATCACCAGCCCGAAACGAAACGCTTTGATCAGGCCGCGGCCGGTCTCACCGGCCTTCGCCGGCAGCCGAAACGTAATCTGCGGGATGTCGACGACGACGCGGTAAGGATCGGCAAGGGTAAAGACGTGGAGGTCGATCTTGCGGCTGAGATCCATCACGAAACGCGTTTGGGTCTCATCGCCGCCGAGCCGGGCATCGGTCGCCACCGGAAAGGCATCAGCCGCTGCGGGCGCAGCCGGGGGGGCCGCCGCCAATCCAATGCCGGCGATCAACGTGCCGAAAACGGCCAAGCGCACGGCCTGGATGACCATCGGCTGCGACCTCATCCCGCCCTCCTACCCCATTAGGCAGGCATAGTTAACCGGAACCTAATTTGCCGGTGAAAAGCCTTGGTAATAAGGCAAAAACCGGCCGCCGCTGCGGGTAAATCCCACAGGCGACTTGCCAATTCGCCGGCTGCGGCCTTAAGAAGAGCGTGCTGACGATGAAAGGTTCCGGTTGTGTCCGCGTGACGGCCTCCGGCGCGTGCGCCAGGGTTGGCTCCCTCCAAGGTAATCCGGGAGCCGGGCAAACGCTGCTTTCGATCCGCTGCAGTGCCACGAGCTTCGTGGAGACGATGTTCAGACCGATCATGTCTTCGACGAGCACGGCATTTGTGGCGGCGCAAAGCTCTGCCAAGGCCGGTGGGGATAAGGACGACCCGGACCGCGCGCGCCGGGCATTGATAGCGGTAAAGCCGCGCAATGCCGTCGCGCCGCATCGCCGGCATCTAGCGAAATCGCGGCCGCGCTGTGCGCTGCCGTCTCGTCGCGGTTTGGAGTTTATGTTCGAGGCGCAAGTCAAGGCTTCCATCAAACGGCTCGGCAATGTGCGTTTGTCACTTGCCGGCGGCCGGGCCTTTCATGCTTGCGGCCCTCGCAAGCCCTGGACCGTTCCATTCAACGAAAATTGGGCCAGTTTCCTCGCCTTCCGCCGATGCGGCGGCAAGCGAGCCGACACGGCTCCCATGAGATTTGCCAATGGCCAACAAAATGCTCATCGACGCGACCCATCCGGAGGAGACCCGGGTGGTGGTTTTGCGCGGCAACCGCGTCGAGGAATTCGACTTTGAATCCGCGCACCGCAAGCAACTAAGAGGCAACATTTATCTGGCGAAGGTGACGCGCGTCGAGCCGTCGCTTCAGGCCGCGTTTGTCGATTACGGCGGCAACCGCCACGGTTTTCTCGCGTTTAGCGAAATCCACCCGGATTATTATCAGATCCCGATCGCCGATCGGCAGGCTTTGATCGCCGAGGAAGAGCGGGCGCAGCGCGCCGCCATGGACGATGTCGAGCGGGTGCCCCGACGGACGCGGGAATCCGCCCGATCGCGCCGCGACGACGATGTGGTTCGCGGCGAGGCTGCCGAGCCGCTGACCGCCGACATTCTTGACGGCGGACCGTCCGCAGCGGAATCGGCCGGCAGCGAAGGATCGAGCGAATATTCCGAGGGCGACCCGGAGACCGGCGCTCCGAGAGAGGAAGCGACGTCGTGGAGCTTCGAAAGTCCGGAAGCCGCCGTGGCTGGCGGCTCGGCCGATCAAGTCGAAGCCGGCATCGTCGACGAGGCCGCCGACGCCGGTGCGCAAGAGACGCAAGATCAAGAGGCGCAAGATCAAGAGACGCAAGATAGCGTCGCCAGTGCTGAAGAGATTGAAGAGGCTGTCTCATCGCTGCCGGCGGGGGCCGAAAGCGACCAGGCGATGTCCCCGACCGAGGCGCACTCGCCCGCTGGCGGCGGCGAGGACGACGACGAAGTCGTCGAATCCGTCGGCGGCGCCGATGCGCTGGAAGAAGTTCCGGATCGCGCGCCGCGCTATCGGCGGCAGTACAAGATCCAAGAGGTCATTAAACGCCGCCAGGTCATGCTGGTGCAGGTGGTCAAGGAAGAACGCGGCACCAAAGGCGCGGCGCTGACGACTTATCTATCGCTGGCCGGTCGCTACTCGGTGTTGATGCCCAACACCGCCCGCGGCGGCGGTATCAGCCGCAAGATCACCAACCCGGACGATCGCGCGCGACTTCGCGAAGCCGCCGCCGATCTCGAAGTGCCGGAGGGCATGGGCGTCATTCTGCGCACTGCCGGCGCCAGCCGAACCAAGATCGAGATCAAGCGCGATTTCGAATATTTGCTCCGGATGTGGGAGACAGTGCGCGATCTCACTCTCAAATCCACCGCTCCCAAGCTGGTTTATGAGGAAGGCTCGCTGGTCAAGCGCTCGCTGCGCGATCTTTACGGCAAGGACATCGATGAGGTTCTGGTCGCGGGCGGCGACGCCTATCAGGAGGCCAAAGACTTCATGCGCATGCTCATGCCGAGCCATGCCAAGAATGTGAAGCTTTACACCGACAGTCAGCCGCTCTTGTCGCGCTACGGCGTCGAGAACCAGCTCGACGCCATGTTCTCGCCGGTCGTGCAGCTACGTTCGGGCGGTTATGTCGTGCTCAACCAGGCCGAGGCCCTGGTGGCGATCGACGTCAATTCCGGGCGTGCGACACGCGAGCATCATATCGAGGACACCGCGTTCAAGACCAATCTGGAGGCGGCCGACGAAATCGCCCGCCAGCTGCGCTTGCGTGATCTGGCCGGATTGATCGTCATCGACTTCATCGACATGGACGAAAAGCGCAACAATCGCTCGGTGGAGCGGCGATTGAAGGAGTGTCTGCGGCACGATCGCGCCCGCATCCAGGTCGGCCGCATCTCGCATTTCGGCCTGCTCGAAATGTCGCGCCAGCGTATCCGCACCAGCGTGCTCGAAAGCTCGACCGAAAAATGCCCCTATTGCGGCGGCAGCGGCCATGTCCGCTCGGTGTCCTCGCTGGCCTTGCAGGTGCTACGCGCGCTCGAAGATCAGCTGATCCGGGGCGCGACGCACAATCTCATCGCGCGCACGCGGCCCGACGTCGCGCTTTATGTGCTCAATCAGAAGCGCGCGCATTTGCGCGGGCTGGAGGACCGCTTCGCCATCACGATTACGGTCACCGCCGACGAAACGGTGCGGGCGCCGCAAACCTTCGTCGTCGATCGCGGCGAGCAGGTGCATACGGCGGAGGCGGCCAAGGCGATTGCCGAGCGGGCCCAGGCCGCAGTAGCGCCGCTGGAAGAAGAGGATGATCTCGAAGAGATCGGCGGCGAGGCTGGTGAGGCCGAGCCGGCCGAGTTCGAAGCCGAAACCGCAATGGCCGGTCCGGCATCTGACGAAGCCGGTGACGGCGGATCGCGCCGCCGCCGTCGGCGTCGTCGCCGCGGCCGCGGCGGTGGCGAGCCCATGCATGGCCAAAACCGCCAAGCGCACGCCCAGAGCCAACCGCATGTCGAGCAGATCGCGATCACCGAATCGGCTCACGATCACGCTGCCGAGCCGCAAGATCTGTCGCCGCAAGACCTGTCGCCGCAAGATCTGGCGGCCGATGAAGCCGGCGGCGAAGCGATCGCCGGCTTTGCCGCCGAACCGCAGGAAGGCCGCGAGCGGCGTGAGCCGCGCGAGGAAGCGCGCCGCGATGACCGGCGCCGGCGCCGCGGCCGCCGCGGCGGCCGGCGCAATCGCCAGCGTAACGGCGAGGGTTATGCCGCGCCCGAACAATCCGGGCAGTACGGGCAAGGCGAATTCGTTCCCGCCGAACAGTTCGCGTCGCCGCCGGCCACCGAACCTGAGCTCTCGCACGCAGTCGCCGATCTCGATTCGCCACCGGCCGAGCGCGCAGCACCGCCTGACGTGCCGGTTGCGATGCCTCCTGTTGCGATGCCTCCTGCCGCGGTCGAGCAGCCGGAGCCGTCGCGGCGGCGTTCGACGGTTCGCGAACCTGCGCCTGCGACCGGAGCCGAAGTTGGCGGCGGCAGCCCGGCGTCGGCTCCATCGCAAGGTGCGGAGCCGGTGATTACCGAAACCGGCGAGGCTTCCGAAGGCGAACGGCCGCGCCGTACTGGTTGGTGGTCCCGCCGCTTCGCCGGTGGCTAACGCATGATCCCGAAAAGTGGCTGCCGGTTTTCGGATAAGATCATGCGCGAACAAATACGCATGATCCCGAAAAGTGGCTGCCGGTTTTCGGATGAGATCATGCGCAAAGAAATGCGCTAGCGCATGAAAAGCGGCTGGGTCGATCGTGACGCGGAAGCGCTCGTCGCCGACGCCGCCAAAGCCGGGATCGACGCCGATCTGGCATTGCGCATCTACACGACGCGGCTGTTAGGCCGCGATCCCAAACTGGTGCTGCACGGCGGCGGCAATACCTCGCTCAAGACCACGATGCGCGATGGTCTCGGCGCCGCGGTCGAGGTGTTGCGCGTCAAAGCCTCCGGCGCGGACATGGCGTCAATCGAGCCAGCCGGCTTTCCGGCCTTGCGGCTTGATCCGATGCGCAAGCTGCGCGCGCTCGCGAGCATTGGCGACGAGGAACTGGTCGGGCTCGAGCGCGCCAATCTGATCGATCCGCGCGCGCCAAATCCGTCGATCGAGGTGATGCTGCATGCCTTTTTGCCGCACAAATTTGTCGACCACACCCACGCCACCGCGGTACTGAGCGTCATCGATCAGCCGCGCGGCGAACAGCTCTGCGCCGAGGTGTTCGGCGAGCGCATGGCCTTCGTGCCGTATCTGCGGCCGGGATTTGGGCTCGCCAAAAAAGCCATCGAAATGTTCGAGCGCGCGTCCGGCTGCGAAGGCCTGATCTTGAACAAACATGGGCTGGTCACCTTCGGCGACACTGCGCGTGAGGCTTACGAGCGCATGATCGCGGCTGTCTCGCACGCTGAAGATTTCATCGCCCGCAACCGCAAGTCCGTGGCGCCGGCGCCGGCCGCAAGCCGAGCGCCGCCGGTCGCCGAAATCGCGCCGATTGTGCGCGGCGCCTGCAGCGAGAAAGACGACAAGACCGAGGGCGCGTGGCGTCGCTTGCTGCTCGAATTCCGCACTGGCGATGCGATCGTCGACTTTATCGGCGGCAAGGACGTTGAGCGGCTGAGCGATGCCGGCGTGATCACGCCCGACCACACCATCCGGACCAAGAATTGGCCGTTGGTGCTCACTGCGCCGGACCCGCAAAGCATGGCCCAATTCGCGCTAGACGCCCACAAAAAAGCGGATGAATTCACAAAGCGTTACCGTGATTATTTCGCCCGGCACAATAAGCGCGCCGGCGGCAGCAAACGACCGCTCGACCCCTTGCCCCGGGTCGCGCTCGTGCGCGGTCTGGGCCTGTTCGGCCTCGGCCGTTCCAAAGCGGACGCCGTCATCGCCGCCGACATCGCCGAGGCCTGGATCGAATGCGTGCGCGATGCCGAAGCGATCGGCCGCTTCGAGTCGATCTCCGAAGCGGAGATGTTCGACTGCGAATATTGGCCGCTCGAGCAATCAAAGCTCGGCGCCCGCGAGGAGCCGCCGCTCCTCGGCCAGGTTGCCGCGATCACCGGCGCAGCGGGCGCGATCGGGGCGGCGACCGCCAAGCGCTTCGCTGCGGCTGGCGCTGAAGTGGCTTTGCTCGACCTCGATCGCGCCGCAGCGCGCGAGCAAGCCAACGCCGTCGGCGGCCACGCGCTGGCGCTGGCCTGCGATGTCACCGACGGCGGCTCCGTTAGCGCGGCATTCGACAAGATCGCGGAACATTTCGGCGGCGTCGATATCGTCGTTTCCAATGCCGGCGCGGCCTGGCAGGGACGCATCGGCGAGGTCGACGAGGACATTCTGCACAAGAGCTTTGAGCTGAATTTCTATGGCCACCAGCGCGTCGCCCAAGCCGCGGTGCGGATCATGCGCGCACAGGGCACCGGCGGATGCCTCCTCTTCAATATTTCCAAGCAGGCGGTCAATCCCGGCCCCAATTTCGGCCCCTACGGCATTCCCAAAGCCGCGGCGCTCGCTTTGATGCGCCAATACGCGCTCGACTACGGCGCCGATGGCATTCGCGCCAACGCCGTCAATGCCGACCGCATCCGGTCCGGCCTGCTCACGCCCGATATGATCGCCTCGCGCGCTAAGGCGCGCGGCGTGAGCGAGCAGGATTACATGGCCGGCAATCTGCTTGGCCGCGAGGTGACCGCCGACGACGTCGCTTTAGCGTTCCTGCATCAGGCACTGGCGCTCAAAACCACCGCCGACGTCACCACGGTCGATGGCGGCAATATCGCCGCGGCAATGCGCTAAACGCCCGGCGTCGAACTTCCGGCTCTGCCTTTATCTTTCCTTCACCGCCGAGCCGGATTTGTCGGCAAGTGTTTAAGCCGCGATTAAACGTGACGCCAAACCCGGCGCGGAAGATGATTTTTTAACGCTGCGCGTAAAACTTTCCGAAAACCGGCCCGCACGATAACGACCGCGATTTAGCGCAAATGGGCGTCGCCGATGCTGTTTCGCACAATCCGGTCGCAGCTTTTGGGCCTGGTGGTCGCCACGGTCGTTCCTTTGGTCGCCGTCCTGTGCTTTGGGCTGTGGAGCCAATTGCGCGACGACCAGCGGCGGGCGATGGAGCGCGCTCACGACAAATCCTGGCTGCTGGCCGAGCAAGTCGACGATCACGTCGACAATCTGCAAAATCTTCTGGTCGGTTTGAGCCGCGCGGTGTCACCGCGCTTGGCGGACGCAAGCGCCAACGACGCTCTGCTGCGCCGCGTCCAAGAAGAGTTGCCCGACTATATCGCCGGAATTTTGCTGTTTGCTCCGGACGGCAGCAATATCGGCTTTTCCTGGGATGCCGCCGATGCGCGGCGGCTTAACGTTGCGGAACGCAGCTATTTCCAGCAAGCGATCGCCGGCGAGCACTTCGCGATTGGCGACGTCATACGGACCAAGCTCACCGGCGAATGGGTGGTCACGCTCGCTTCTCCGGTCAAGGATCAGGCCGGACGTTTGCGCGCGGTGATCGCGATCGGCACCAAGCTCAGCCAATTTCAAGACGTGTTCCGGATGCAGCACCTGCCCCCTGGCGCCATTGTGCGCATCGTCGATCAAAAGGGAGTGGTCGTTGCCCAGAGCGACAACGGTGCGAAATGGATCGGCCGCAATCTCGCAGGCTTGGGCGATCCGGTGCTGGCCGCAGCCGCAAGCGAGTCTTCCGCGATCGTGCGCTGGCCGGACGGCGTCGAGCGTATAACCGCATCCACCACCGGCCATCGCGTTCCCTGGGTGGTCTCGATCGGGGTTCCCACCGCAATCAGCTTCGGCACAATGATGAGCCATCTGACCTGGGGTGGCTGGTTTGCCGGAGTTTCGCTGTTGGCCGGCTTTGCCATCGCCTGGATGTTGTCCGGACGCACCGTCGGGCCGTTGCGGCAGCTGGAGCGCGATGCGCTCGTTTTGGCCGGGGGCGATCTCGGCCACCGGACGCAAGTGAAGACCCGTGACGAGGTCGGCAACCTCGCCGAGGCTTTCAATCAGATGGCCGCCGCCATCGAGCGCCGGCAATTCGAGCTGCAAGAATCCAAAAATACGCTGGCGGCGGTGATCGACGCATCGCCAGTCGGAATCGCCTGTTCCGATCTGGAGCGCCGCATCTCCCTGTGGAATCCCGCCGCCGAAAAGCTCTACGGCTACACCGCCGCGGAGGCGCTCGGCACGGCGGTGCAGATCGTGCCAGCCGACGGGCAGGCGGAATCGTTCGAAATGTACCAGCGCGCGCGCGACGGCGAGACCATCCGCAACGAAGAGGTCTTAAGGCAGCGCAAGGACGGGTCGCTGGTGCATGTCAAAATCGCCGCGGCGCCGATGTACAGTCCCGAAGGCGCGATCCGCGGCGTCGCCTGGGCGCATCAGGACATCACCGAGCGGAAAAAGGTCCAAGCGCAATTGGAGCGGCTTGCGCATTTCGACCCGCTCACTGGCCTCCCCAACAGATTATCGCTGCAGAAAGTGCTCGGCCGCTTGTTGTCCGGTGAAGGCTCCAAACGCCCGATCGCGGTCGCGCTGTTCGATCTCGACAGCTTCAAGGATGTCAACGATACACTCGGTCACTCGGTGGGCGATCAGCTCCTGGTCGAGGTCGGCCAGCGCTTCATCGAAGCGACCAAGGAACGGCCGAAGGTCCAGGTGTTCCGCCTCGGCGGCGACGAATTCGTCCTGGTTGTGCCGGAATGCGGCGATCCGCGGCTGATCGGCGAGATCGTCGACGCCGTGATCAACCGCTTGGCCGAAAATTTCAACATCAACGAGCATTGCGTGCACGTCGGCGGGTCCGCCGGCATCGCCATCGCCCCCAACGACGGCACCACGGTCGACGAGCTCATCGCCAATGCCGATCTTGCATTGTATCAGGCCAAATCGAACGGCGGCCGCACGCGCCGTTTCTTCCTGCCGGTGCATCGTGCGCAAGTTCAATCGCGGCGCCTGCTCGATCTCGAACTGACGCGGGCCTATGCGGAAAAAGAGCTCGAGATCTATTTCCAGCCCGAAATCCGGCTCATCGACGGCGCCGTGGTCGGCGCCGAGGCGCTGTTGCGGTGGCGGCATCCGGAACGCGGGATTCTCATGCCCGGTGCTTTCATCGAGACCCTTGCCACCAACGCCATAGCGCTCGACGTCGGCCGGTGGATCCTTCTCACGGCGTGCGAGAAAGCCGCCGCCTGGCGTGCGATGGGGCTCTCCCCCGGACGCATCGGCATCAATGTCTTTCCGCCGCAATTCCAGGGCGATGTCTTGGTGAAAACCATCGACGAGGCGCTACGCCAAACCAATCTGCCGCCGGAAAGCATTGAGATCGAAATCACCGAGAACAGCACGCTCAATCACGACGATGCTGCCGAAACGCTACAAAAGCTCCATGAAAAGCGCATCAGCATCGCCTTTGACGATTTCGGCACCGGCTATGCGTCGCTCAGCTATCTCACCCGCTTTCCGCTCTCGCGCATCAAGATCGATCGCAGCTTCGTGCGCAAAATCATCGAGGACACCGATGCTGCCGCGATCGTCCGGTCGTTGATCGTGATGGCGCACAATCTCGGCCTTCAGGTGATCGCCGAAGGCGTCGAGACGCAGGCGCAAGCGGAATTCCTGCTCGGCGAAGGATGCGAGGAAGCGCAGGGCTTCCTTTATGGCGAGCCGCTGTCCGCGATCGAATTTGAAAAGTATCTGCGCACGCGGCAGCTCACCAACAAGGCCGTTGCGCGGCTGCGGCGCCGATCGCGCCGCAATGGCGCGGTGCGGCGGCAAAGCCGGCGGGCATGATCATCGCCCGTAGAGTGGCCGTCGCATCGCGAGAGCCGAGTAGCGTGGGCAAAATCGTTGACGCACGGTGCCTACGCGGTCACGCGAAATAGACGATTTTGCCAACCCTACTAGCTTCCGCTTGGGACCGCAGGCGGAGCAAGCCGGGCCATGACGACCCGTAATTCGTCATTGCCGGACTTGATCCGGCAATCCATAGAGCCGCGCCGCCGCATGGACCACCGGCTCAAGCCCGGTGATGACGAACGGTAATGACGAAAGCGTGATGTCACTGTCTCGTTGACATCTGTCACCGATAATGTTACATACCGGATCAATCCTCGCCCGACGATTCGGTCGCGGCCCGGCAGGCATGCCGGGCGGCGGGGCGAGTGCGGTGCCCGCGGGCGGACTTGCAACCCGCTCCCGGGCGGCTCCGGGACTTCCGCCCGGCCGGCACTACGACCGGTCTGCGAGAAGCATCGCTGTACTGCGGCTGGCCGGTTCGCGGGTAACGCCCGCTTAAAGGCACCAGTCAAGGAAGCGCGGACACTGGAGCCGGGCGGT
>JBQCCX010000127.1:0-12401 GCA_051961815.1 Xanthobacteraceae bacterium
CGACCGGATAGTAATGCCACCGGCTTCACCAATGCCGAGTCTTCCCTGACCGGAAAATGGGTTGGTTTGCTCAAAGAGATCAAACCAAGCCTCACGCGCGTCGGATATATTTTCGATCCGAAATTGGCCCCGGGAGGTGGGACCTACTAAGCCGGCCTGGTCCAGAGCGAGGCGGCCTTGTCTGCATTGGCCTCCACGCCGTTGCCGCTCCACGAGCCACGCCAAATCGAGTCCCTGATCGACCAATTTTCGCAGACGCCAAATGGTGGCCTCGTCGTGCTGCCGGACGCCGGGACGAACCGCTATCGCGCGCAAATCATCTCAGCGGCAGGGCGCGCCCGGATGCCAGCCATCTATGGCTTCCGCAATTTGGCCGAGGAAGGCGGCCTGATGTCCTATGGCGTCGATGTCACCGAGTTGTTCCGGCGCGCGGCAAATTATGTTGATCGCGTTCTCAAAGGCGCCAAGCCCGGCGATCTGCCCGTGCAACTGCCGGACAAGTTCGAGTTCGTCATCAATCTGAAAACCGCAAAGGCCCTCAATATCCAGATTCCGCCCGGCGTGCTTGCGATCGCCGATGCGGTGATCGAATAAAGCGCTGCCTCGCGGCGCGCTGGATTAAGAGTTACCGATTCTTGTTAAGACGGCCGCGCGTCGGGGCAAAATTGCGAATTGTAAATTCGCCATCTTCGGCAATCAGGTACGGCTTGCCGCGCGACTGCGCTAACAAGCTTCGCGATTCCCGCAAGCTCACCTCGCAGGCATAGAGAACGTCTTTGAGCGCGCCGGTTTTTCTGCTCACGCTTTCCACCAGGGTGCGCAGCTCTCGGCGAAGGTGATCAAGCGTCGGGTCGACGGTTGCGAACAGAACGTCGAAGACGGGGCCCTCGCCGTCGCGATAGACTCTGATCCGCCAATACCGTGTTTGCGTTTCGCGACAGCGCATCAGCTCGCGGGCAACGGTACAGGCATACCGATAGGCGGTTGCATTATCGGCAAGTGCAATGCCCATATCATCGTTGTTGTCGCGACCGTCGCCGCGCAATGCGAATGTGTATGTCGCTACGCCCATCAAAGGAAGATGGTGCCGCGCCCCGCCCCCGCCAGTCGATTTGGCGACTCAACGGCTCAAATTTTTTCCACATCAGACAGTTGTATGTTCTCTCGAAAACGGTACGGCTTCCGGGGATGAAATCGTCCACACTCACAATCGCCACCGCTATTGTCTTTTTGCTGACCTACGGGGGGATCGCACTCGGGCGCATTCCCGGCCTGCGACTCGATCGCGCAGGCATCGCGCTCACCGGGGCGGCGCTGATGATGGCGATTGGCGCTATCGCGCCCGAGGAGGCCTATCGCGCAGTCAACCTCGATACGCTCGCACTCCTTCTCGGCATGATGATCGTCGTCGCGCACTTGCGACTATCCGGCTTTTTTCGGCTGGTGACGAGTTGGGCGCTGGCGCATGCGCATTCGCCGCTGATTTTGCTCGCCACCGTAACGGCGACCGCGGGCGCGTTTTCGGCGTTCCTTGTCAATGACGCCGTGTGCCTGGTGATGGCGCCGCTGGTGATCGAAGTGACGCGCTCGCTGCGGCGCAATCCGATTCCTTATCTTCTCGCCGTGGCAATGAGCTCCAATATCGGCAGTGTCGCCACGATCACCGGCAACCCACAAAATATGATCGTGGGCGCCGTCTCGCGCATCCCTTACGTCACGTTCGTCGCCACCCTGGCGCCGCTCGCCATTGTTGGACTGGCTGTCGTCATTATCGTGCTTGCGACACTATGGCTGCGCGAATTCGGCCAGCCGACCGCGCTCGTGGCCAAGCCGCCGCCCGCGCGCGTCCACAAGCCGCAACTTGTTAAAGCGGTGGTCGTCACGCTTGGCGTGATCGTGGCCTTTTTTGCTGGCGCGCCGGTGGCGATGGCCGCCCTCCTCGGCGGCGCTCTGCTACTGGTGACCCGCGCGATCAAGGCGCACAAGGTTTATCGGGAGATCGACGGCTCGCTGCTGTTGATGTTTGCCGGTCTCTTTGTGGTGGTCGCGGCGGCGGAGAAAATCCTGTTAACGCCCGAGGTGATCAGCGCGGTCCAAGCCTTTCATTTTGCCAATAGTTACGTTCTCACCTTCGACACCGCGGTCCTTGCCAATCTGATCAGCAATGTGCCGGCGGTTTTGGCGCTTAAGCCATTCGTGCTCGGGCTGCCCGATCAGCATCGCATCTGGCTTGTCATCGCGATGAGCGCCACCTTGGCCGGCAACCTCACTCCGGTCGGGTCGGTCGCCAATCTCATCGTGGCGGAGCGCGCACGCGCCGCCGGCATTCACGTCTCGTTATGGGACTATTGCCGCGCCGGAATACCGATCGGCCCGGCGACGCTGGCGATCGGTGCCTGGTGGCTGAGTTAGGTTTCCAACCCTGTCGGCCCATCGGGGGGAGGCGTCAGCGTCCCCGCGGCCGTGCGTTCAACGCCGACAGTGGTCTCGGCGCCCGCAACGGCCCGCTCGGCAAGTTCGAGCCACGATTGGGCCATTTCGAGAAGCACAAGTTTTCCAATAGGATCTGAAATGCTCCGGGAAATCTTTACGCACTTGACGGCATAAGCCCGGTAACGCTCCACAAGCCCAACACTCGACATTTAGTCCCCCGTATGTCTTTCGACATAGCACTCAACACGGTCGCCGAGTTGCGGTTCCCGCAACGCACAAATTCGTGCCATGCGTAAAAGCGGCCCCGATTGCTCCAAAGTCGCCAAGCCGGCTCCGCTTGACCTGTTCGCTCTAGGAGTTACGAGAAGCCGCCATGCTGCATTCCGCGGTCCTTAACGTCATGATCAAGGCGGCGCACCGGGCCGCCCGGAGCCTCAAGCGCGACCTCGGCGAGGTCGAGCACCTCCAGGTCTCGGTGAAAGGCCCGCGCAATTTCGTCACCGCCGCCGACCACCGCGCCGAGGCCATCCTCCGCGAGGAACTAGCGAAAGCCCGGCCGGACTACGGCTTCCTCGGCGAAGAAGGCGGCGCGCATGCGGGCGCCGACAAGACCCATCGCTGGATCGTCGATCCGCTCGACGGCACAACCAATTTTCTCCACGGCATTCCGCACTTTGCCATCGCGATCGCGCTCGAGCGCAACGGAGCGGTGGTCGCCGGCCTGGTTTACAATCCGGCTCACGACGAAATGTTCGTCGCCGAGCGCGGCAAGGGCGCTTTCCTCAACGATAAGCGCATCCGTGTCGCGGCGCGGGCGCGGCTCGCCGACGCCATCGTCGCCTGCGGCCTGCCGCATCATGGCCGCGGCGATCTCGCTCTGGCGCGCAACGAAATTGCGGCCGCGCAGCGCGCCTTCGCCGGCTTGCGCCGCTACGGCGCGGCAACGCTTGATCTCGCCTGGGTCGCGGCCGGGCGGCTCGACGCCTATTGGGAGCGTGATCTCTCCCCGTGGGATCTCGCGGCCGGCTCGCTGTGGGTGCGGGAGGCCGGCGGCTTTGTCAGCGATATGGACGGCGGCGACGCAATTCTGCAAAAGGGTCACGTGATCGCCGGCAACGAAACCATGCACCGCGAATTATTGCGGCTCTTGCGCGAAGCCGGAAAATCCGCCGCCATCCAAGCCGCAGCGGCGCCGGCCGCGCCGTGAGTTTTTTTTCGCTGCGGCCATACCAGGCAGCGCGCGATGAAGAGCCCGCTTTGGCGCTGTGGCTGCGCACTTGGCAGAAGACCTATCCCGATATCGATTTCGCCGGACGGCTGACGTGGTGGCGCGACCACTGGCGCGGGCTCCAGCCGGACGCGACCATCGTTATCGGCGAAACCGAAGACGAATTGATCGGATTTGTCACCGTCGATCCGCGCACGCTTTATCTCGACCAGATCGTGGTCGCCCCCGAATATTGGGGCGCCGGACTTGCCGGCGCACTCATCAGCGAGGCCAAACGCCTCTCGCCGCGGGGGCTTGATCTCGACGTGAATACCGACAACGCGCGGGCGATCGCGTTCTACGAGAAACAAGGCTTTGCTATCACCGGCGATGGCGTCAATGTGCTCAGCGGCCGCCCGGTCCACCACATGAGCTGGCGGCCGTAACCTCTCACGACCCGCCGGCGAACCGTTCCGCCATGGCGGCATCGAAAGTTTTGGCGTCGATCTTGAGATAAGCCACGCCTTCCTCGGCAATGATCACGGCTTCGACGACGCCGGGCACCTGCCGCAGTCTGGTTGCGAGACCGGCGGGATCCGGCAATTTGTTCGCCGCGATCGGCACCAACCGTGTCGTCAGATAACTCGGCTGCGCCATTCCCAGCGCCGCGAGCAGCCAAATCGCAGCGAGCGCGGTGGTCAGCGCGAACACCCCGGCACTGCCGCCGTGCTGATGGGCGAAGCCGCCGATGATGCCGCCGATGAAAATGCCGAGGAATTGCAGGCTCGAATAGACGCCCATCGCCGTGCCCTTGAGGTCCGGCGGCGCAACTTTGGTGATCAGAGAAGGCAGGCTGGCTTCCATGACATTGAAAGCCGAAAAGAACACGGTCAGCGCGGCGATCAGGACCAACAGATTGCCCGCCCCGTAGAACAGCACGATTTGACTTATGGCCAAGGCGGCCACAGCACCGACGAACACGCCCTTCATGTGGCGATATTTCTCGGCGGCGATGATCGCCGGTACCATCACCACGACGGAAACGAGCAGTACTGGCAGATAGATCATCCATTGATCGTGGACGGCGACACCGGCGGTGCTGCGCAACAAATCCGGAACGACCAGAAAGCTTGCCGTCAGCATGCCGTGCAGCACGAATATGCCGAGATCGAGCCGCAACAATTCGGGGTTACGGAACACCGCGCCGAGCAGCGCCGGCACTGCCTCGGCATCGCGGTGCACACGCAGCCGCGGCGGAGTGGGCACCACGAATTGCGTCATCGCGATGCCAACGAGCGCAAGCGCGACCATGAGCCAGAAGATGCCGTTGACGCCGATGAAAGCGGCGACCACCGGACCAGCGAGGAGAGCCACCAGGAATGAGGCGCCGATGGTGACGCCGACCATTGCCATCGCCGCGGTCCGGCTGTCCTCGCCGGTGAGATCGGCGACGAGCGCCAGGATGACCGAGCCGACCGCGCCGGTGCCCTGCAGTGCCCGGCCGATAATGACACCACCGATCGTGGTGGAAACCGCGGCCACGGCGCTGCCGGTCCCGAACAATGCCAGGCCGATGACGATCATGACCTTGCGCCCGATCCGGTCGGAGAGAAGGCCGAATGGAATCTGCAACAGGCCCTGGGTCAGCCCGTAAATGCCGAGCGCTTCGCCGATCAGGTAGGGACTGGCCCCGGCCAACGTGCCGGCATAAGCGGCAAACACCGGATAGATCATGAACAAGCCAAGAAGCCTGACCGAAAACACGGCGGCGAGCGCCGCAGCGGCGCGGAATTCTTGCGGTTTCATTATGGCTGTTCGGCTTATGACAAATGGACTGCGGACAAACGGCGGCGCTGGCCGACCTCATGCTCTCGCCCGCCGAACCGGTCAATTGCGGCAGCTTGTCCGGCCGCAGGCATCGCGTTATATAGCCGCCCAATTCAAGCACAACAGCCGTCGGATAAGGCCATGAAAGCGGACACGCATCCCAATTACCACACCATTAAAGTCGTCATGACCGACGGCACCGAATTCACCACGCGCTCGACCTGGGGCAAGCCGGGCGACACGCTGCATCTCGACATCGATCCCAAGTCGCATCCGGCCTGGACCGGCGGCCAGCAGCATCTGGTCGATCGCGGCGGGCGGCTGTCGCGCTTCCAGAAGAAGTTCTCGGGCTTCTTGAAGAAATAGCTGGCTTTACGTGCCGGAGCGCCGCACGTCGGATTCGAACGCGGCTTTCAACAGACCGAGCTGACGCGAGACCGGATTATCGCCGTCGATTTTCGTCGCTGCGACGGCATGCATGCTCGCGTCGAGCCGGCGCACTTCGATCTGCAGCTTGGCCGAGCGCGCGATCAATTCCTGCAATTTGGTCGGCAATAATGCGAGCGATTTCGCGTCGCCAGGCTGACAGGCGGCGAGGCTGACTTTGCTCTTTTCCTTGTGCGCTTGCGCCAGCGTGATCTCGCCTTCCTTGACCGCGCGGTGAAGCAGCAGCCAGGACGCCAGATGCATCAGCCGATTGGTCAGGCGCAAACTCTCGGTGGCGTAAACCAATCCGGCGCCGCGTTCGAGTTTTTTGGATTCCAGCCGGCCTGAACCGTCGAGATAGTTCGCGGTCTCGTCGACAAGCGCCATGCCGTCGCGAAATAGCGCGGCAAAAACCTGCGAACTCGCCAGACGCTCGCTAAAAGAAACCGCGCCCGCTTCTACGCTACGCTGATCGGACATTCTACGCTTACGCCTCACACCCCGGCATCAAGCATTGCGCGACTATGGGACGCTGTCCAGCAGGCTTAACGGCAAGTTGCCGACATAGTTGCCGGCGGCCAGATACTGGCCGGAAACGCCGCAATTTGGCCCGGGAAATAAAAAGGAGCCGCCGTTGCCGGCGGCTCAAGGCGATAACAGGGAGGCGTCAAACAGAGTGGACAGGAGCCACTCGATGTCCAGAAGTTGGACGATTTCTGTAATGAACGAGAAAGCTTAACGAATAGTTAATAAATTACAGAAAGTTACCGAATGATTTTGAAGTCAGGCACCGGCTGTGGCCGCAGACCTGTTTCCCAAGGCTTTGAAAAGATTCACTTCTTGAAGAACGTATCCGCCGCAGATTTGACCGCGCGCTTGCGCGCCATATCGGCTTCGAGCCGCGCAATTTCCTCTTTAAGAAGCGCAATGCGTTCGGCGAGCTCGGTGGCGGAGAGCAGCGTGAGATCCTGGCCGATCTCATGAGCGATCTTTTTTTTCGGCCGGTCGTCCTCGTCTACAGCGGGCATGTGCCCTCTCTCCTGCGCGGCCGATGTCCGGCCGGCGCGGTCCCAGTTGTCACATCGGCGGCGGACCTATTAATTCGCACACCGATTGCAAAGGAGTTTTTATGCCAAACGGTTTGCCAAAGTCGATGACCTCGATTGCGATCCGCGAGCCCGGCGGACCGGACATGCTGGTGGCGCAACAGCAGCCGGTGCCTGCGCCCGGCGAGGGCGAAATCCTGGTCAAGGTCGCCGCCGCCGGCGTGAACCGACCCGACGTCCTGCAGCGGCAAGGACATTATCCGCCGCCGAAAGGCGCGACCGAAATTCCCGGTCTCGAAATCGCCGGCGAAATTGTGCAGGTCGGCCCCGGCGTCAGCCGCTGGGATAAGGGCGACAAAGTAATGGCGCTCGTGGTCGGCGGCGGCTACGCCGAATATTGCCTGGCTTTCGCCAGCCACGCCCTCCCGGCGCCGCCCGGCCTGTCGATGATCGAGGCCGCGGCAATACCCGAAACCTTCTTCACGGTCTGGCACAATGTGTTCGAGCGCGGCAAGCTTGCCGCCGGCGAAACGCTGCTCGTGCATGGCGGCTCGTCCGGCATCGGCACCACCGCTATTCAGCTCGGCAAGGCGTTTGGCGCCCGCGTCATCGTGACCGCCGGCACGGCGGAAAAATGCGATGCCTGCCGCAAGCTCGGCGCCGACCTCGCCATCAATTATAACAGCGAAGATTTTGTCGCCCTGAGCAAGCAAGCGACTCAAGGGCGCGGCGTCGAGCTGATCCTCGACATGGTCGGCGGCGACTATGTCGCCCGCAACTATGAAGCTGCCGCCGTCGAAGGCCGCATCGTGCAGATCGCTTTCCAGGCTTCGTCGCGGGTCACGCTCGACCTCATGCGTCTGATGCTCAAGCGCCTCACCCATACCGGCTCAACGCTGCGTGCGCGCGCCGTCGCGGACAAAGCGACAATCGCCGCCGCCGTAGAAAAAAACGTGCTGCCGCTTCTTTCGTCCGGCCGCGTCAAACCGCCCATTGATTCGACTTTTCCGCTCAAGCAGGCAAGCGCCGCCCATGCCCGCATGGAGAGCGGCAAGCACATTGGCAAAATTGTCCTGACCCTTTGAAACTAAACGGGAATATTTCTTGCCCCAAAATGCCGCACCGGTTACTAAGGCGAACCATTGCGCGGCTGCGCATAACGCGGTGCCCGGTCGTGAATTCGGCGCAAAGCGCAGGCCTTAGTGGTTCCGGGGAACTTGTGCGTTGCGTGGTGTGAGGCGCCGCTTGCCGGCACGGAGGGGTTGTTTGGGATCTTTGCGCGCCGCGGGCCTTAACGCCTGGGTGGACCGCTGGCTTGGCGCGCTGCCGTCGCTCGTCGCCGCCGTCCTCGCCGCCGCCTTGCTCGGCCCTTCCGCCGCCCGCGCGGTCGAAGCCATCAACGTCCATACCGATACGCAGGCGATCGATCTGACCGACGCGGTCGATTTTCAGCACACCGAGGGCGACCGCATTCAAGTGTCGACCGCGCCCGGCGCCGACGGCATCATCCGCCGCATCGAGGTGCGCGCCCGCGCCGGCGGCAACAACTGGGCGGTTTTTGCGCTAGCCAATAATGGCGATGAGCAGATCGATCGGCTCGTCGTCGCGCCGCATTACCGCATGGTCGGCTCAGGCCTGTTATGGCCCGACCTCGGCCTGTCCCGTATCGTCTACATCACGCCGTCGTCCGGCGACCCGCCGGAGCGGCAGGATAATGCCGGGGCCGATGTGTTTCGCATCACGCTCGATCCCGGCACCGTGATCACCTTTGTCGCCGAGCTGCGCACCGACAATCTCCCGCAGCTTTATTTGTGGGAGCCTGATGCATACAAAGACAAGCTCAATTCGCTGACGCTGTATCAGGGCATCGTCATCGGCATCGCCGGATTACTGGCGCTGTTTCTGACCATTCTGTTCGTCGTCAAAGGCAGCGTGATGTTTCCGGCCGCAGCGGCGCTCGGCTGGGCGGTCCTGATCTATATCGGCATCGATTTCGGCTTCTGGCCGAAAGTGTTCGATCTCTCCTCAGGCGCCGAACGCATCTGGCGCGCTTCCGGCGAAGCGATCCTGGCCGCCACGCTCCTGGTGTTTCTGTTCGCTTATCTCAATCTCAACCGCTGGCACGTGCGCTACGCCCACATCACCGTCGGCTGGCTCGCCTTTCTCGGCGCGCTGGTGGCGGTCGCGTTGTTCTCGCCGGCGATCGCCTCGGGGATCGCGCGGATGTCGCTGTTCCTCGTGGCCCTCCTCGGCTTTGCGCTCGTCATTTATCTCGCGACCCACGACTACGATCGCGCGGTGATGCTGATCCCGACCTGGCTCCTTCTCGTGGTGTGGGTCATCGGCGCCGCTTTGACCGTACTCGGGTTTGTCACCAACGATATTGTCGGACCGGCGCTGCTCGGCGGGCTGGTCCTGATCGTGATGCTGATCGGTTTCACCGTGATGCAGCACGCCTTTGCCGGCGGCGGCATGGCGAGCGGCATCGTCTCCGATATCGAACGCCGCGCGCTGGCACTGACCGGCGCCGGCGACATGATCTGGGACTGGGACGTCTCGTCCGACAAAGTGTTCACGAGCCCGGAAACCGAAGCAGCGCTCGGCCTCAAGCATGGCGCGCTCGAGGGTCCGGCCGCCAAATGGCTCGACATCCTGCATCAAGCCGATCGCGACCGCTTTCGCGCCACGCTCGACAGTGTGCTCGAACAGCGCCGCGGCCGCGTCGTGCAGGATTTCCGCATGCGCACCGCGGACGGTCACTATCTGTGGTTTGCCTTGCGCGCGCGCCCGGTCGTCGGGTCTGACGGCGAGGTGGTGCGGCTGGTCGGCACCATCACCGATGTCACCGAGTTCAAGACCGCGGAGGAGCGGCTTCTCCACGATGCCGTTCACGACAACCTGACCGGATTGCCGAACCGCGCACTGTTCCTTGACCGCCTCAAAGCGGTGCTTGGGCTCGGCAAAGCGGACGCGGCGCTGCGCCCGACCGTGCTCGTGATCGATATCGATCGCTTCAAACAGGTCAACGATTCCGTAGGCATGGCGGTCGGCGATTCCATTCTGCTGACCTTGGCGCGGCGGCTTGGCCGGCTGATCAAGCCGCAGGACACGCTGGCCCGGCTCGCCGGCGACCAGTTCGGCATGATCCTGTTGTCGGAGCGCGATTCCGCGCGGATCACCGCATTTGCCGAGACCATTCGCAAGACGCTGCGCGCGCCGATCACGTTCCGCGACCGGGAAATATTCCTGACTGCCTCGATTGGGCTCGCACTTGGCGGCGCCGAGCCGGAACAAGTGGAAGACCTGCTCAAGGATGCGGAACTGGCGATGTATCACGCCAAGCGCACCGGCGGCGACCGCATCGACGTGTTCAAAGATGCCATGCGGGCACGAAAGTCGGATCGCTTGTCGCTGGAATCCGATCTGCGCCGCGCCATCGAGCGCGATGAAATCACCATCCTCTATCAGCCGATCGTGCGGCTGGAAGACCGCGCCGTGGCCGGTTTCGAAGCGCTCGCCCGCTGGAACCATCCAAAGCTCGGCCGGCTGTCGCCGGCGGAGTTCATCAATATCGCCGAGGAGACCGGGCTGATCGTCCAGCTTGGCCTGTCAGTCCTCGATCGCGCGGCGCGGCAGTTGAGCACCTGGCAGCGCACCGTCCGCCACCGCGAACCGCTATTCATGAGCGTGAACGTGTCGTCGCGGCAATTGCTGCGCCATGATCTCATTCAGGATTTGCGCACGGTCTTGGGCCGAGCGCCGTTGAGCCGCGGCTCGCTCAAATTGGAGCTCACCGAATCCACGGTCATGGAAAACCCGGAACATGCCGCGCAGATGTTGCATCGTATCCGCGAACTTGGCGCCGGCCTGGCGCTCGATGATTTCGGCACCGGCTATTCGTCGCTTGCTTATTTGCAGCGCTTTCCGTTCGACACGATCAAGATCGATCAATCCTTTGTCCGCATGTCGGCCAAGGGCACACGGCCGGTGATCCTGCGCTCGATGATCGCGCTGGCGCATGATCTCGGCATGGACGTTGTCGCCGAAGGCGCCGAGACCGATTCCGACGCGGTCGAACTGTTTCAGCTCGGCTGCGAATATGCGCAAGGGTTCGCGTTCGGCGAGCCGATGAGCGGCGAGCGGGCGCGCGCGCTGCTTGAGCCGGAATCCGGCGTCAGGCATCAGGAAGCAGGGATCAGGACAAAGGCGCTCTGATCCGGGGATCAGCGATCAGTGATACCTGATACCTGACAGCTGTTACGCGTGCCCTGCTTCGCTCGAGAGCATGCCGAGATTGATGCCGATCTTGCGCAGTGCTTTCTCGTATTTGGCGCCCGGATCGGTTCCAAAGATCAGCTCGGAATCAGGCGCGCAGTGCAGCCAACCATTGCCCTGGATTTCGGTCTCGAGCTGGCCGGGCGCCCAGCCGGCATAACCGAGCGCCAGAATGGCGCTCGCCGGCCCCTCGCCGCGCGCGATTGCCTTGAGGATGTCGATAGTCGCGGTGAGACAAATCCCCTCGTCGATCGGCAATGTCGAATTTTCGATAAAGAAGTCGGCCGAATGCAGCACGAAGCCGCGCTCGGTTTCGACCGGCCCGCCGCGCATCACCTTCACGCCACCGGCGCCGGTCGGTAGCCGGATGATGTCGGTCGCGGGAATGACATTCAGTTTCACCAGAAGATCGGAGAAATTGATGTTCGGCGCGGGATGATTGACGACGATGCCCATCGCGCCTTCCGACGAATGCGCACAAATGTAGATGAGCGAACGGGTAAAGCGTTCGTCCATCATCGCCGGCATGGCGATCAGCATTTGGCCGTCGAGATAGCCTCGGCGGCGGCTCTTCGTCGATGTGCCGCGCGGCATCTTCATATTGGAAAGGTTAGCCCATCGATCCGCAATTGCAAACGAATGGCGGGTTAAAAAGTTCATTGTCATAATTTGACGCGGGCGCGATCGTTAACGTCCGTTATCACCGACGCCGCGCACGGATGACGATCCGATGCCGCCATAGGCGCACTTGAAGGCAGTATGGGCCTCACAATCACGCGTCTGCTCACAATCATGTCAGTGGCGCTTGTACTCGCCTGGTCTTAGAGAAAGGCCATGATTTCGGCAGGCACAAATCGGCCCAAAGCCCCGAGCCCAATAGCCTCGCGCTTGTTCCGCGCCGTTATTGTGCTGTGTCTTGCCCCACTACCCGCCTACGCGCAGGACGCATCGAATTGGGACGGGCATTCGCATAGCGCGGCGCGCTTGATTGCCGGCGCGATGAATAAAAACCGCGACATCCCGTTCTTGCGCGCCGGCGTCGAGATCAAGCTCGATCCCGGCTGGCAGACCTATTGGCGCGACCCGGGCGATTCCGGCGCGCCGCCGAGCTTCGATTTTTCCGGTTCTGAAAACGTCAAAGCCGTGAACGTATTGTGGCCCGCACCCGAGCGATTTCCCGACGGCGC
>JBQCCX010000128.1:0-5032 GCA_051961815.1 Xanthobacteraceae bacterium
GCGGGCGCCGCGCATCATGGGGCAAGCCTACCGGCTCATTTTCGACCGGCTGAGCGCGCGCGGTTTTGAACCGCCGCGCACGCCGGTACGGTTGCCGCGTGCGAAGATTCTGCTCATCGTGCTGCGTAATCTGATCTAAAGCGAAATGACCGACTTCTATCGAAATGGCTTTACATTGACTCGATCGCCCGACCCCGCTCGTCCCCGCGAAAGCCGGGACCCAGTCTGCCTTCAAAACCTGGATTCCTGCTTGCGCGGGAATGAGCGGAAAAAACAAAACATCTTGTGGTGATGACCCGCACCATTCACATCATTGGCGCCGGGCTCGCCGGATTATCGGCAGCGGTGCGGCTCGCCACGCCGGATAATCGCGTCGTCGTGCATGAAGCGACCGCGTTCGCCGGCGGCCGCTGCCGCTCCTACCACGATGCCTCGGTCGGAATGACGATCGACAACGGCAATCATCTTCTGCTCTCCGGCAATCACGCGGCGCTCGGGTTTTTGCGCGCGATCGGATCCGCGCATCGGCTGATCGGCCCCCCGACTGCCGAATTTCCGTTCGTCGATCTGAAAAACGGCGCCCGCTGGACGCTGCACTTTAACGACGGGCGGCTGCCGTTTTGGATACTGGACTCCAAGCGGCGCGTGCCCGGCACGCATGCGCTGGATTATCTGTCGATGGCGCGGCTGTTGTGGCCGCCCTCCGACAGCACCGTCGGCGACATCATCGGCTGCACAGGCGCGCTTTATTCCGGACTAACCGAGCCGCTCCTGCTCGCCGCGCTCAATATCGATCCGCCGCAAGGTTCGGCCAAGCTCGCCGCGGCGGTAATCCGCGAGACGCTATCCGCGGGCGGTCGCGCGTGCCGGCCGCTGATCGCGCGCGACGGCCTGGCGCCGACCTTGATCGAGCCGGCGCTTGAATATCTCCGCGGCCGCGGCGTCCTCGTCCGGCTCGAACACCAGCTGCGGGCCCTGCGCTTTGACGGAAATCGCGCCGCCGCGCTCGACTTCGGCGGCGAGACCATCACCCTCGATGACGCCGATGCGGTGATCCTCGCGGTACCGCCTTATGCCGCGGCGGCGCTGGTCCCGGGCCTCACGGTGCCGAACGCGTTTCGCGCCATCGTCAACGCGCATTTTCGCGTCGACCCCCCGCCAGCGCAGCCGCCGATCCTCGGTGTTATCAACGCCACTACGCAATGGATCTTCGCTTTTCCCGGCCGGCTTTCGGTCACGGTGAGCGACGGCGATGCACTCCTTGATACGCCCCGCGAGCAACTGGCGCGCACGATCTGGGCCGAAGTGGCACAAGCGGCCGGGCTAGCAGGCGAGGCGGCAGATCTTCCCCCTTGGCAGATCGTGCGCGAGCGCCGCGCCACTTTCGCCGCAACGCCGGAGCAGGATCGAAGGCGCCCCGATGCGCGCACTCCCTGCCGCAACCTGATCCTCGCCGGCGATTGGACCAATACCGGCTTGCCCGCGACCATCGAAGGTGCGATTCGATCCGGCAACCGCGCTGCCGCGCTCCTCGGTCAGATGCGGCCATAAAAGACACCGCGATGAGCGACCTCGATCTCGATTCCCACATCGACTCGGCGACGCAAGCGCTGCTCGCCTGCCAGCACGCGGACGGGCATTTCCTGTTCGAGCTCGAAGCCGACGCCACCATTCCGGCCGAGTATGTGCTGCTGCGTCACTATCTCGGCGAGCCGGTCGATGCCGCGCTGGAAGCGGGCATCGCCGCCTATCTGCGCCGCATCCAGGGCGCCTATGGCGGCTGGCCGCTGTTTGCCGAGGGCGCCTTCGACATGAGCGCGACGGTGAAAGCCTATTTCGCGCTGAAGATGATCGGGGATTCGCCGCAAGCCGACCACATGCGGCGCGCGCGCGACGCGGTGCGGCTGCATGGCGGCGCCGAGCGCAGCAATGTGTTCACGCGCTGCCTGCTTGCGCTCTACGGCATCCTGCCGTGGCGCGCGGTGCCGGTGATGCCGGTCGAGATCATGCTGTTGCCGAAATGGTTTCCGTTTCACCTCGACAAGATCTCGTATTGGAGCCGCTCCGTGATCGTGCCGCTTCTGGTGCTCTTGGCGAAGAAGCCGCGCGCGCGCAATCCGAAAGGCGTCAATGTCGCCGAACTGTTTTTGGAGCCGCCGCAGCAACTCGGCCCGACGCCGAAGGCGCCGCAACAGAAGGCGTCGTGGTTCTGGTTCTTCCGCGTCGTTGACGATGTGCTGCGCGCGGCCGAACCGTGGTTCCCGCAAAAGATGCGCCAGCGCGCGATCGAGCGGGCGGTCGCCTGGGTCGAAGAACGGCTCAACGGCGAAGACGGGCTTGGCGCGATCTTTCCGGCGATGGCCAATAGCGTGATGATGTATGACGCGCTCGGCGTTTCGGCTGAGGATCCGCGGCGCGCCATCGCCCGCCGCTCAATCGACAAATTGCTGGCGGTGCACGAGACCGAGACTTATTGCCAGCCTTGCGTTTCGCCGATCTGGGACACCGGGCTCGCCTGCCACGCCCTGCTCGAGGTCGGCGGCGAGCGCGCGGTGGCGGAAGCCAAACGCGGGCTCGATTGGCTGGTCCCGAAGCAGATTTTGGATGTGCGCGGCGACTGGATCGCACAACGGCCCGGGCTGCGACCGGGCGGCTGGGCGTTCCAATACGCCAATGCGCATTATCCCGACGTCGACGACACCGCGGTGGTGGCTATGGCCTTCGACCGCATCGGCGAAAGCGGGCAGGGCGATTATGCCGGCGCGATCGATTGCGCACGCGAATGGATCATCGGCATGCAGAGCGTCAACGGCGGTTGGGGCGCGTTCGATTCGGACAATGAACATTATTATCTGAACAATATTCCGTTCGCCGATCATGGCGCGCTGCTCGATCCGCCGACCGAGGATGTC
Organism: Xanthobacteraceae bacterium; assembly: GCA_051961815.1. Lineage (GTDB taxonomy): Bacteria > Pseudomonadota > Alphaproteobacteria > Rhizobiales > Xanthobacteraceae > BOG-931. The sequence goes on from JBQCCX010000128.1 coordinate 2,913, forward strand.
AGCGCGCGCTGCCTGTCGATGCTGGCGCAGCTCGGCGACACTAAGAGCGCGGCGGCCGAACGCGCCCTCACTTATCTGCGCCGCGCTCAGCAGCCCGACGGATCTTGGTACGGACGCTGGGGCATGAATTACATCTACGGCACTTGGTCGGTCCTCAGTGCACTCAATGCCGCCGGCGTCGCGCCCGACGCGCCGGCAATGCGCAAGGCGGTGGAGTGGCTTGCCGGGATCCAAAATTCAGACGGCGGCTGGGGCGAGGATGGATCGAGCTACAAGCTCGACTACCACGGCTACGAACCGGCGCCGTCGACGGCGTCGCAAACCGCCTGGGCCGTGCTCGGCCTCATCGCCGCGGGCGCGCTCGATCATCCGGCAGTCGGGCGCGGCATCAAATATCTTGCCGAGAGCCAAGGCGCCGACGGCTTGTGGAACGAGCCGCGCTACACCGCGACCGGTTTTCCGCGCGTGTTTTATCTGCGCTATCACGGCTATGCGAAATATTTTCCGCTATGGGCGCTGGCGCGTTACCGCAATCTCACGCGCGGCAATGCGCGACGAGTCGCGTGGGGGATGTAAACGCATTATTTCTTGGCGAGGCCATTGGCTCACCCCGCCGATTTTTGGCAACCGCAATCGGCAATTGACGACCGTGCTGTCGGACGACTTGCTTCCTTTTACGCAGAACATTCGCGACCGCATTCACGTGGACAAAGCGGGAATCAATCATTGATTTCACTAAGCGCGGTTGCTTGTTCCGTCACCCTGACTTTGCCCGCGCGAACAAAGAGGGTTCGGCTGCGTTACCCCGGCGTTGACCACTTTGAGGTGGCAGGCCCGCAGCAGAATTCGCAAGTTCCCTTTGGCCATCGCGGAGGGGGAGTGGCGATCCTGTCCGGTGCCTTTTTCCGAAAACGACAGGGAGCAGGCAATGAAACTCAACGCTGCGCAGCTCGAACGAACCACAGCGCAATTACAGGCCGAGGCTATACCCGAGGATCATCCGCTCATCCCGCAGCTCAATCAGATGTATGGCGAACACACCTATTTCCTCGACAGCAACGGGCTCAATATCGTGGAACCCGCGGCCGCGGAATTGGCGCCGGACAGCAGCGGCATGGGCGTGGTGGTGAACTTGGCGAACTGGACGAACTCCAATCCGCCCAAGCTGGAGGCGCACGAACCGGAGCTGACGGAAAGCGTGGTCGCGCTCGAGACCAACGGCGGCGCATAGCGCACCGCACCGTCATGGCCGGACTTGTTCCGGCCACCACGCTGATGCCGAATTTCAAATCGCTTGTCCCCAACGGCGGGGACCCAGCTGGAGTCCCGCTTTCGCGGGAATGAGCGGATTGTTCTGTGAATGCGGCTACGCCGCGCTGGCTGAGGTGCGCGCCGCGTTCTTTGTCGCGTCCTTGGCCGCTTCCTTCGCCGCCTTTTCGCGTGCTTCGTTGGCGCGGATCTCCGACAAGCGCAATTGCACCTGATTGTCGAACACGTATTGCGCCGGACGCTGCATGGACAAATCGATTTCCGGTGCCATCGGCCCTTCAGTGCGCACACCATGGAGCGCGATGCCGAACGCTTCCAGCGGATGCGCCATCATCGCTTCGGCCGCGGTCGCCTCGTAACCGCAATGCGCCATGCAGTTCGCGCATTTTTCATAGCGGCCGGTGCCGTAGGCGTCCCAGTCGGTGGTCTCCATCAATTCGCTGAAGGTCCTGGCATAACCCTCGCCCAGCAAATAGCACGGCTTCTGCCAGCCAAAGATGTTGCGTGTTGGCATACCCCATGGCGTGCAGTGAAATTCCTGATTGCCGGCGAGAAAGTCGAGAAACATGCCGGAATGGGTGAGATTCCAGTTTTTGCCGGTGTTGCTTGCCTTGCCGAGGGCGAACACCTTGCGGAACAGTTCCTTGGTTTTGCGCCGGTTGAGGAAGTGCTCCTGGTCCGGCGCGCGCTCGTAGGCGTAGCCGGGCGAGATCGAGACGCCGACACCGAGTTCGGTGGTGAGGTCGAGGAACTTGGCGATGTCCTCGGCCGGATGGCCCTCGAAAATCGTGCAGTTGACGTTGACAGTGAAGCCTTTGGCCTTCGCGGCGCGGATCGCCGCCACGGCTTTG
>JBQCCX010000129.1:0-11814 GCA_051961815.1 Xanthobacteraceae bacterium
TTCTGCAGCGAAACCACGTAACCGTCCGGCGCCAGATACTGGCTGATCAGCATCGTCGCCCAGGCGGTGTCGTAGGATTTCATGCAGACGAAAGCGATATCGACCGGCTTTTCCTTGGCGAGCTGCTGCGCGTCGGTGACATGCAGCGCGCGCACCGGCACCGTGAATTCCGGCTCCTTCATCGCATGCGTCACGCGCAGCCCATGCTTGCGCATATGCTCGACATGGGCCGGCCATGGATCGATGAAGGTCACGTCCTCGCCGGCTTGCACCATGTGCGCGCCGGTATAGCCGCCGACCGCGCCGGCACCGACGATGACAATCTTTTGGCCCATCCTGTTCCTCCTGTATGGCGCAGAGCTTATCCGCGCGCCGAATAGCCGCCGTCGACCGGCAGCGCCGCGCCGGTGACGAAATCCGCTGCCGAGCTACACAAGAATACCGCAGCGCCGGCCAAATCGTCAGGCTCGCCCCAGCGTGCGGCCGGCGTGCGCGAAAGAACAAAGTCGTGAAGATCGGCGACCTGCTGGCGCGCTCGACGCGTGAGATCGGTATCGATCCAGCCCGGCAGGATGGCATTGACCTGAATGTTGTCGGGCGCCCAGGCGCAGGCGAGCGAACGCGTCAGCTGGACGAGACCGCCCTTGCTCGCCGCATATGCGGCGACGGTCGCCGCGCCAAACAGCGAATACATCGAACCGATATTGAGAATCTTGCCGCCGCCCGCCGCTTTCATATGCGGATACGCGGCTTGCGCGCAGAACAAGGCGGCGCCGAGATTGACATCCAGAATCTCGCGCCATTCGTGCTCGGCGATGTCTTCGGGTGGCTTTCTGCGGTTCATCCCGGCATTGTTGATGAGAATGTCGCAGGCGCCGAAATCACCGACGACGCTGTCCACGAGCTTGCGGCATGATGCGGCCGATCCGGCATCAAATGCATAGAATCGCGGGCGCGATGCCAGCGCGCCCAATTGCTTGATGGCCGTCTGCCCCTTGCTTTCATCGCGCGCGGCGAGTGCGATCGAGGCTCCGGCGCGAGCGAGCCCGTGCGCCATCGCCAAGCCGAGACCGCCATTACCGCCGGTGACGATGGCGACGCGGCCGGTCAGATCGAAAGCGTTCAAATGCGACTCCGAAATCCGTTGGTGATAGGAAACCTTACCCAAGCGAGGGTAGATCGAGCATCTAAGACTAGCTAGTGGTCCGATTCTAACATTCGCATCCGGGTTCGGCAGGTTGTCTTGCGAATGTTAGAATCAAAGGACCACTAGTGGATACAGCCTTAGTGGAGCTTTGGATTTGACATTCGCTTTCACTACTTCGCGACCAGGTGCGTAGCGAATGTCAAATCCGCTCCACTGGGGTCCTCGGCAATGCCGCTGCAAAATCGCGTCGACCCGTCCGGCGAGCTTTTTGCCCATCCGGCGCGCGGCACCTTGATGGGCAATCGCGGCGGGCGATTTCACACTGCGGCGCGGACCCTCACCGCACGACGCTGGGCGTCGCGGCAATGGATCTGTTGCGTGCTCGCGTTCAAGCAACGCCGCCGCGACGTATGGGGGAGATTCTACACCGAATTGTTTTTTCTAGATGAGCCGACCGCGCTTGCCGCCGGGCACCGCCCCTGCTTCGAATGCCGGCGAGAGGATGCCGCAAGTTTTGCCGAGTATTGGCGTATTGCGCATGGCTTGCGCAGCCGGCTGCGCGCCACGGCAATGGATCGCGTGCTCCACCGCGAGCGTTTGCAGGGTCGCGCCAAGCGCCGGCATCGGCAGGCGATCGACAGTTTGCCCGATGCGGCGTTTGTCGCGATTAAGGACGAAGCCTTCGCCGTGCGCGGCGATGCGCTGCTGCGCTGGACGCCCACAGGTTACGATGCGCGCCGTGCGCGGCCGCGCGGCGTCACGGTCGATGTGCTCACTCCGCCAGCAATCGTCGCCGTGCTGGCGGCGGGCTTTATGCCACGCTGGCATCCGACCGCGGCTGGATTCTAGCCCCGAAACGCAGCCTTGATGCTGTCCACGGTCGCGCCCGGCGCACGCGCCGCGGTAATGATGCGCGCTTCCTGCTTGGCAAGCACATCAAGCGCTGCCTGCATGGCGTCGATTTTGTCGACCGGCACCACGACTGCGCCGTGCCGGTCGGCGTGAACGAGATCGCCGCTCGTCACCGCCATGCCGTGAACGCTCACAGGAATGCCGAATTCGACCACATGCACATAAGCGTGTGACGGCGCAAACGAGCCGGCGAGCATCTGAAAGCCGGAAGCTACCGCCGGAATGTCGCGCACCGAGCCGTTGGTTATGGTGCCGAGGCAGCCGAGCGCCTGATGTACGTTGGTCTGCACCTCGCCCCAGAATGCGCCGTAGCCAGGCGGCTCGTCTTTGTCCTCAATGACCACGACGCTGGGGCGCGGCGCGCCGGCGACGTAATCGAGGTAGTCCATGCGTTTTTGCATGTAGCTCGGGCCGCTCACCTTGTCGCGGGCGCGAATGGTGACCGTCTTGGCGAAGCCGACCATCGGCGGCAAATCGGGAAACGGACAATGCAGGTGCACGGCGGTATAGCCTTCGCCGCGGCGCTCGGGCGCGACGATCTCGATCAAGTTGCAAACGGTCGGCGTATCGATCGACCGCAGAAAGGCGAATTGACTGTCCGACACCACGATATGTCCCCCTTTTTTGCATCGGCACAAATACTGCATTCCTTCCAATACCGGAACTCTAATCCCAAGTTGCGGCGACGATGGCGGCGATGATCACCTGGACGAGGACAATGATTGCCACGCACCCGGACCATCCGGCCGCCGCCCAGGCAAAGCCGGTAATGAAAGCCCCGGCGCTCCCGCCGACATAATAGATCGACACATAGAGCCCGACCGCCGACGAACGTCCCTCCTTGGCCGAGAGCGTGACATAGCCGGTGGAGATCGCCTGGCAGATCATGCCGCAGACCGCGCACAGAGTGAGCCCGGCGATGATCAGGACCAGCGGCGGCGCCAGCAGCAGCAATGCACCGACGATCCACAGAGCTATGACCCCAAGCACGAAACGCCGGCGGCCGAATAGCGCCACCGCGCGACCGACCCACGGCACGATCGGACTGCTGACGAGATAGGTCAGGAACAGCGCGCCAAGCAGCGTTGGCGAAAACCGGTAGGGCGGTGCCGCCAGATGGAAGTTCACGTAGGTGAAGGTGGCGACGAAATTGAACAGCACGCCGAAGCCGATGGCATAGGTCGCCACCAGCCGCCGATTGCGCAAATGACGGAGCATTTGCATGGCGGAGGTCGCAAGCCCGCCGCCGGACCGGTTGAAATTGCGCTCGCGGGGAAGCGTTATCGCGACAATGGCCGCGGCTATGAGCGTGAGCAGCGCTACGACCTGGAACGCCGCGCGCCAGCCAATAACGTCGGTCAACAGGCCGGGAACAAAGCGGCCGCTAAAGCCGCCGATCGCCGAGCCGGAGATGTAAAGCCCCGCGACCCGTGTCACGTCCGCGGGCGGCCATTCATCGCCGATATAAGCCACGGTGACGGCGAAGATCGGCGGCAGCAGCAGCCCCTGGACGAAGCGCCAGAAGATCAGCTGCGGCACGCTGCCCGCGTAAGTCATGATTATCATGGGCACCACCACCGCGAACATGGCCACGGTGATCAGGCGCTTGCGGCCGGCGACGTCCGCCAGCGCGCCAGTGAACGGCGCCGAGAGCGCTATCGCGGCGGTGCCCGCGGTCATCAGCGCGCTGATTTCGCCGGGGCTGACGTGAAACTCGCGCGCCAGTTCCGGCAGCAATGCTTGTGGCGAATAGAGATTGACGAAAGCGGCAAAGCCCGCGGTGGCGACCCCGAGGCTCCGTGGATCGAAAGCCATGCGGCATTATCGGCGAGCGCGGCGCCGAAAGCACCCCATTTGCCGCGCATGTCCGGGATGACTGAATACGCTCAGGCGCGCAGCCGAAAGACATTCGCGCCGGGCCGCTCTTCATGCGTCAGCGCGCCGTCCTCGATGTAGAGGATGCGATCGGCAAACTCGAGCAACCGGGTATCGTGGGTCACGACCAGCACGGCGCGGCCGTGGTCCCGGGCGATGCCGGCGAGAAGGGTCATGATCGCCTGGCCATTGGTGCCGTCCAGCGCCGCGGTCGGCTCATCGGCGAGGATCGCCGAAGGCTCGGCGACAATCGCGCGGGCGATCGCGACGCGCTGCTGTTCGCCGCCGCTCAAATCGCGCGGAAACGCCCTGGCTTTATGGCCAAGTCCGACCCGCTCCAGGACCTGGCGCGATTTGTCCCTCGCGCGGCGGCGTTGCTCAGAGCGAACATCCAATGCAAGCCGCACGTTCTCCTCGGCCGTTAAGGTCGGGAACAGGTGAAACGACTGGAACACGAAGCCGATGTGCTGGCGGCGGATGCTGGCAAGCTGCTCGGGCCCGGCGCCTTGGGTCGCATGCCCGCAAATGAAAATGCTGCCTTCGGTCGGCGCCAGCATGCAGCCGAGAATCGACAATAGCGTGGTCTTGCCGCTGCCGGACGGACCCATCAACACGGTCAGCTTGCCGCCGGTAATCGAAAGGGCGATGTTTTTGAGCGCGCGTACCTGTCCGGCGCCGGCGCCAAGAACCTTGCTCACATTGCGCGCTTCAATGATGGGAATGATCATCGCGACATCACCATGACTGGATCGATGCGAACGACGCGAATGATCGCCGTCACCGCAGAGCCGACGCACATCACGATCGTGAGCGCGAACAAGCCGCCGACCAGGGGAGGGGTGATAACGATCGGCAGCGCCGACTTGGCGGTCACCAGCACCACCACGTATCCGATCGCGGTGGCGAGTGCGAAGCCGATCACGGCGTTCAACAGCGCCTGCCAGATGATCACCCGGTAGATGTAGCGGTTCGAGCAGCCGATCGCGCGCAGTGTGGCGAATTCGTAGAGATGATCTTTGGTGCTGGAATAAAGCGTCTGCGCGACGATGACGGTGCCGACGATCACGCCGAGCAATGCTCCGGCGAACAGCGCCGCACCCGCGCCGGTGCCGAACAGCCAAAACGATCGGCTGCGGTCGCGAAACTGGGCCGGCGTCAGCACATCGGCGTCCGGCGCGGCGGCCTGCATGTCATGTTGAACCGTGCGAACGTCCGCGCCGGGCCGCAATTGGATGATGAAATGATTGAACTTGGTCGGGGGCAGACCGATATAGGATCGGGCACGCGCTAGGTCGGCAAAGATATACGGCGTCGTCGTGAAGGAGCGGATGCCGTCGGTGATCGCGGCGACGGTGGCGGGCTGGCTGCGAATCTCGGCGGTCGAGCCGACGCCGGACACGCCCAAATCGCCAAAATAGGTTCGGTCGACGGCGACGGCGTTGCTGGCGCGCAGAGCGTCAAGATTGCCGTCGACCAAATTCCACGGCACCAGCGCCTTGGCATCGAGGTCTGATCCGATCACGAAGACCGGCTTCACCCGGCCGTCCGACTGCCGTCGCCAGTCGGCAAAGCCGATCACGACGGGAATCACTGCGGCTACGCCATTGATGCCGGGCAGGCGATCGCGCGTCCTGATGTCCAACAAGGTCAGATCTTCGAAACTGGTGGCGCCTTTCGAAACCACCCATAGATCGGCGCTGGCATGGTCGATCATCGTCGTGACCATCCGCCCGAAGCCGAGATAAAGCCCCATCTGCACCATGACCAGCACAACCGAGAACACGATCCCGATCAATGTCGCGATGAATCGCAGCCGATCTTGAAACAGATTTCGCGATGCCAGCGTTAAAACAAGCGACATGATTGTTCACGCGTGCTGTTCGGTCCAAGGACGGTTGATATCGGTCAAAGTCGCGCAGGCGGTCGCCTGCGAGCCGACGGCTTTGCCGGTCTAAGGCGCGTGCGAACAACGCGTGATCGATCCGGCCTGTTCCACGCGTGGAGCGGGCAGGCCGCCGGTTTGCCTTCCACCCCGTTAAGTCACGGGAACTAATGAAATTCCCACACGTTGACGGCGCGAGCGGATGCCATGAGTCGGGGATCGATGTGCCGTCGACTTGGGCCTTCGCTCGCCGGGGCGCGGACGTCTGATTGCCGAAGGACCACAGGATCGGTGAGAAGCCCGACACAATCCGCAGCAAGACCCCAATCAGAAATCCATCGAACAAGTCCGCGGCCGATTGCGGCGGCGGCAGACCAGTAAAAAGTGTGGAAGCTTCTCATGGCGAAGCTCGATTTTCCGGATTGTTCGCCCGCGCGGCCGACGGCAGAGCCGGCCGGTGTGGAGGTGTCGACGAATAATGCGGACGCTTTGTCTTTGCCGGATCGGGTGCCGTGGGATTCCCCGGGCGCGCGGGAAATCGGTTTTGCGATTCCCGAGCGCTACAACGCGAGCGCGGTCCTGTTCGACAACCTCGACGCCGGGCGCGGCGAGCGGCCCGCCGTTATCGGTCCCGCGGGCGAGCGCAGCTATGCGCAACTTGCAGCCGATGCGGCGCGCTGGGGCAATGCTTTCGCTGCACTCGGGCTTTCGCGCGGCGACCGCATCTTGATGATGCTCGATGACACGCCGATCTACCCGGCGGCTTTCTTTGGCGCGGTCCGCGCCGGATTTGTACCGATCCTGATCAATGTGCTCACTCCGCCGGATCTGCTGCGATTCTATCTCGAGGATTCCGGCGCCGAAGCGGCAGTGGTCGAAGCCGAGTTTTGCGATCGCTTCGAGACCGCTTGCGGCGGGCGCACCCCGTTGAAGACGCTGGTCGTCGTCAACGGTGAGCCAAGCGGCGAGTTGCGCGGCGTTGAAGTCAAGATGGCGAAGGAATGGGTGGCATCGTTTGCGGAGCGATTGGCTTGCGCCGACACGCACCGCAACGACATGGCGTTCTGGATGTACTCGTCCGGGTCCACCGGACGGCCCAAGGGGATCGTGCATCTGCAGCACGACATGGCCTACACGCATCAGTCCTATGCGCGGGCCGTGCTCAAGCTCACGTCCGATGACGTTTGCTTCTCGGTCCCGAAGATTTTCTTCTCTTACGGATTTGGCAATTCGATCACCTTTCCGTTTTCTGTAGGTGCGACATCGCTGCTAACGCCGGGGCGAGCGACGCCGGCGGCGGTGTTCGCGGCGATCGCACGGTATCGGCCCACGGTGTTTTATGGCCTGCCGACGCTCTACACGATGTTGACGCACGCGCCCGAGATCCGGGACGTGGATTTTTCTTCGCTGCGGCTCGCCGTCTCGGCCGCCGAAATTCTATCGCCGGAAATAGTCGAGGCCTGGAAGGCGGCGACCGGATTGGAAATCATCGACTGCCTCGGCTCGACCGAAATGCTCAACGTGTATTTGTCAAATACTCCGGAACGCAAGAAGGCCGGCGCCGCCGGCATGCGCGTGCCGGGTTATGAAATTGCGCTCAAGGACGACCTCGGCAACGAGGTTCGACACGGTTGCGAAGGCGTGATGTGGATTCGCGGGCATTCCAGTACGCCGATGTTCTGGAATCGGCCGGAGCGAAGCGCGGAAACAATCCGCGAAGCCGGCTGGATGTTCACCGGTGACCGTTTCGTTCGCGACGCCGATGGGTTTTACTTTTTCCGGGGTCGCAAGGATGACCTGATCAAGGTCTCCGGTCAGTGGGTCAATCCGATCGAAGTGCAACGCTGCCTGCTCGACCATCCCTCCGTGCGTGAATGTGTCGTGCTGCCGTTCGAACTCCCCGACCGGCGAATGGCGCTGAAAGCTTTCGTCGTCGCGGCCGAACCGGTGCGTGACAACAAGTCGGCGACGCGGGCACTGCAGGATCACGTCAAACGCAAACTGGCGCCCTACAAATATCCGCGGTTCGTGGCGTTCCTGCCGGACCTGCCAAAGACCGGCACCGGCAAGATCGATCGCCAGGTGCTGCTCAGCGGGTCAGCCGCCCTGAAAGCAATCGGCGCCTCCTCTGCTCAGCGCCTGATAAGACCGCGAGCACAGACGCGCCAGCCACGGGCCCGGCGAGGGGGCGCGGCATGAAGACGACACGCGGCAAAAATCTGCAGCTTGCGGGCGTCGAACTTGTGCTGCCCACGGTGCTCTGCATCGATGGCCGCCAAGCCAAAGGACCGCGAACGACAATCACGGTCGGCTACGCCACGGGTTATGCCGACGCCATTGTTGCGCCGCTCGTCGCCGAGTGGCTATCGCGGCATTTCCACCGGCGATTCACCGAGCACGCCAGAGACGCCGAGGGCGATCTCGCTGCGGAAGCGTTCTACGACAAGCTTGCAAGCCAGTTTGGGCGCGAGGCGTCGTTTCTGGCAGCGATCGTTTCGCCGCCCGAGGCGGCGGCGGCGACCACCGAGCGGGTCGCGAACGCTTCCAGGCCGCACAATGGCAATCATCGGCACGGCACCGGCGATGCGCTGTCACGCTTTATTGGCGGCGCGGGCTTGGCGCGGTGGACTTTCGGCGGCGCAGTCCACGCCTTCGTCAATCCGAAGACCGGCGCCGCCCAGGTCGCCTTCGAGCCGTTGCCGGGAGGTATCGAGCTGGCGAGTGCCGAAAAATTCGATGTCGTCGGCTCCAAGCTCCGCAAGCGGACGAATGAAGCGACTGCGTGGTACGGCTTCGGTGTCCCGGTGCGCGATCCCGCCGATATCGTTCTGAGGCTTCGCAATGAGATTAGCGCGTCGCGCCACGGTCCGGCGAGGCGGGCCGCTCATGCCTGAGTCTTCTGCGCGCGGTCCCCGCGACAAGGCGCAGCGCGCCGCCAGATCAAGCCGATCGCAGGCAAGCCAGGCGCTCAAGAATCTTCGCGCCTTCGCCATCGTGATGGTGGTGTCGTTTCATTCGGTGCTGGCCTATCTCGCATCGCAGCCGGCGGCGCCGGAGCCGTTTGACAGTCCGCCATACCATTGGCTGGCGACGCCGATCCTCGACAGTCAGCGGTGGCTGCCGCTCGACATCTTCGCGGCCTTTCAATACGTCGCGCTGATGCCGGTGATGTTCTTTTTGTCCGGCATCTTTGTGTGGCCGTCGCTCATTCGCAGAGGAAGCTGGAATTTTCTTTACGGCCGGCTGTTGCGGATCGGTCTGCCGTTTGTGTTCGGCGTCTATGTGTTGATGCCGATCGCCTATTATCCGGTCTATCGCGTCACCGCCGCCGATCCGAGCTGGCTCGCTTATTGGCAGCATTGGACCGCGCTGCCGTTCTGGCCCGGCGGTCCGCTATGGTTTTTATGGCAATTGTTGCTGTTCGACATTTTGGCGATCGTGCTCTATCTCGCGGCGCCGCATTTGATGGACATGCTGGGCCGGTTCTCGGCGTCGGCGGGCACAACGCCGCGCCGCTATTTTGTCGTGCTGCTGGCGGTGTCCGCGGCGGCGTATCTGCCGCTCGCCTTTGCGTACGGTGTCTCCGACTGGGCTGAATTCGGTCCATTCGATTGGCAGCCCGACCGTCCGCTGCTCTATTTCGTTTACTTTTTCGCCGGCGTCGGTGTCGGCGCGCAGGGCATCAACCGCGGGCTGCTGCAGCCTGACGGTGCGCTGGCTCGACGGTGGCGCGTTTGGCTAGCCGGCATTGGCGGTTCGTTTCTGCTGTGGATGATAACGATGGCGCCGTCGGCCTTTGGCCACGGGAATCTTGCCATCGATTTGTGTTCCTATCTCGCGGTCGTATTGGTGGTGGCGACCGTGTGCCTTGGCTTCACTGCGGTGTTTCTGCGCTTTGGCACCGCGCGCTCGGCGCTCACCGATTCACTTTCCGACAGCGCTTATGCGATCTATCTGGTGCACTACGTCTTCGTGGTGTGGCTGCAATATGCGTTGCTTGGCGCGATGCTGCCGGCGATCGTCAAAGCCTTACTGGTCTTTGCTGGCGCGCTGCTTGCCAGTTGGGGCATCGCCATCGGGACCGGTCGGCTGTGGATGTTGGCGCGGCAAGTTCCCGGCGCGACCTCGGCTGCGCAATGGCGCCCGGCAAGCTCGCGCAAGGTGCGGCCGAGCGGTTGAGGCGGCTTGCTTACAGCTGGCGGATCGAATCGAAATTCCAGGCCGCGGCGCTGGCGTCGTTCTCGCCGACGCGAAGGGTCTTTTCGTTGACGAAACGATAGGGCGGCACCGGCAGATTGTACGGCGCCGGCACGCCTGAGAATACGCGCCCGGCCGGGTCGTATTTCGAGCCATGGCACGGACAAAAATAGCCGCCGAGCCAACTGGTAACTGGCGTGGTCGCGCTCGCATTGGGGTAGAACAACGGGATGCAGCCGAGATGCGTGCAGATGCCGACCAGCACGCCGAGTTCGGGTTTGAGCGAACGATGCCAGTTGGTGGCATACGGGGGCTGCTGCAGCTGATCAGAATTGGGGTCGGCGAGCTGCGAGGTCATGTCTTTGCTCTGCATCGCCTCCAGCGTCTGCTTGGAACGCCGGAACACGAAAATCGGACGCTGCCGCCAGCGGATCGCGACCTGCTGGCCTTCATCGATCTTGCTGATGTCGAGATCAACGGGTCCGCCGGCCGCCAGCGTCGAAGCGTCGGGATTCATCTGATCGATCAGCGGCACCAAAAGCGCTGCCGCCCCGACGGCGCCGACCGTCCCGGTCGCGATATAGAGAAAATCGCGCCGCGTTGCCGTCGGCGGGTGGCCGGCCGTCGCGCTCGATGCAGTGCTCGCCATAATCGATCCTTTGCGATCCCTTGTGCCGGGAGCTTATGTCGCGATCTGCAGGGCTTAGTCAATCAGCCAGGTCCGGCGGCGACGAAACTCCTTGGGGGTCTTGTTGCCCTCGGCAACTTCCCGTTACGGAGAGCCACCGATTGCGCTATGGAGCGTCCGGCATGCCGATAACCGGCCTGTCGACAAGGCGCGGGCAGCCAGACGGCAACTTGTGAGGGAGACGCCGATGCGCGGTAAGGACAATTTGCGTAGCGCGGCCGAGGTCCTAGTCGACCAATTGCGCATTCATGGCGTGCGCCAGGTCTTCTGCGTGCCCGGCGAGAGCTATCTGGCGGTGCTCGATGCCTTCCATGACAGCGATCTCACGGTGACCGTTTGTCGCCAGGAGGGCGGGGCGGCGATCATGGCCGAGGCGCTCGGCAAGGTGACCGGCCGGCCGGGCGTCTGCTTCGTCACCCGCGGTCCGGGCGCGACCAATGCCGCGCACGGCATTCACATTGCGCGCCAGGATTCTTCGCCGATGGTGATGTTCGTTGGCCAGGTCGCGCGCGACACCCGCGAGCGCGAAGCGTTTCAGGAGCTCGATTATCGCGCCGTGTTCGGCTCGATGGCGAAGTGGGTCACTGAAATCGACGACCCTGCGCGCGTGCCGGAGCTCGTGTCGCGCGCCTTTCACACCGCCGCCAATGGCCGGCCCGGTCCGGTCGTGGTCGCGATCCCGGAGGATATGCTGATTGAGCGCATCGCCGTCGGCGACGCGCCGCCCTTTGCCCCGATCGAAACATCGCCGGGCGCGGCGGAAATGCAACGTTTCGCTGAACTGCTCAGCGGCGCCCGCGCGCCGATCGTGATCCTCGGCGGCAGCCGCTGGTCGCAACATGCTTGCGACCGCATCGCTGCCTTTGCCAAAAAATACGCGCTGCCGGTTTGCACGACGTTCCGGCGCGGGCATCTGTTCGACCAGACCCATCCCTGTTATGCCGGCGATCTCGGCATCGGCCCCAATCCGAAGCTGCTCGAACGCATCAAAGCCTCAGACCTGGTCGTCGCCGTCGGCGCCCGGCTCGGCGAATTACCCTCGCAACATTATACGCTGTTCGACATTCCCGGCCCGCAAATGCCATTCGTGCATGTGCATCCGGGCGCGGAAGA
>JBQCCX010000130.1:0-5654 GCA_051961815.1 Xanthobacteraceae bacterium
TCTTTGGCAATCGCTTCGAGCTTCGCCAGCACTGCGGCAAGCTGCTTCGGCTGATTGACTTCCCAATCCTTCTGCGGCGCAAGCCGGATGCGCGCGCCATTCGCTCCGCCGCGCTTGTCGGAGCCGCGGAACGTGGATGCCGACGCCCAAGCAGTCGAGACCAGTTGCGACACCGACAGTCCGGAAGCGAGGATCTTGGCTTTGAGAGCGGCGACGTCCTGCTCGCCGATGAGCGGGTGGTTCACCGCGGGGATTGGATCCTGCCAGATCAGGATTTCCTTTGGGACCAGCGGGCCCAGATAGCGATGGATCGGTCCCATGTCGCGATGCGTGAGCTTGAACCACGCCCGGGCAAAGGCGTCCGCGAATTCCTCGGGATGCTCGTAGAACCGTCGCGAGATCTTCTCGTAGATCGGGTCCATCCGCAGCGACAGGTCGGTCGTCAGCATGGTCGGCACATGCTTCTTCGACTTGTTGTGCGCATCCGGGATCGTGGCATCGGCGCCTTTCGCCTTCCACTGCCAGGCGCCGGCCGGGCTCTTGGTCAGCTCCCATTCATTGTTGAACAGGTTGTCAAAGAAGTGATTGCTCCACTTGGTCGGCGTCTGCGACCAGGTGACCTCCGGACCGCCGGTGATGGCGTCGGCGCCGTAGCCGCTGCCGAATTTGCTCTTCCAGCCGAGGCCTTGATCTTCGAGCGCGGCGCCTTCCGGCTCCGGGCCGATCAGTGACGCGTCGCCGGCGCCGTGGGTCTTGCCGAAAGTATGGCCGCCGGCAATGAGCGCGACGGTCTCCTCGTCGTTCATCGCCATGCGGAAGAATGTTTCGCGGATGTCCTTGGCCGCCGCGACCGGGTCCGGTTTGCCGTTCGGCCCTTCCGGATTGACGTAGATCAGGCCCATCTGCACGGCGCCGAGCGGTTCGGCGAGCTGGCGTTCGCCGCTGTAGCGCTCGTCGCCGAGCCAGGTCCCTTCAGGACCCCAGTAAAGTTCTTCAGGCTCCCAGACATCGGCGCGTCCGCCGCCGAAACCGAACGTCTTGAAGCCCATCGACTCCAGCGCGACATTGCCGGCCAGAACCATCAGGTCGGCCCATGAGAGTTTGCGGCCGTATTTCTGCTTGATCGGCCATAACAGCCGGCGCGCTTTGTCGAGGTTGGCATTGTCCGGCCAGCTGTTGAGCGGCGCGAACCGCTGCTGTCCGGCGCCGGCGCCGCCGCGGCCATCGCTGATGCGATAGGTGCCGGCGCTGTGCCATGCCATGCGGATCATCAGGCCGCCGTAATGGCCGAAGTCGGCCGGCCACCACGCCTGCGAGTCCGTCATCAACGCCTGCAGATCCTTCACCACGGCGTTGAGGTCGAGGCTCTTGAACTCCTTGGCATAGTCAAACGCCTTCCCCATCGGATCGGGCAGGCTGGAGTTCCGGTGCAGGACGTCAAGGTTCAGTTGCTTCGGCCACCAGTCGCGGTTGGTCCTGGCTGTGTGCATTACCGGGCATTGGCCCGCGCTCTTGTCGTCAGTCTTTGCGTCCATGTTACTTCTCCGCGCGCTTTCTGCCCGCTCGTATACAGCGATCGTTATTGGCTGGAAAGAGATCAAGCTTCATGGCTATCGCGCTGAAAACGCAATGAAACATCGTGACGCAGAATCCGCCAAAGCAAAACGCCCAGGCCGGGCCGGCGATCCTCCTCGTTCGCGGCAGATATCGAGCAGGCGCGGCGCCTATCGCGCTTGCCCGACGCGCGAGCGACGGTCTATAAGCCGCGCGGTCTCACACTTTTTATAATCCCAAAGGATAATTTGATGGCGATCGAGCGCACCTTCTCGATCATCAAACCCGATGCGACCGCCCGCGATTTGACGGGGGCCATCAACGCGATGATCGAACAGGCCGGTTTGCGTATCGTTGCGCAAAAGCGGATCAAGATGACCCGCGAGCAGGCCGAGACCTTTTATGCGGTTCATCGCCAGCGTCCGTTTTTCGGCGAACTGGTCGACTTCATGACGTCCGGCCCGGTGGTGGTGCAAGTTCTCGAAGGCGACAACGCAGTCGTCGCCTATCGCGACATCATGGGTGCGACCGATCCAGCCAAAGCCGCGGCCGGGACCATTCGCAAGGTCCATGCCAGATCGATCGGCGAGAATTCGGTTCACGGCTCGGACGCGGCCGAAACCGCGGTGAAGGAAATTACCCAGTTTTTTTCGGGCAATGAGATTGTCGGCTGAGTTTGGCGGATGGTGGCGGCGATCACCGGTTTTTTAGGTTCGTCGTGGTGGCACGATTGGCTGAGTGTCGACATCAGCCAGTTCGGCTTAACGACCTTCTGGCTCGCCGTCGGCCAAATCATCTTCATCAATGTGTTGCTCTCCGGCGACAACGCCATCGTGATCGCGATGGCTTCCGCAACCTGCCGCAGCCGCAACGGCGATGGGGCCTGATAATCGGCGCCGGTTTGGCGGCGGTGCTGCGCATCGTTTTTACCGTGGTCCTCGCTTCGATTTTGATGCTGCCCTATCTCAAGCTGATCGGCGGCGCAGGCCTGTTGTACATTTCAGCTCGACTGCTCGTCCCTGAACATTCCGACCGAAACCAGATCGAAGCCGTCGCTCATTTGTGGCGCGCGGTCTTGGTGATTGTGGTCGCCGACATCATCATGAGCTTCGACAATGTGCTGGCGATCGCCGCCGCAGCGCGTGGCAATAACCTTTTGCTTGCGATCGGTCTGGCGATATCGATCCCGCTGCTTGTCGCCGGGGCGGCGCTTATCGCCTCGCTCTTGGACCGATTCCCGGTTTTGATATGGCTCGGCGCCGCGCTCTTGGGCTGGATTGCCGGAGAGACAATCGCCACCGATCCGGCCGTGGCTTCGCGTTTAGCGCCGCTTGGCGATGCAGCGCTCAGGCAAGTGGAGTTTGCCGGTGCGGTGGCCGGCGCGGCGTTCGCCGTCGCTGCCGGCGGATTGTGGCAGCGGTTGCGCGAAGTGCGTTCTGATAGTTCTTCAAGACAGGAAAGAACCAAGAGAATCTTCATCAGTAAAATTTTTCAGATCTGGGCAACGCATCGTTGATACGCAGCCATGCTTGCGCCGCATTTCTCGTGCTTGTTGTGAGTGCAATCGGATTTTGGCCTTCCGGCCGGTGCTGCCTTGCCGATAAGATCGCCTCGGACTTCCCCGCTTCGGACTCTTCCCCAAAATCTGGCTTGTGACGCGTACTGCGGAAATGCACGCGATGTGCAGCGTCTGCGTCCGTGTCTTCGCTGACATCTGGACTGACGTAGGAGACAGACGATGCAGAAGGGCACCGTCAAGTGGTTCAATCCGACCAAGGGCTACGGGTTCATCAAGCCCGCGACCGGCGACAAGGATGTGTTCGTTCACATCTCGGCCGTTGAGCGCGCCGGCTTGCGCTCGCTCAACGAGGGCCAAACGGTCGAGTACGAACTTGTTACCAACCGCGGCCGAACCTCGGCGGAAAATCTGAAAGTTGCGTGAAACAAAGCTGGCTTGGCCCGGCTTCTCGTAGCCCCCGGTCTCACACCCGGGGGTTTTTTATTGCCGTTTGCTCCGCCGCAAACTTCGCGCGGCCTTGCGCGACCAGCCGCAGGGCTTCCGGATAGATCCGGTGCTCGATTTCCAGAACCCGCGCGGCGAGCGCCTCCTCGGTGTCGCCCGGCAGCACCGGAACGGATTGCTGACTGATGATGGGGCCGGCATCGGTCTCCTCGACCACGAAGTGAACGGTCGCACCGTGCCGTTTCACGCCGGCGGCAAGCGCGCGGCGGTGTGTATGCAGCCCTTTCAAATCCGGCAGCAGCGCCGGATGGATGTTGAGAATGCGGCCACTCCAGCGCGTGATGAACCAGCCCGTCAAAAGCCGCATGAAGCCGGCGAGGCAGATGATGTCGATCCGGTATTTGCCAAGGACGTCATCGAGCGCGCGCTCGAAAGCTTCGCGATCGCCGCCGAACGGCCGGTGATCGATCACGGCGGTGGTAATTCCGGACTCACGCGCCCGCCCAAGACCGGCGGCATCCGGCTCGTTGGACAGGACGAGCACGATCTCCGCCGGATAATCGTCGGCTTTGGCGGCCTCGATCAGCGCCGTCATGTTCGAGCCGCGTCCGGAAATCAGAACGGCGACGCGCTTCTTGTTCATTTTTGCGGCCAGGCGAGATCGAGTTGCCCGCTAAAAGCGATCGCGCTCTTTTCAGCGGCCACGACTTCGCCAAGGCGAATGGCTTTGTCGCCATGTTTGGCGAGCATTTCGAGCGCCGCATCCGCTTTGCCGGAATCCAGTACGGCCACCATGCCGATGCCGCAATTGAACGTGCGCAGCATTTCGTGCTCGGCGATCTGCCCCGTGGCAGCCAGCCATTTGAACACCGGCAGGACTGGCACGCGCTCGAGCGCGATGCGGACCCCGAGCCCGGACGGCAGCACGCGGGGAATGTTGTCGACAAAGCCGCCGCCGGTGATATGGGCGAGCGCCTTGACCGCTTTGCTTTCGCGGATCGCGGCGAGGCAGGATCGCACATAAAGGCGCGTCGGCGTCAAAAACGCTTCGCCGAGGTTTTGGCCCGGCGCGAATGGCGCGGGACATTTCCAGTCGAGCCCCGCGTCGCGCACGACTTTGCGCACCAGCGAGAAACCGTTGGAATGCACGCCGCTCGCCGGCAGGCCGACCACAACGTCGCCTGCGGCAATGTCGGCGCGCGGCAGGATTTGGTTTCGTTCCGCCGCGCCGACCGCAAAGCCGGCAAGATCGTAATCGCTTGATTGATAGAGGCCGGGCATTTCCGCGGTTTCGCCGCCGATCAGTGCGCAGCCGGCCTCCCGGCAGGCCCCAGCAACGCCCTTGACCACCGCCGCCCCGATAGCGGGATCAAGTTTTCCGCACGCGAAATAATCCAGAAAGAACAGCGGTTCGGCGCCCTGGACCACGAGATCGTTGACCGACATCGCGACCAGATCGATCCCGATCGTGTCATGCCGCGATGTCTCGATCGCGATCTTGACCTTGGTGCCGACGCCATCGGTGGCTGCGACCAGGATCGGATCGGCAAAACCGGCGGCTTTCAAATCGAACAGCCCGCCAAAGCCGCCAATTTCAGCTCCGGCGCCGGAACGCGCGGTTGCGCGCACCAGGGGCTTTATCAAATCCACCAAGCGGTTGCCGGCATCGATGTCGACACCGGCGGCCGCGTAGCGAGCGTCTTTCACGAAATCACCAATCCGGATAACCCGTCGCGGGCCTCCTACGTCGGAATCGCCGGGTGCGCAAGCGCGCCGGCGCCGCTATATTGTGGCTTCGGATCGAACGCCGGAATCGCAGATTCGCCAGTCTGCCGCGCGTTCGCAAAAAGAGGACCGCGCGGCGAGGGGGCCGCGCAAGCGGTACGCAGCTGGGGGCGGTTTGAGTATCCCAAATCTCATCACCTTGGGACGGATCTTGCTGGTGCCCATCGTGGTCTGGGCAATCACGCTAGGCGAGATGCGAATCGCATTCGCTCTGTTTCTCGCCGCCGGCATCAGCGATGCCGTCGACGGCTTCCTCGCCAAGCGCTTCCACATGAAAAGCGAGCTTGGCGCTTACCTTGATCCGCTGGCCGACAAGGCTCTGATCGTTTCCATCTATGTGTCGCTGGGCATT
>JBQCCX010000131.1:0-2247 GCA_051961815.1 Xanthobacteraceae bacterium
TTCAGCAACCGCTGCGCTATCCGCTCGTCCATTATTTGGTATCAGATGCATCCCCCTGCCATTTCGACTCGTCAGGCTTGCTGTTTCGAAGTATTATTGCAAAATGGCACCAGAGATTTATGGGGATGGTTCCATGAACACGGACATTTCCGATTGCGTCGAAACTGACGAGCTCATTTTCAATTTCGATGTTCCAGACGACACGCTGGAGCGGGCCGCGGGCAGCACCGAAGGCCAGGCGGTGACATGGATGTATTGCACCCACGTTTGGTATAACTGCGGCTGGCCGCAGTAATCTGCCGCGGGCCGATCAGGCTTGTTTGCGAGATGGCGAGGCCGTACAGATTTCACGGCCTCTTTTATTTTGAGACTGCATAGTCTTCCCCGCCCGGCCGCTTTGCTTCGTCTTTCTGAATAGGCCCGCGTTTCCGAATTGAGAACGCGGCGCCCGAAGTGACGTCTGGGCCAGCCATCACTGACTGGACGCTTATGCCTTCTATTATTCCGCCCTGATTCCGGCCGCTTTAATGATCGGCCACCATTTTTCGATCTCAGCTTTTTGCTGCGCGGCGAGCCCATCTGGCGTTTGTTTGTCGCGCGGCCAGGGTTCCTGTCCGAGTTCGATAAAGCGTTGATGCACGATTGGATCGGACAGGCTTTCGACGACCGCACGATCAAGTTCGGCAATGACCTTCGGTGGCGTGCCCTTCGGAGCCCACAGTCCATGCCAAAACGAGGCGTAAAGACCCGGTATGCCGCTTTCGTCGCTTGTCGGCGTATCGGGCGTCTCCGCCCATCGTGCCTTGGCCATCACGGCATACGGCTTGACCTGACCGGAGCGCGCCTGCGCCAACGCGCTTGCCACCTGCGTGAAAGTCAGGTCGATGTGCCCGGCCAATAGATCCTGCATCATCGGCGCAGCTCCGCGATACGGCACGAACTGGACTCGCGTTCCGGTGTTTTTCTGAAAATAGGTTCCGACGACATCAGCGCCGCCGCCAACGCCGCCGATTCCAACCGTCACCTTGCCGGGATTTTCCTTCATCCAGGCAACGAGATCCTGCAGGTTTTGTGCTGCAAGGCCCGACCGTCCAACCAGCCACATCGGACAATCTGCAATCAGTGAAATCGGCGCAAAGTCGTCAACGACGTCGAATGGCAGGTTAAAGGTAGCGCCGTTGACGACATGCGTTTGCCAATGACCGAGAATAAGCGTGTAGCCATCGGGAGGCGAACGCGCCACATGGGTGCTGCCGATCGTCCCTGCTGCTCCCGTAAGGTTTTCGATGATGACCGACTGACCGAGCGCATTCTTCATCCGGTCGGCGAGCACGCGGCCTAACGTGTCGGTTGGTCCGCCGGCCGGGAACGGCACCACGATGGTGATTGGCCGTGCCGGAAAGGATTGCGCCCGCGCCACACGCGAAGTCAACAAAGCCGCGCTGCCGGCGGCTAACCAATGTAAAAGCGTTCGCCGTGGAAATCTCATCACGCCCCACTGGCTCTTATTTAAAGTATATCAAGATTTCGCCGCCTGTGTGCTGCTTTGGCTCCTGATTTTGGTTTTTTTGAAGAGAACGACCTGCGGTTCCGCGTCGACAGTGATTTGCCCCTTGTGTCAGTTGCCTGACGTCTTGTTTTTGATTTTGCGGCTAACATTGCGGATCGCACTATGGCCTACTAGCTGAATGGGAACGGCGGCACCGGCCCGCATCGGCACGAGAGAGCGGCGCCAGCGAGGCAATGCGATGGCGAAAACATCAGCGGTCCGCAAACCAGGCCAAAAATTATTGCCGCCGGCCAAAATAACGATCACGCTTAATGTCAACGGCGTGCCGCAAAGATTAACTCTCGCCCCATGGACCACGCTTCTTGACGCGCTTCGGATCCATCTGGGCCTGACAGGGACGAAGAAGGGCTGCGATCACGGCCAATGCGGCGCCTGCACGGTTCTGGTCGAAGGTCGTCGGATCAATTCCTGCCTGACGCTCGCGGTCATGAAAGATGGCGCGAACATCACAACGATCGAGGGGCTGGCCAAAGACGGCGCGCTGCATCCGCTACAGCAGGCCTTCATCGACCATGACGCCTTCCAATGCGGCTATTGCACACCAGGGCAAATTTGTTCGGCAGCCGGCCTGATCCGTGAAAACAGAGCGCATGACGCGCAAGCGATACGCGAACTGATGAGCGGGAATATCTGCCGCTGCGGCGCCTATCCCAACATCGTCGCGGCGATCGAACAGG
>JBQCCX010000132.1:0-2056 GCA_051961815.1 Xanthobacteraceae bacterium
CTTGATCAGATCGATCGCCTTGTCGAGCCATTCGCGGCAGAGCTTGTAGGCGTCCTGCTGCGCCGGCGTGGCGCGGCCGACATTGAAGGTGCGGTAATAGCAGGTGCGATAGCCCATGAACGATTGCAGGATGTCGAAGAAAACCTGATCGCCCGGCCGCACCATACGGTCGGTGAAATTGTGCGGATGCGGATTGCAGCGCTCGCCGGAAATGGCGTTGATCGCTTCAACGTCGTCAGAGCCGTGGCGATAAAGAAACTCGTTCACCTTCCCGACGATATCGTTCTCGCGCACGCCAGGCTTTAGTTCCTCGTCGATCAGCTGATAGGCGCCGTCGACCATCGCCGCGGCGCGATTAAGCAGCGCAATCTCGTCGGCCGATTTCACTTCGCGCGCTTCCAGCATCACCTGCTGGCCGTCCTTGATCTTGAGGCCGGCTTTTTCCAGTTCGAACATCATCGGCGGCTCGATGATGTCGACGCCGATCGGCATTTTGGCGACGCCGGCGGCTTTGAGGATCGAGGCCATTTCCTCGGCGTGATGCTTCATCAAGCCGAAGGCGGGATCGACGGTGCCGCGCAGGCCGACCAGGCCGGCCTTGCAATTTTCCGGCTTCAGCCACGGCGAATAGAGCTTGTGATGAACCGCGGCCGAGCCGAAATCCCACAGGATCGGTTCGCCGCCGCGCGTGAGCAACGCCCAGCGCGAGAGCTTGTCGCGCGCCCATTCGCCGATCTTGGTCGACGTCACGTAACGGATATTGTTGTCGTCGAAGAGAAGCAGTGCGCCGAGATCGGAAGCCTCCAGCGCCGCTTGCGCGCGGCCCAGGCGATAGCGGTGCATGCGCCGGTAATCGACGCGCTCCTCGAAGTCGACGCCCATTGTGCCGAGCACCGGCAGGTGGCGGCCCCAATTGTAGCGCGGGTTGATGTCCTCGGCCGTGATCTTGGTCGGTTCGCGCTTGGTGATGTCGTCCATGGGGAGCTCCTTGAAGGCTTGGCTTTCACTATACCGCTTTTGCTGTCGCGCTGCACAGCGTTCGGCGAACGTGCTTCAGAGCATGACAAGTTCGTCGGCCAAGTCCTGCCAACCTGCATTGATATCTTCGATCAATTTGAATTTCCAAGCTCTGCGCCATCGTTTAAGCACCTGTTCGCGTTCTCTCGCCTGTAGAATGGATGCATGCTCCTCGTAATAAACGAGGCGCGTCACTCCGTATTTCTTCGTAAATCCGGGAACGGTTTTGGTCCTGTGCTGCCATACACGTTGCGGCAGATTGCTGGTTACTCCAATATAAAGAACGCCTCTCGGACGATTTGCGAGAACGTACACAAAGTAACGTGTTTTCATAAACACCAAATCGTATCCCGGGCGCGGCGCAGCACGAAGTGATGCGCCGCAGACCCGGGATCGTAACAAGCCCCGAATCTGGATGCGCTTAGTTTGTTAAGACCCCGGATCTGCGGTGCACCGCTGCCGCGCTGCACCGCGTCCGGGGAACGTCAATCATAATCGGCTGCGACCTTTGGCTCACGGCAGCTACCCCGGCATCGGCACCTCGCCGACGTCCTTCGGCACTTTGTAGCCCTTCTGCACCGCCGGGCGTTTGGCGATTGCAACGTACCAGCGCTTGACGTTCGGATATTGATTGAGATCGACGGTCTGCCATTCGAAACGCGACACCCACGGCCAGATCGCGATGTCGGCGATCGAATATTGGTCCGCGACGTATTCGTGGTCGGCGAGCCGCTTGTTGAGCACGCCGTAGAGCCGGTGCGCCTCTTTCAGATAACGCTCCTCGGCATAGGGCGCTTTGCCCTTGTTGTATTTCACGAAGTGATGAACCTGGCCGAACATCGGCCCGGGCCCGCCCATCTGCCACATCAGCCATTCGAAGGTGCGGTAGCGCGCCTCACCGCTTTTGGGCAAAAGCTTGCCGGTCTTGTCGGCGAGGTAAATCAGGATCGCGCCTGATTCCATCAGACTCGTATTGTTGTCGCGGTCGACGATCGCCGGGATGCGATTGTTCGGGCTGATCTTGAGAAAGTCCGGCTTG